>JBIIOM010000071.1:0-11145 GCA_044336925.1 Pirellulales bacterium
ACTCGGCGTGAGGGGGGAGATCGTCACCGGCAAGTTGCCGATCGGCAAGCGCGACGTGGCGGGACTGATGACCGGCAGCGCCGACTTCGACTTTCCCGGTAGCGGCAGCACGGTCGTGCCGGGGGCGATCTGCGAAAATCTCACGAGCTTCGGTGGGATCTTCACCCCGTCGGCTGGCCAGACGCCTCTCTCCGCCTTCCTGCGGGCGGGCGCCGCCGGCTCCAGCGGCACCGTCATCGAGCCCTACGCGCTCCAGGCGAAGTTTCCCCACGCGGCCATCCAGGTGCACTATGCCCGCGGCGCGACTCTCGCCGAGGCCTTCTATCAGTCGGTGCGGTCCCCCTACCAGTTGCTCGTCGTGGGCGACCCGCTCTGTCGCCCGTGGGCGTCGATTCCGCTCGTCGAGGCGGTGATCGCCCCCGACGCGATACCGATCCAGCCCGGCGACACGCTGGCCGGAGCCGTCGAACTCGAGCCGCGCGGCACCGTCCCCGGCGCAAAGGGCATCGCGGTGGATCGCTTCGAGTTCTTCGTCGATGGCGTGCGGTGCGCGCAGTGCGGGCCGGGGGAGCGGTTCACGCTCGACACCACGACGATGGCCGATGGCCACCACGATCTGCGAATCGTGGCGATCGATTCATCGCCCGTCGAGTCACAGGGCCGCTGGATCATGCCCGTGTCGTTCCGCAATTACGGCCGGTCGCTTTCGCTCGAGGCCGAGCCGGCGCGGGTGAAGCCCGGCGGGACCGTTCGCGTGCGCGTGAAGGGGGCTGGGCTCGAAGGAATCGTGATCTTCGCGATGGGCCGCGTGCTCGGCCGCGAAGCCAAGCCCGAAGCCACGATCGAGGTGCCGGCCGAACTCCTCGGCCGCGGCATGGTGACGATCCGCGCCACCGGCCGAGCCGGCCCGGGCGCCACCAACAGCGTCAACGCCGTGCCGGTCACGATCAACGTCACCGACGCCCCGTAGGGTAGGCTTCAGCCTGCCACCAAGTAGGCTTCAGCCTGCCAAATGCCCCGTCTCGTTGAACGAGACGAGCCGCGGACCGGGCCATTCGAGGAGCGTCAGCGAGGCATTGGCCAGCGCCGGCAGTTTCGTGAACGGCCGCTGGGCGGCGGCGGCGAGCAATGGATGGTCGCGGCCGAGCATGCTGCCGAGCGCCGCGGTGAGCACCCCGCCGTGGGCGACGACGATCATGCCCGCGACATCGCGGCGGCCGAGGGCCTCGAGCACCCGGTGGCCGCGGGCGGCGAGTTCGGCCCGCGATTCGCCGCCGGGGATCCGATAGTCGACGTCACCGCTTCGCCACCGAGCCACCGCCTCCGGGAACCGCGCTTCCAGGTCGGCCCAGAGATGCCCCTGGAAGACCCCGGCGTGCAGTTCACAGAGTTCTTCGTCGATGTGAACGGGAAGCCCGAGGGATGTGGCGATGGTCTCGGCGGTGTGGCGGGCGCGCTTGAGCGGGCTCGACCAGATCTCCCAAGTCGCATCGGGAGCGGTCGCTGCGTCGAGCGTCGCGCGGCCCCAGGTGGCGACGGCCGCGGCCTGTCGTCGGCCGAGCGGCGAGAGCTCGACGTCGGCCTGCCCCTGCACCCGCTCCTCGACGTTCGAGATGCTTTCGCCGTGGCGGACCAGATATTGCAGCATGCGGCCGATGCTACCGCGCCGTCTCGCCGGCGGGCAGGGCGGCGAGGGCCGACCTGCCGGCAGCGGGCTTCTGCCCGTGCGCGTTCCCGGCGTGGGTCTTCGAGAGATGATCGACGAAATCCCGGCTCGCGCCCTGCAGCACGAAGACCTCGCTCGCCTGCTGCGGCGCGTCGTGCGGCCGGACGATGCAGATCACTTCGGCCCTGCCCTCGTGCTTCCGCACGTGATCGAGCAGCGCCTGCTCGCCCGACGAAAGCGGCGTGGGAGCCGCACGAACGGCGGCGGTTGCGGCGGCTGGATTCACGGGCGGCGCGTCCGTGAATGCCGCCGGTGCAGGCAGCGGAGCGGACCGCGCGGCGGCTGGGCCGGGCGAGGCGGTGGGCACGGCATCGTCGCGGTCGCGGCGATCGAACGAGACCGGCGGCATCTCGGCCGGCATGCTCGGCACCCCGGCACCGTTCGCATCGGCCACGGCGCCGCTCGGGTAGACGCTGCGGTAGACGAAGGCGAGCCCCGCCTCGTCGAGCTGCTCGTGAATCGCCGGCAGCGCGGCGAAGAGTCCCTCGTTGTCGGTCGGGTCGGCGGCATTGCACACACCCAGCAGCGTGCCATCGATGCCGAAGAGGCCGCCACCGCTGCGGCCCTGCACGGGCTGGCCGGCCACCTGCACGTTGGCGGGGCCGAGATACTTGTCGACGGCGGTGACGCGGCTGTGGTGGATCGTCGGATCGTGGCCGCCATTGCAGCCCACCGTCACGACGGGCTCCCCGGCGGCGGTCGAGCGCTGCGTGCCGCCCACCCGGGCCGGCTCGACGGGCACGTCGGTGAAGATGCTCACAAGCGCGAGATCGCGCTTGAGATCCCATGAGATCAACTGGCCGGCGAGTCCGCGCGGCGCGCCCGGGCCGAAGAGATCGACCTCGATCATCCCCTTGCCGTCGGAATCGCGGAAGATGTGGCCGCAGGTGAGGATCAGCGCTTCCCCCTCCCGGCAATCGACCACCGTGCCGGTGCCCCACGAGGCGCCGTCGGGATCGCCGACCCGCAGGCGGGCGGTGGCGCTCAAGAGTCGCTGCTCGAGCAACACGCGATCCTCGGCGGATAGCGGCGGCGGGATGTCGGCGGGAGGGGCGGCGCGGTCGGCGAGCGGGCGGGCCGAGGCCGGCAGCCGTTCCAGAGATTCGCGGGGGGCGCGATCGTCGCGGGCCACTGGGGGCAGCCCCTGCACGGTCGCGGCGACGGCGGCGGTCGCCGGTGCGGCCGACTCGATGGCAAGCGGAGCGGTCGAGGCCGTGGCGGGCAGCGGGATGCCGGGGACTCGTGCCTCCGGGGTCTTCGCGGCGAGGGACGTGGCGGGCTTCGCGCCGGGCAGGCCGAACGCCTCGCGGCTCTTGGCGAGCAGGTTTTCCATCTCCTCGTGGGTCGTCGCGCCGTTGATGCGGCCCACTTCCTGCCCCTTCACGAGCAGCACGTAGCAGGGAACGCCGGTGACGCCGAAGCGGCGGACGAGATCCCCTTCGCGATCGACGTCGATGTGTCGCACGGCCCACCCGGCCGACTCCACCTCCGCGACGAGCGGTGCCATCGAGCGGCAGGGCCCGCACCAGGAAGCGGAAAAATCGAGCAGCACGATGTCGCCGCTCGCGGCGGCCTGCACCGGATTGGCGCGGGCGATTCCGGCGCTCGCAACGACCGCCGCGGTGGCCGAAAGGACGAAGACTCCGGCGGCGCGGACGACCGATCGATGGACGAATGTGGCGTGCTGAAACAGGGTCATCCGCGGCTCCATGCTGGGGTTCCTTCGCGGGCGGTGCCGAAGGGGGCGGGATACTGCCGCCACCCCCCACCTGCCACAAGACCACTTTCGCCCCGCATCTGCGTCGCAAGGCCTTTCCCATTCGCCCCGAGCCTGCGCTGTTTCCCCGTTTCCGCAGACATTCTTACAATCCGCTTTCCTCGCAGCCCACGGAACTTCATGCCCGCCCCCACCCAACGCCGGATTCTCGTCACCTCGGCCCTGCCCTACGCCAACGGCCACATCCATCTGGGGCATCTGGTCGAGTACATCCAGACCGACATCTTCGTCCGGTTTCAGAAGCTCCGCGGCCAGCGGGCCGTCTACCTCTGCGCCGACGACACCCACGGCACGGCGATCACGATCCGCGCGAAGGCCGAGGGCCGCAGCGAGCAGGCTTTGATCGCCGCGATGCGCGAGGCGCATCTGAACGACTTTGGCGGCTTCCAGATCGAGTTCGACCACTACGGCAGCACCGACAGCGACGCCAACCGCCGGCTCTGCGGCGAGATCTGGCAATCGCTCCGCCGGCGCGGCCTCGTCACCTCGCGCGACGTGAAGCAGCTCTACGACCCGGTCGCGGGCGTCTTTCTGGCCGATCGGTTCGTCCGCGGCGGCTGCCCGAAGTGCCAGGCAGCCGATCAATACGGCGATTCCTGCGAGCAGTGCGGCGCCACCTACGGCCCCGCGGACCTCATCGAGCCGCGCAGCACGCTCTCCGGCGCGCGGCCCGAGGAGCGGTCGGCCGAGCACCTCTTCGTGACACTCGAGGCGATGCATCCCTTCCTCGATCGCTGGACGCGGTCGTCGGGCGCCCTCGATCCGCGGGTGGCCAACTATCTCGCGGGGCATTTCCTCGGGGATCCGCTCCGCGACTGGGACATCTCCCGCCCCGCCCCCTACTTCGGCTTCGAGATCCCCGACGCACCGGGCCATTACTGGTATGTCTGGTTCGATGCGCCGATCGGCTACCTCGCGGCCACGAGCGAATGGTGTGCGCGGCAGGGGGAAGCGTTCGACGCCTGGTGGCGGCGCGGCGGAGCCAACGAGCCGCCCGCCGAGATCCACCACTTCATCGGCAAAGACATCACCTATTTCCACACGCTCTTCTGGCCCGCGATGCTCGAGGCGGCGGAGCTTTCCCTGCCGACGAAGGTTCGCATCCACGGCTTCCTCACCGTCAACGGGCAGAAGATGTCGAAGAGCCGCGGCACGTTCCTGCTCGCGCGGACCTACCTCGACCACCTCGATCCCGGCATGCTCCGCTACTTCTATGCGTCGAAGCTCGCCGGTGGCATCGACGACATCGACCTGAATCTCGAGGAGTTCGCGGCGAAGGTGAACGCGGATCTCGTCGGCAAGGTGGTGAACCTCGCCAGCCGCACCGCGCGGTGGCTCGAGCAGACCGGGCTCTCGGCCCGTTATCCCGACGACGGCGGCCTCTTCGCGCAGGCCGCGGCCGACGGCGCCGAGATCGCGGCCGCCTACGAGGCCTGCGATACGGCGAGCGCGATGCGGGCGATCATGCTCGCGGCCGACCGGGCCAATCTCTACGTCGATACCGAGCAGCCCTGGAAGCTCGCGAAGGCGGGGCCCGAAGCCGCCGCGAGGCTGCAGGACGTGGCGACGGTGGCGCTCAACCTTTTCCGGCAGTTGGCCGTCTACCTCGCGCCGGTGCTGCCGAAGCTCGCCGTGCAGGCGGGCGATCTCGTCGGCGGGCCCATCGAGTCGTGGGAGGAGTCGCAGCGGCCGCTCGCCGGTCTGCCGGTCGGCGTGTTCACCCCGCTCATGCGCCGTGTCGAAGCCGCGCAGATCGAGTCGTTGCTTGCCCAATCGCTCGCCGAAGCCCGCGCATCATCCCCCCAGTCAGGAGCCCTTTCGATGGATTCCCAGCCCTCCCCGACCACCGCAGACAGCGCCGAACCGCTCGCCCCCACCTGCACGATCGACGACTTCGCGAAAATCGATCTCCGCGTGGCGCGCATCCTCACGGCCGAGGAGGTGCCCGAGGCGAAGAAACTCCTCAAGCTCACCGTGAGCCTCGGCGGCGACACCACGCGCACGGTGTTCGCCGGCATCAAGGGATTTCACGCCCCGGAGGCGCTCGTGGGCCGGCTCGTGGTGGTGGTGGCGAACCTCGCGCCCCGGCAGATGAAGTTTGGCCTGAGCGAGGGCATGGTGGTGGCGGCCAGCGGGGCAGGCGCCCAAGGTGTCTACCTGCTTTCGCCCGATTCCGGCGCGCTACCCGGCATGCGGCTGCACTGAGCCAACGCGGGCCGCCGGGGGGCAGGCGAGGCCTCGACTTCGGAGACGAGGATACGTCAACTCGTCTCGACCTCGCCCGCCCCCCGGCTCGTCTGCACTGATTCATCGTTCGCTTGCCGCACCGTATGATTCAGAGGGTTCGCATCTGGCTGGGACGCCGCTTACCAAAAAGAGGAGGCTCACCATGGCGCAGAAAACGATCCTTTTCCCGACCGACTTCTCGCTTGCGAGCGATGCCGCGCTGCCGCATGCCGAGGCGCTGGCCAAGCAGAGCAATGCGCGGCTGTTGATCGTGCACGTCGAGGAGCCGCCCCTGGCCTACGGCGGCGGCGAGTTTTACTACGGCCTGCCGGAGCCGAGTTCGGAACGGATTCTCAAGATGCTCGAGGACGTGAAGCCGGCGGATCCGAAGCTTCCGTTCGCCCACCGGCTCACGATGGGCGACCCCGCCGGCGAGATCGTCCGCATCGCCGCGGAGGAGGGGGCGGAGATGATCGTGCTGGGAACGCATGGCCGCACCGGCGTCACGCGGCTGCTCATGGGCAGCGTCGCCGAGGCGATCGTACGGCGGGCGCCGTGCCCGGTGCTTGTGTACCGCGAGACGGCGGAGAAACTGGCGGCGAAGAAGCCGGCCGCCGCCGGCATCTGACGGGCCCGATCAACGCGTTTGTTCGCCGATGTCCACCCGACCGATTCTCGAGCTTCGCGCGCATGTCCGCTCGCGGCTGCGCCGATGCTTCGACGACCTCGGTTTTCTCGAGGTCGACACGCCTGTCTTGTCGAGCGAGGTGCTGCCCGAGGCCCACATCGACCCGATCGCCGTGCCCCTCGACGGCGACGGTCGGCCGCCGCATTTTCTGCAGGCGAGCCCCGAGGCCCTGATGAAGCGACTGCTCGCGGCCGGCTCGGGGCCGATCTACCAGTTCGCCAGGTCGTTTCGCGCGGGCGAGCGCGGTGAGCGGCACGACGTCGAGTTCGTGCTGCTCGAGTGGTATGCGCCGGGCGCCACGCTCGACGACACCGCGTCATTCCTGGCGCGGCTGTGCGCGGCGGCCCTCGGCACGGCCGGCATCGAGCGTACGACCTGCCGCGACTCATTTCTGGCGCACGCCGCCATCGATCCCTTCTCCGCCTCGCTCGCCGACTGGCGGTCCGCCGGCGCACGGGCCGGCGTGCGTTTGCCCGAGCACCATGCCGACACGCCCGACGACTGGTTCGAGGTGATCCTCTCGGAGACGGTCGCGCCACGGCTGGGCCGTGGGCGGCCGACGATGCTCGAAGACTGGCCGGTGTCGCAGGCGGCCTTCGCGCGGATCGCGGGCGAAGCTCCGCCGGTCGCCCGGCGGTTCGAGCTCTTCGTCGAGGGCGTCGAACTCGCCAACGGCTGGGAGGAGGAGACGGGCCGCGAGGCCCTGCTCGAGCGGATCGCCGCGGCCAACCGGATCCGCGCTGCCGGCGGCCGCGCCGTCCTGCCGGTGCCCGAGCGGCTCGTCGAGGCGCATGGCCCGGAGATGCCCGCGGGTGTCGGTGCGGCGCTCGGCTTCGACCGGCTCGTGATGCTCGCCGGCGGCGCCGACACGATCGACGGCGTGCGGGCCTTCAGTTCTCAAACGGCCTGACGACGTCGGCCTTCGTGATCGTCCACCGCTCCCCCTGCCGGCCCTGCCACGTCGCCGGCATCGGCTCGAGCGTGATCTCGAGCGTGCACCTGCCGACTTTGGCCCGCACGATCCACGTGCCGGCGCTCTCGCCCGCGGCGGTGCCGATCACCTCGGCCCGATCCGACGTCTCACAGCCGGCCACCGCATCGACGGCCCCCGCCGCATCGAAGCCGCACATGCTCCGCGCGTCGCCGAGCCGCTGCGCGTGAATCGTGTCGAGCCACAGCCGCGCCGCCGCGCCGGCCCGAGCCGCCGTGATCGATTGCGCGGTGGCCTTCGCGGTCACGGCCTGCGCGCCGAAGCCCGCGGCGAGCGCCAGGCCCGCGACCGCCGCCAGCCGTCCCGCCTTCGGCGCTTCCGGCCGGGCGACATCACGAAGCGCCGCGACCGCGACCCCGATCGCGACCAGCGGCAATACCCAGAAGACCGGGCTCGCGAGCGCGAGCGCTGAAATGCCGCCGAGCGCAGCCGCCGCGACCGCCAGCCGGCTCACCGGCAGGTAGCCGTCCTCGACCGGACACGGTTCTTCGCCGAGGGAGGAATGTTCTCCGGAGACTCGCATCGCTTTCCCCAACGACTCAATCCACCGACAAGACCAGCGATGGCTCCGCCGCCAATTGTTCCCGTCGCTTTGCATGACGCGGGAAAAAATCGTCCTGGGCATCGAATCGATGTGCCGGAACGGCGAATGGCCCGTTGCGTGTTGACCCCCGGGCCCACCAGAGCCACCAGGCATCGGGCTTTAGTCCGTAGAGCATGCTCTGCTCCGGCGGCATCGGTACCGCGCTGGTGCCGAGCGGTGCGATATGGATCGTGAAGGCGGCCAACTCGACGACGGTCCAGGCCGTCATCAATGCAACGAGGATGCCGCCGGCCAGTTCGACCGGTTTGGCGAACTTCAACGAGGCTTTCGCCACCTGGTGCGTGGCCGTGCCGAGAACGACGAGGATCAACACGAACAGGAGCCAGAGCGACACGACGTCGAGAAAGTAGGTGAAGGCGGCCAGATACTTTTCGAGATAGCCGGCCAGGCTCTCGTACCACGCGACCGCGATGGTCGCCGCGACGACGACATTGAGAAACAGGATCAGCCCCTGCCAGAGACCGCCGCGAAATGTGCCGGCTGCGATCAGCAGCAGGATCGCCAACAAAGCGATGTTGATGGCCATCGACAGCTACTCCTTCTTGATTACCCGCTGGAGTTCCTCGACCGAGGTCGTGCCCGTCGCGACGAGCCTCAGGCCGGCGTCCCGCAGCCGCGTCATCCCGTCTTTCTCGGCGGACTTTTGCAGGGTCTTGGTGTCCACCTTCGCCAGGATCGCCCGGCTCACGGTCGGGCCGCCGGCGATTTCAAACAATCCCGTCCGGCCGACATAGCCGATCCCCTGGCACTCCGCGCAGCCCTCCGCGGCGGGCCGCTTGCAGACCGGCTCGTCTTCCCGCAACCGCTTGATCCGCGCGAGGAGATCGGCCGACGGCTTGAACGGCTCCGCACAGGCTGCACACAGTTTGCGGACCAGTCGCTGGGAAACGCTGGCGATCAGCACCTTGGCCAGCAGATCGCGAGGAACGCCGAGACCGAGCAGCTTGTCGATCGCATCGACGGCATCGGCCGCCTGCACTCCGACGATCACGAGCATCTCCGCCGCCTTGCCCACCGCCTCCACGGCGAGTGGCCTGTCGCGGAGATCCGGCACCACGATCGCCGTCGGATAATCCCGCAGCGCCCGCTGCAGGGCCTCGCGCGGCGTCGCCGCCTCGGCGGTCCCCCAGCAGACGGGCTTCACGTTCTGCATCTCGTTCAATCGCGCGGCGGCATCCTCGATGATCACGAAGTCGCGCAGGAGCCGGTCCGCGGCCATCACGACCTGCACGAACGTCGACGTCAATCCGTCTTCCGGACGCGCCGACACCACGATGAGGCCGTTCGCGAGTCCGATCGCCTCCGCGACCTGTGCCATCTGCTCCTCGCCCATGCCGAGCGCGGCCAGCGATGGGAAGGCATTCGGCGGCGACTGCATGGCGATCTTCAGCCGCTTCCGGTCGCTCCCAGATTCGAGGGTCACGGTGCAGGGAATCCGCCGCTTCGCCAGCGACACCACCATCCGCCCGGGACCCATCGACTGCCCCGACTTTCGCGAAAGGCCGCACATGGCTTTGAAGGCTGCAAGAATCGCCTTGGCTGCCTCCAACGGGATCGCCTCCGATGGCTGTATCCTCCGGACCTTCTTGCGGCCCTCCTTGAACACGACCGGACGCCGCTCCGGCTGCCAGACACCGTCGATCAGATGCCGCACCTTGGCTCCCGACTGATCGATGTCCACCTTGATTTCGACCGCCCGCGCACCCAAGCCGCGTTGGACGATCTCCCGCAGGCCCGCGAACCCGGGCAGTTCCTGTGCCGCCGCGAGCATAGCGTCGGACTCGTCGGCCGATTCGGCAACTGCCGCAAGCGTGATCTCGGGGAGCGACTCGACCGCGGTCTTTTGCGTGAGGTCGATCTTGATGCCCATCTTGCGCAGTTGCTTGGTGCCGGCCGCGATGACCGGCTCGAGCAGGCTCATGGCGGACAGCATCCGGGCGTCGGGCGGCACGGCGGCATCGCGTTGCTTCAGATAGGGTATGAGCGGGCCGAGCCAGGCCGCCGCCATGACGATCAGTGCCGGCAGCGACCACGGTATCCACCAGGCGCCGAGGGCCGCCAGAAAGAACGGAAATGTCAGGAGCGGCAGCCAAAGGTCTCTGAAATTCGCGAGCCGCGACTCGTCGCGGCCTACTCGATCGGTCGTGGCGACCCACCCGAGGACCAGCAGCCACCATGCCAAGACGGGCAGCAGCGCGAGGCCCCCGCCGCCACCGCGGGAGAACCGGGGCTCTTCGGGCGGAAGCTCCGGCGGCTTCTGCTCCTCGGGCTGCACCTGCCGCATCGTCGCGCGGCCCCCCTCGCCCGCCGGCTCCGCGTTCGCGGGCTCAACGCCCGCCACGGCCGGCTTCGCAACTTCACCGGGCTCAGCACCCATCCCCGCCCCGGCCCACATGCATGCCAGGTGGCAGCAGAGCACCACCGCCAGGCGGCCAAACGGCGGCCGACAATCCGTGGCTCGCATCAGGAGACTCCGATGCCCTTGAGGGCCATCATCAGGGCCTCGCGGTTGGGCGCGATCTCGAGCGCGTCGTTCCGGTCGATGAGCTCCTGATCGATGAGGCTCTTGAGGCTCATCGTGAAATCCTGCATGCCGTCCTGGGCCGACTTCTTGATGTGATCGGGGAGCAGGTGATCCTTCTCCTCGAGCACGTACTTCCGCACGAGCACGTCGAAAAACATGAGCTCGCACACCGGCACGCGGCTGACACCGGGTTTGATCGACTTGAGCAGCTTCTGCGCCACGATCCCCTTCATGTTGAAGGCGATCGCGCTGCGGATGGCGGCGTGCTCCTCCTGCGGGAAGAGATCGAGGATGCGGGTGATCGTGCTGGCGGCGCTCGCCGCATGGATGGTGCCGAAGACGAGGTGCCCGGTCTCGGCCGCGTGGATCGCCGTCTTGAAGGTCTCCACGTCGCGGAGCTCGCCCACGAGGATGATGTCGGGGTCCTCGCGGACGGCGTGCTTCATGCCGACCTCGAAGTTCTTGACGTCGGTGCCGATCTCGCGCTGATTGATCAGACACTTGTCCTCGGTGAAAACGAATTCGATCGGGTCTTCGAGCGTGAGGATGTGCTTGCGGTAGTTCTGGTTGATGTAGTTGAGCATCGACCCGATCGTCGTGCTCTTGCCC
>JBIIOM010000072.1:0-11079 GCA_044336925.1 Pirellulales bacterium
TGCTCGAGAATCACCCGTGTGACCGGCGGCGGCGAGGCCGGGTCGATGAAAGGGCGCGTGGAAGGCTGCAGCGTCCGCTCGATATCCATGGCTCTGTCTGTCTCCTGCTCCCGACGATTGGCAGGCCGCCGGCGCGGTCCTGCGAATTATGTTGCCAGTTTTCGCCTCCCACCGCTACCTTCTGGATCGCGAACGAGCGATCCGATTTTTGTTTTGCAGCGAGGAGTGTGGCGACGTGATTGTATGCGTGAGCACGGAATGCTTTCCCGACCTGCCGCTGGCGAAGGCAATGGAGCGGCTGGCGGAGCTCGAGTTCACGGCGGTCGAGATCGACGTGCATGAGCACGGCGGCCACCTCACCCCGGCGAAGGTCGCCGCGAATCCCGAGGCCGCGATCGCCGCATGCAGCGACCTGCAGCGGCTCCGGCCGGTGGCCATCTCCTTCTCCGCCCCCGAAACACCGGAACTCTACGACCGCTTCACCGCCTGCTGCCGGCTCGCGAAGTCGCTCGGCATCGTGACGATCGTGGTCGATTCGTCGGAGCTGGGCACCCCGTTCAACGGCGAGATCGAGCGGCTACGGAAGATGGTGGCGATCGCCTCGGGCCTGGGCGCCGTCGTGGGCGTGAAGACCACCCGCGACCGCATGACGCAGGATGCCGAGACGACCGCGTCGCTTTGCCGCAACGTGCCCGGCCTCGGCGTCGCCCTCGATCCCAGCCACTTCATCTTCGGCCAGAAGAAGCAGGCGTCGTGGGAGCCGATCCTGAAATACGTCTGCCACGTGCACCTGCGCGACACGAAGCCCGACGCCTTCCAGGTGCGGATCGGGCAGGGCGACGTGGAATACGGCAAGCTCGTCGGCCAATTGCAGCGGGTCGGCTACAAGCGTGCGCTCTGCGCGCACCTGCCGCCGATCGAGGGCGTGGACCAGGTGGCCGAATTGCGCAAGATGCGGCTGCTGCTCGAGAGCCTGCTGTAAACCGCTTCACGAAAGCCCGCAGCGCAAGCAAGGTCCAGCCGCGACCCACTTCGTTCAACGCTGCTCCCACCCGCGCTACGAAAAGCCTCAACTCTCCTCGCTCGCGCGTCGGGCTTCCGTGGCAGCCGCGACCAACCCCGTTTTTCAAGAATCGAGGGGATCCGCTTGCGGAGCAAGCGGTCTACTGCTCGCAGGCTGAAGCGCTTCCGTGGCAGGCTGAAGCCTACCCTACTGCGCCCCGCGGCCGAGCTCAGCCAGACGCGCGTGGTCGGCCGCGGTGAGGCGGCGGCCGAGGGCGCGGGCGAGCGCGAGACGGCACCAGCAGTCGGCCGCGAGAAGTAGTTCGTCGTCGCCCGCGATGTCGGCATGGTGGGCGGCGGCCAAAGCACTCACGAGATCGCGGACCTCCGCGGAGAGGCTGCCGATCTCGAGCTGCCGCTCGGCAATCTGCTTGCCGTGGCGGCGGATCGCGCGGTCGATTCGAACGGCGAGGCGGCCGAGCGACCGGCGGGCCAACGCCGCGTGGCCGCGAAGCGTCGGGTCGAGGATCGCCGCGTCGGGCCGCGGGCCGCGGGCGAAGCGGCCGATCCGCCAGCCGAGCCAGGCCGCCGCGCGGCGCGAGGCTATCGTCTCGCGGGGGAGTGACGCGAGCGGATGGTGCTTCACGAGCCCCTTGAAGAGCGCGAGGCCGAGCAGGTCGCTCTCCCCCTCGTAGACCGTCACGGCGAGATGGTCGTGGAACGAGTCGCCGAGCGGATGCCCCACGAGAAACGCGCGGCCGCCGTGCACGCCGAGCGCGTCGATGGCCGACTCACGGACGCACTCCCCCGCCACGATCTTCGCGGTGATCGCCTCGAGTTCGCCGGTCTCGCCGGCATCGATGCAGCCGGCCGCCCACGCGGCGAGGGCGTCGCAGGCCAGCGTTCGCGCCGCGATCCGACCGAGCCTCCCTTGCACGAGCTGCCGCGTGAGGATCGGCTCGCCCCAGGTGCGGCGAGCCCCGGCGAATGCGCGGGCTTGCGCGAGCAGGATGCGGTGCGTGCCGGCGGCCTGCGCGGCGAGCGTGATCCGGCCACGGTTGAGCCCGTGCCAGATGATCTTCATCGCGTCGGGCCGGCCATGTCGGTCGGCCGGAGGGGCGAGCAGGCCGGCGGCTTCGACCTTGAATCCATCAAACTCGAGCGCGGCGTTGTGGGCGTGCTTGAGTGGATGGAGCGGATAGCGGCGGAGCCGAAACGTCGCGTCGTCGGCGTCGGGGAGCCGCGCGAGGGCGACCACCGGCTGGCCGTCGAGCGTCGCGAGCAGCTTCACGAGCCGGCCGTAGGTCGCCCCGGTGATGAACATCTTCGTGCCGGTGACGAGCAGGTCGTCGCCGCGCCGTTCGAGCTTCGTGGTGACGGCCGAGAGGTCGCAGCCGACGCCGGGCTCCGTGCCGCCGAAGATCGAAAGCGGCAGGCCGCGGGCGAGGCCGGGCAGGTGGCAGGCCTGCTGCTCCGAGGAGCCGAAGGCCGCGAGCGCCGCGACCGCGCCGATCGACGAGTGGACGGAGAGCATGCCCGCCGCCGTCGGCACGTTGGCGGCGATCCGCGTGATCGCCCTGGCGAGTTCCTGCATCGTGCAGCCGGCGCCGCCAAACGACTCGGGCACGGCGAGTCCCCAGAAGCCGGTCTCACCGAGCGCCTGCTCCGCTTCGGCAGAGAAGATGCCCTGCTGCCTGGGCGGTGCATCGGCGATCGGTGGTGCAGGGAGGCGCGTGGGCTCCGCGGGTGGATCGTAGAGCGTGTCGGCCGCCCGCAGGCTCTCGATCGCCAGTTCGGCCCGCTCGAGAATGGCGGTGACGCTGTCGCGCAGCGGCTCGGCGGCCGTGGTTGCCGCAGACGCGAAGCCGCCGTCGTCGCTCTGCGGATGCCAGAGGCACGAGGCGAGGCTGAACCGCGGGCGAGCCGGAGGCTGTCGTGTCGGCAGGCTGGAAGCCTGCCCCACGGGGATCGTCGCCATCCATGCGGGCGAGTCTTGTTGCGCGGCGGCGTCGAGCACGTGGCGAAAGTTCGCGGCGATCGCCCGTCGCTTGAGCTTGAGCGAGGCGGTCGCTTCGCCGCGGGCCGCCTCGAACGGCCGGCCGACGAGCGCGGCCCGCCGCACCCGCCAGCCGCGGGGCAATTTTTCCTGCCGCCGCGCGAGCCGCCGCGCGAGCCAGGCGAGCACCCGCGGATGGCGGACCGCCTGCTCGCGGCTCCACACCCGCAGCTTCATCCGGCGGATCGCCGACCGCAGCACATGGGGCTCCGGCACGACGAGCGCCACCGGCCACCGCAGACCGTCGCCGAGCACGCAGGCCTGGGCCACGGCCGGGTCTTCGGCGAGCGCCCGCTCCACCTCCGCGGGTGGAATCTTCTGTCCGGTGGCAAGGACGATCCCGTCGGCGATCCGGCCGGTGATCCGCACCTGTCCGTCGGCGGCGATCTCCGCGAGGTCGCCGGTCTCGAGCCAGCCATCGGCCGCGAGGGGCGAGTGTCCATCCGCCGCGCCGCCCGCGGGCACGATCCCGATCGAGCGGCCCGGCGTCCTCACGAGCAACTGCCCGCGGCTTTCGGGCCGCGCGTCGATCCGCAGCTCCACGCCCTCGAGTGCCGGACCGACGAACCCGGGCCGCATCGTGCGCGGATTGGCGAGCGTCACCACGGGGCCCGCTTCGGCGAGGCCGTAGCCCTCGACGAGCGGCAGCCCCCACTCCGCGAATGATCGCGCCGTCCGTTCGCGCAAGGCCGCGCCGCCGGAAATGCACGCCCGCACGCGTCCGCCGAGGGCAGCGGGCAGGTCGGCGATCGAGCGGGTTCGCACGGCCTGTTCGAGCCGCTCGAAGAGCGCGGGCACGCCGAGGATCACCGTCGGCGGCGCCACCCGGCAGGCGTCGAGCAGCCGCCGGCGATCGCGGACGAGATTCAGGCAACTGCCGCGGACCAGCGCCGTGTAGAGGTCGCCCGTGCGGGCGAGGCCGTGGCTCATCGGCAGCAAGGCGAGTCGCACGTCGCTCGGGTCGTCGAGAAACACGGCGCTGGCCGCAGTCGCATTCCAGGCGAGTGCCCGCTGGCAGTGGACCACGCCATGCGCATGGCCCGTCGTGCCCGAAGACAGAAAGATCGCGGCGGGCGCGTCGGGATCGCAGTCGGCCGCCCGGCGGTCGAGCGCGGCCGCGAGCCGGTCGCGATCGGCAGCGGGGGGGAAGTCGATCGCGGGAAGATCGATCACGGCGAGGCCGCGGGGTAGGTCGTCCGCCGCGAGCGCCGGCCGGCTGCCGCTCAACACGATCCCGCGGGCCGCGAGCCAGCCGAGCTGCTCGCGAAGCACGCTTCGCGGTTCATCGGCATGCAGCGCCACGTGCACCACGCCCGAAAGCAGGCAGGCGAGATCGACGACGATCCATTCGCTCGCGTGCGGACCGACATGGGCCAGCCGGTCGCCGCGGCGGAGGCCCGACCGCTCGAAGTGCGCGGCCAAGTCGACGGCCGCGGCCAGGATCGCTCCCCAGGAGATCGCTCCGGCGGAACGCACGCCGTCGATCACCGCCGGCCGAGCGAATGCATCGCCGCACCGCGCCGCCATGAGGTCGACGAGCGACGCCGCGGCCGCACCGCCGCGGGCCGCGGGCTGCGAGCGGCCGCTGGTCGCCGCCGACGGCGTCATGCGTCCACCCGCTCGAAGAGGACCGCGATTCCCTGGCCGAGGCCGATGCACATCGTGGCGAGCCCGAGCCGCGCGGACGAATGCCGCAGGGCGTGGATCAACGTCGTGGCGATCCGAATGCCGCTCGCGCCGAGCGGATGCCCGATCGCGAGCGACCCGCCGCGCACGTTCACCTTCTCGGGCGCGATCCCGAGCGCCTCGATGCAGTGGATCGCCTGGGCCGCGAAGGCCTCGTTGAGCTCGACGAGATCGAGCGCGTCGAGCGCGAGCCCCGTGCGATCGAGCAGCTTTCGCGTGGCGGCGATCGGCCCGGTGCCCATCGCGGCCGGCGCGACGCCGATGACCGCCGTGGCCACCACGCGGGCGAGCGGCGCGAGCGACTGCCGCCGCGCCTCGGCCGCCGACATGACGACGAGCGCCGCGGCGCCGTCGCTCACCGGAGCGCTCGTCGCCGCCGTGATCGTGCCCACCTTCGGCAGGAATGCCGGTTCGAGCGCGGCCATCGCCTCGAGGCTCGTGTCGCGGCGAATCGACTGGTCGTGAAGGGCCTCGACGACCGCACCCTCCTCGTCGTGGCCGAAGACGGCGGCGATCTCGTCGGCGAAGAGGCCGGCGTCGGCGGCGGCCACCGCCTTGCGGTGGCTTTCGAGCGCGTAGGCCTCCTGCCGGCGGCGCGAGATGGCGTGGGCCGCCGCGATGTGCTCGGCCGTCATGCCCATCGAGAGCATGCCGCGGCTCGATCGCGCGAAGGCCTGCGGATGGATGTCGATGCCCGAGTCCATCGGCAGGTGGTGCATGTGCTCGACGCCGCCGACCACCTGCACATTTTCCGCGCCGGCCGCGATCGCGTGGCAGGCCTGGGCGAGCGCCTGCAGGCCGGAGCCGCAGAGCCTGTTCACCGTCGTGCCTGCGACGGTGAAGGGAAGCCCGGCGAGAAGCGCGGCCGTGCGGGCGACGTTGCCGCCGAGTTCGCCCCGCTGCTGCGTCGCGCCGAGCACGACGTCTTCGATCGAATCGGGAGCCACGCCGCTCCGCTCGACGGCCGACCTGATGACGGCCGCCGCGAGCTCGTCGCCGCGGACGTGGCGGAAGAGGCCCCGCTCGGGATGCGACCTGCCGATGGCCGTGCGGCAACAGGCGACGACGACGGGCGTGGTCGCGGGATCGGGCGTGGCATGTCCGTGAGGGAGCCGCATGGCGTTTGGTCAGTCCTCCGTCGTGAAGCGGCCGCCGGTGCGGGCCAACTCGATGAGCCTGGGCGTGGGGTGCATCCGCACGCCCAAGTCGGCGAGCGGCTCGAGCCGGCGGCAGATCTCGGCGGCGCCGAGTGAATCGGCCCAGGCGAGCACGCCGCCGCGGAAGGCGGGGAAGCCGAGCGCGTGGATCACGGCGAGATCGATGTCGCGGCCGTCGCGGACGATCCCCTCGTCGAGCACGCGGGTCGCCTCGAGCACCATCGGGAGCAGGAGCCGATCGGCGATCACGGCATCGGTGCCCGGCCGCGCGGGAAGGGCATAGGGCGCGACGAGATCGGCCACGCCCTCGTCGGGCCGCACGATCCGCGGCCGCCTTTTCGGATCACCGCGTTGCGCATTGGCTCCGTCGGGATTTGTGACACGTTTCGGTTCATTGCGTTGCGCATTGGCTCCGTCGGAATTTGTGACACGTTTCGGTTCATTGCGTTGCGCATTGGCTCCGTCGGGATTTGTGACACGTTTCGGTTCATTGCGTTGCGCATTGGCTCCGTCGGAATATATATAGAAGCCACCGCCGCTCTTGCAGCCGAGCCGCCCCGACCGTACGAGCGCGGGGATCACGGGAGACGCCTCGATGCGGTCGCCGTAGGCGTCGTTGAGCACGAGCCCGGCGTAAAACGCGGTGTCGAGCCCGATCATGTCGTAGAGCTCCAGCGGCCCCATCGGCATGCCGAAGGCCCGCGCGACGCGGTCGATCCGCTTCGCCTCGCCCCCTTCGCGGAGCATCTCCACCGATTCGTGGAGATAGGGCATCAGCAGCCGGTTGACGAGGAAGCCCGGGCTGTCGTGGACGACGATCGGGCATTTGCCGAGCCGCTTCGCGTGGGCGACGGCGATCGCGATCGTGCGGTCGCTCGTGGCGGGGCCGCGGACCACCTCGACGAGCGTCATCCGCCGCACGGGGTTGAAGAAGTGGAGCCCGCAGAATCGGGAGGGATCGACGAGTGCCGTGGCGAGCTTCGTGATCGGGTTGGTGGAAGTGTTGGTGGCGATGACCGTATCGGCGGCGACCTGCTGCTCGATCTCGGTGAGCACCTGCCGCTTCACGTCGGTCCGTTCGACCACGCTCTCGATCACGAGATCGCTGCCGGCGAGGGACGAGAGCTGCGCGGCCGTGCGCAGGTTGCCGGCGAGCGCGAGCGCCCGCGCGGGATCGGTCCGCTTGAGCGTGCGATCCCAGGCGGCTTCGTCGAGGATGCCGGTGACGCTGCGGGCGAGAGCCTCGGGCTGCACGTCGACGAGCGTCGTGCCGAAGCCGGCGCGGAGGTGGCTCGCCGCGATCCCCGCCCCCATGATTCCCGCGCCGACGATGGCGGGCCGCTGCATGGGCAGGAGATCGTCTGCCGGCGCGTCGATCCCGGCATCGTGGCGATTGCGCTCGCCGATCCGAAACACGCGCACGAGCTGCGCGGCGACCTGAGACCGGGCGAGCGCCGCAAAGGCGCGGCCCTCGATCCGCCCAGCCTCTTCCGCATCGACCTCCGTGCCGGCGAGGATCGTGGCGAGGATCGTCGTCGGCGCCGGGTAATGTCCGCCGGTGCGGCCGAGGATCACCGCTGCCGACGTGGACTCGAGAAACGACCGTTCCTCGGGGGCGAGTGGGCAAGGCCCGGCCATCCGCCGGCGGCGGGTGAGATGGCCGCCGTAATCGCGATGATGATCGATGAGCCGGCGGGCCGATTCGAGCGCCTGCGCGGATGTCACGCACGCATCGACGAGACCGATCCGCAGCGCGGCGGCCGCGTCGATCGGCTCGCCGCCGGCCGCAAACTCGACGGCCGGACCGGGGCCGATGAGCCGGGAGAGCCGCACCGTGCCTCCCCAGCCGGGCAGCAGGCCGAGCTTCACCTCCGGAAGACCGAGCACGGTATGCGGCTGGGTCGTCGCGATCCGCAGGTCGCTGGCCAGCGCCATCTCGAGTCCGCCCCCCAGGCAAACGCCATCGATCAGGGCCACGGTCGGCCACGGGCGTTCGGATAGCCGATTGAAGAGCCCGCGGCCGGCCGCACAAAGCCGTTCGATCTCCTCCGCCGGCAACTCCTTGAGCGCGTTGAGCCGTTTGATGTCGGCCCCCGCGAAAAACGAGCCCGAGCGGGCCGAGAGCAGGACGACGCCCCGCGGTTCCGGGCCGGCATCGAGCCCGTCGAGGGCCTCGGCCAGATCCCGAATGACCGCCTCCGTGATCACGTTTTGCCGGTGTTCGGCGACGTAAAACGACAACACCACGAGGCCGTCGTCGAGTCGCTCGGCGGTGAGCGTTCGGCGCCCCCTTTCGGAGTTCCGTGCAAGGGCCGTCATGGCTGTGAATCCGTCTGGGGCGGCTCCCGGCCCGTTCGCTTGCCTGTACCGGGAAAACCGCTAGTGTATCGGGACTTTTGCAAGCTCCATACACGGAGGTTTCTGCCGGCCATGAAGTTCGCCCCGACCAGTGCCACCCCCGCGCCCCGCGCCGACTGCACTCGCTCCTTCCAATCCTGGCCGCTGCTCGTGGCCGCGTGGGTGGCGCTCGTGGCGATCGGCGCCGTCGGCCGGCTCTGGCAGCCGGGCTGGAACGTGACGCCGATGGCGGGCGTCGCGCTCGCGGCCGGCGCCATTTTTCCGCATCCGCTCCTCGCGGCGAGCGTGCCGCTCGCTTCGTTGGCGCTGAGCAATCTCGTGATGCCGGGCTACGGCAGCCTGGCGATGGCCGCGGTGATCTACGCGGCAACGGCCTGGCCTGTCCTGCTCGGCGGCCGGCTCGTGCCGGGGAAGGCGTGGCAGGCCGTGATCGGCAGTGCGCTTGCCAGCTCGCTCGTCTTCTATTTCACGACCAATCTCGCCCACTGGTGGCTCACGAACGATTATCCGCACACGCTCGCCGGCCTCGCGGCCTGCTATGCCGCGGCCCTGCCGTTCTATCGCTGGATGCCGGTGGGCGATGTTGCCTGGAGCGTGGCGCTCTTCGCCGGGCTCTCGGTGGCCCTGTCGGCGGTGCGGGCACCGCTGTCTGCGGTGCGAGCCGCCCGCGGCACTGAGGCGGCTTGACTGCCTCCGGATGCCGTTGAGAATGCTGGAGGACGGTTCGCTGTCCGTGTTCGTCGATTGGATGATGACGTCGATTCGATGATGCGATTCGATGATGATGGATCCGCTGCGGGAATGGCGGAATTGGCAGACGCGCCAGGTTGAGGGCCTGGTGGTAGTAATACCGTGCAGGTTCAAGTCCTGTTTCCCGCATTCAGTTTTTCGAGATCGACGACGCTGCGGAGCCACCCGAGATGAGCGAGCCTGATTCCCCACCCCGGTCGAACGAGGTGGACCAGCCGACCGAGACGGAGTCGGGGGCCGGGGCACCGCGGCGGATCCCGATCGGCACGCAGCGGCCCGGCATCGCCGCGCCGAAGCTTCCGCCTCGGCATCAATACACGGTCTCCCAGCCGACTGGCGCGGCCGTCACGGAGCCCGCGTCGCCGGATGCCGGCGACGTCAAGGCGGCGGAGCCCGTCGCGGCGGTCGTCTCCGCGGCACCGTCCGCTCCCGCCGCGCCGGCCGAGCCGAAGCGCGACGGCAAACCGCGGCGCGACAAGCGTGGCCCCGCGAAGACCGCCTTCAGCGACGTCGTGCCGCCGCAGAAGCGGGTGGCCGTGCCCAACCTGCGGGCCGCGCTCGAAGACGATCTCGAATCCGATTTCCAGGCCGCGCTCGAGGGGCTGGCCGTCGACGAGTTGCTCGTCGGGAGCGTGCCCGCGAAGGCCGAGGCGCAGATCGATCCGGGCGCCCGCATGTCGGGCACGGTCGTGAGCGTCGGCCCCGACACCGCCTTCATCGACCTCGGCGGCCGTCGCCAGGGCGCGATGAAGCTCGTCGGGCTCGACGAGATCCCGAACGTCGGCGACGTCGTGCAGCTCTCCGTCGGCAGCCGCAACGACGAAGACGGCCTCTATGACGTCGCCCCCGCCAACCGCGCCGTCGCCGTCGAAGACTGGTCGCAGCTCGAGGCGGGCATGATCGTCGAGGCGAAGGTGACGGCCGCCAACAAAGGCGGCCTCGAGTGCGAGGTGGCGGGCCTCCGCGGCTTCATGCCGGCGAGCCTCGTGAGCCCCTGGCGGGTGGAAAACCTCGAAGAGATGGTGGGGCAGACGATCGAGACCCTCGTCACCGAGATCGTGCCGGCGGCCCGGCGACTCGTGCTCTCCCGCCGCGCCGTGATCGAACGGCAGGCCGCCGACGCCCGCGCGAAGATGCTGGAGACGCTCGAAGTGGGCTCCATGCTCGACGGCATCGTGCGGAGCGTCCGCGATTTCGGCGCCTTCGTCGACATCGGCAACGGCGTCGAGGGCCTCGTGCACGTGAGCCAACTCTCCTGGGACCGCGTCGCGAATCCCGCCGACGTCCTTCAGCCCGGCCAGAAGGTCCGCGTCGTCGTGAAGAAGATCGATCGCCAGACCGGCAAGATCGGCCTCTCCGCCCGCGACTTGGTCGAGAGCCCCTGGAAGAACGCCGCCGTGAAGTACCACACCGGCGCGACGGTCCGCGGCAAGGTGAGCCGCATCGCCCAGTTCGGCGCCTTCGTGAAGCTCGAGCCGGGCGTCGAGGGCCTCGTGCACGTCTCGGAGCTCGCCACGCGGCACGTCCGCAGCGTGGGCGACGTCGTGAAGGAGGGAGAGGAGGTCGAGTGCCGAGTCCTGGCCGTCGATCCCGACGAACAGCGGCTCTCGCTCTCGATCAAAGCCCTTGCCGCGAAGCCCGCGACGGCATCATCCGACGCCGAGCCCGAGATCGAGGAACCGGTCGAGGAGGCCCCGGCGCCGGTCGCGAAGAAGCGCACCGGCCCGCTGAAGGGCGGCCTGGGCGGTCAGTCTGACGGCACCCGCTTCGGCCTCAATTGGTGATCGTCGGTCTCGTAGGACGGGCTTTAGCCTGTCGGCATAAGCGACGAGCTGAAGCCTGTCCTACTTCAGACAGGCGGAAACGCCTGTTCCCAGAGAGCCGGCGCATGCGAACGAGCCACGGAAGCCCGCAGCGCAAGCAAGGTCCATCCGCTCTCCACTCCCACCAACCACGCTCCCACCCGCCCCGCGAGAAAACGCCCCAACGCTCCTCGCTCGCGCGTCGGGCTTCCGTAGCCCAAAACGCCCGCCGCACACGCAACACCTCGCCCACGGAAGCCCGCAGCGC
>JBIIOM010000286.1:0-3188 GCA_044336925.1 Pirellulales bacterium
GACGTTCGCTGCGGGCATCCATGCCCTTCGCTCACTCGATGCTGACTGCGCTCCGGCATCCTGCCTGCGCTGGTCAGCAACGCCGGCTCCCGGGGCACGGGTCGCCCGAAGCCTGTCCTACTTCAGGCCGGGGCGGCGGTCGAGGGCGCCGCGGACCCCGAGCTGCTCCGGGTGGCGGGCGATCTTGTCGGTGAACACGCGCACGTCGTCCACGATCGGCCGCAGCTCCTTCGTGAGCCTGTTGACGTTGTTGGCCGCCTGGGCGAGGTCGTCGTAGACCTTCGGGTCGCGGACGAGCTTGCCGAGCGTGCCCTGCGACTCGTTCAAGGCCTTCGTGAACAGCGCCGCCTGCTGGAGCGTTTCGTCGAGCCGGCCGATCGTGCGGTCGACCTGCGCGACCATCTGCTCGCCGCGGTCGCCGAGCGGCTTCGTCAGCCCCTCGAGATTGCGGAGGTTGCGGTCGGCCGAGTCGACGACGGTGCCGATGCCCTGCACGGTGGTCCGCAGGTCGGCCATGACCTGCGGAAGCGCCTCGATCGCGGCCTTCATCCGCTCGCGTGACTTGGGGTCGCCCATCACGTCGTTGATGTTGTTCATCGCGATCGTGAAATTGTCGAGCGCGGCCTCGGTCTTGCGGACCATGGTCTCGAATTTGTCGTCGCCACCGGCGAACATCCGGTCGAAGTCTTTCGAGAGCTTGCTGACCGACTCGCTGGCCTCGGCGAGCGAATCGAGCGTGGCGCCGAACTTCGGCTCGAGCGTGGCGAAGACCTCGAAGGGGTCGCGGGAGATGGCGCCGGCGAGGATCTCCTCCCTGCCGAGCCGCTGCCGCGGCGGCACGATTCGACCCGGCACGAGCGAAATCTCCGCGTCGCCGAGCAGCGAGCCGCTGATCCGCGGCTGCTCGTCCTTGTAGATCGGCACGTAGGAATCGATGTCGGCCACGACGCTCACCCCGCCGCGCTCGTTGAGCGTGACGTCGCTCACGCGGCCCACGAGGATGCCGTTTTTGCGCACCGGCGTTCCCTCCGACACGCCGCGGGCGTCGGCGAATTCCATCTTCAGCGGATAGGTCGCCTGCACGAGCGAAGGCAGGTCGCCGAAGAGCACGATCAGGATGCCGGCGATGATGGCCGTCGCGAGCACCATCACGCCGACGCGAAACTGCATCACGCGATCGTTCATGGCGATTCCTCGGCGAGGCGGGCCTGTTCATCCTGCAATTCGGTCAGCCGGGCGCCCGCCCGGCCCTCGACGAACTGTCGGATCCGGGGATCGCGGGTCGCGTCGAGTTCCTCCGGCGTGCCTTCGAAGACGATCTGCGACTCGCCGGCCCCGAGCCGCGGGAGCGGGTAGAGCATGATGATGCGGTCGGCCACCTTGCGGGCCGTCTGCATGTCGTGGGTGACGACGATGCTCGTCACGCCCTCACGGGCCCGCACGCGGAGGATCAGCTCGTTGATGACGTCGCTCATGATCGGGTCGAGGCCGGTGGTGGGTTCGTCGTAGAGCACCAGCGGCGGGTCGAGCGCGAGCGCGCGGGCGAGGCCGGCCCGCTTTCGCATGCCGCCGGAGAGCTGCACCGGCTTCTTGCGGGCCGCCGACCGCGGCAGCCCCACTTCGAGCAGGAGCGATTCCACGATCTCGGCGATTTCACGCTCGCCGATCCGCGTGTGCTCGCGGAGCGGAAAGGCGATGTTGTCGGCGATCGTGAGGCTGTCGAAAAGGGCCGCTCCCTGGAAGACGAAGCCGTAGCGGGTGCGGATCGCGGCGAGCTGCCGCTCGGTCATGCGACTGAGCGACTGCCCCTCGAACCGCACCTCGCCGCGCGTGGGGCGCACGAGCCCGATGAGCGTCTTGAGCAGCACGGTCTTGCCGCAGCCGCTCTCGCCGAGGATCACGAGCGTCTCCCCGGCGGGGATGGTGAGCGCGATGTCGTGCAGCACCGTCTGCGTACCGAATTGCACGGACACGTCGTCGATCTCGAGCATCGGGCTCTCGGGATGCTCGCGGTGAATCGGCTTGTGGGTGGCGATGGCTTGCATGGCGCTAGAGCAGCTTGCGCGGCCCCTCCGGACGGAAGAAATCGTGGACGTTGTTGAGCCAGATCCCCAGGAAGAGGTCGAGCACCAGGATCAACACGAACGAATGGACGAAGGCGTTGGTGGCCGACCGGCCGACCCCCTCGGCGCCATGGTCGCAGTGGAAGCCGTGGTGGCAGCTCACCAGCGCGATCGCGGCTCCGAAGAAGAAGCTCTTGAAGATGCCCATCAGGAAGTCGAAGGCATCGACGTATTCCCGCGAATTGGCCCAGTAGTGGTGGTAGTCGATGCCCAGCAGCACGTTCGAGTAGAGATAGCCGCCGAGCACGCCCATGAAGTCGGCCATGATCGTCAGCGTGGGGATGAGCACCAGGCAGCCGAGAAACCGCGGCACGACGAGGTAGTAGATGGGGTTGGCCCCCATGCTCTCGAGCGCGTCGATCTGCTCCGTCACCCGCATCGTGCCCAGTTCGGCCGCCATCGCGCTGCCCACGCGGCCGGCGAGCATCGTCGCCGCGAGCACCGGCCCCAGTTCGCGGACGAGCGAGAGGTTGATCACCGACCCCAGCCGCGTCTCGAGCCCCAGCGCCTTGAACTGCGCGTAGCTCTGCACCGCCAGCACCATGCCGATGAAGAGGCCCGTGAGCGCGACGACGGGAAGCGAGAGCACGCCGATCTGATAGAAGGCGGGCAGGAGCACGTCGCGCCGCTGCCGGCGGGCGAAGATCCAGCCGAGCGTCTGCAGCGAGAACATCGCCACGTCGCCGATGCCGGCCACGCGGCGCATGGCGAATTCGCCGACGTTCGCGACCTGGTTGGCGAACCAGCCGGTGACGCCTGGCGGCGGTGTTGCGGTGGTGGCGGATGCGGCGGCCATGGATACGGAGTGACTCCCTACCGGTCGTATCGGCCATGCGGGTCGGGCGGCATGAGCCGACTATCCGGCCGCGCGGCAAGCGGCGCAAACTGGGCAGGCTGGTGTCCGTCGTCGACGCGCCCAATCCGGCCCGGGGCTGCCTGTACCCCGGCTCTCCGGACGCTCGCTACGGGCATCCCTGCCCTCCGCTCGCTCGATGCTGACTGCGCTCCCGGCATCCTGCCTGCGCTTGTCAGCAACGCCGGCGAGCGGGGTACAGGCAGCCCCTG
>JBIIOM010000285.1:0-3188 GCA_044336925.1 Pirellulales bacterium
TCCGCAAGCGGCTTTGGATCCGCTTGCGGAGCAAGCGGTCTACTGGGCAGCACAGGATTCGAACCTGTGACCTCTACGGTGTGAACGTAGCGCTCTAACCAACTGAGCTAGCTGCCCGGCGATCCGTCGCGTCGGATCGTAGCATCCGACGGCCGAGCCGTCACGATGGCCTCGTTTCTCCCGAATCTGATGGCGGGTCGAACCGCGGGGCGGCCGCCGGACGGTGGCCGCCTTCATCGTCAAGTCGCCGGGCCACACGTTTCGCCGGCGACGCGTCGAGATGCGCGGCCAGATCCATGTCGCGGGTGAGCGTGGCCATCTGCTTGCGCAATTCGCCGATCCCCTGGCCGACCGAGCGGCCCACCTCGGGCAGCCGCTTGCCGTAAAGCATCACGGCGATCGCACCGATCACGACGATCTCGACGGGGCCAAGTCCAAACATGCGCCGCTCGTGTTTCTACGGGGCAGGGGGGCGATCAATGGCGGCCTTCGCCGTGGCTCGCACTGTCATCCTCGATGCCCTGCACGCCGCGCTTGAACTCGACGATGCCCTCGCCGAGCGAGCGCATCACCTTCGGAAGCCGGGAGCCAAACAGCAGCAGGATCACGCCCGCCACGATGATCAACTCGACCGTTCCCAATCCCATGAACGCGAACATTGGTTGCACCTGACACTCCCTGCTGGGCGGATGAGCCACATACGAAGTCTAATCCCACGGCCCTCAGAAGCAAATTGACGGCGTTTCTCTCGGGGGCGTTGGCCTAGACCAGACATGACAGGCCAGACATGACAGGCTAAAGCCTGTCCTACGGAAGCGTTGCCACGGCGCCGGCACGCTGGCGGTGTATCGGCAGGTGGCGGTAGTAGACCTCGAGCGTCATCGCGGACAGTGCGGTGGAGTAGACGCGGCCGCCATGGCCGCCCCACACGGGGTCGGGATCCCAACTGCCGTCGAGGCTGCCGGACTCGCGGCGCTGCAGCGGCAGAAGCGCCGACTGCAGCCGCTCGTTCCAACGATCCCACTGCGGCCCCCCCGCATGAAACGAGGCGAGCGTGGCGTAATACCAGGCATAGGCGTTGGGGCTCTCGCGGGCCGGCGGCGACTG
This sequence comes from Pirellulales bacterium, assembly GCA_044336925.1. GTDB lineage: Bacteria > Planctomycetota > Planctomycetia > Pirellulales > UBA1268 > RGVT01. The sequence goes on from JBIIOM010000285.1 coordinate 1,108, forward strand.
CGCGAGCATGTCGACCGCCTCGAGAACGGCAGGGTGGTCGGGGGTCATCCCGAGAAAAAGCCGACACGCGAGCGCTTCGGCCGTCATGGCCAGGCTTGGCCGCTCGCCGGCCCGATAGGCAGCCAGTCCACCCGCCCGGCCCGACGAAACCGTTCGCAGAAACGCCCGCGCCCGCGACTCCGCCTGCTCGAGCCCGCCAAGGCCGGCCTGCCGGGCGCTCGCGAGCACCATCACCTGCCAGCCGAGCTGACTCGTGTCGCCGCGATCGCCGGCGGCATACCGCCAGCCGCCGGTCGCCGGGCTCTGCATGGCGAGCGTGTAGCGCACGGCGCGGTCGAGCGGCGGCCGCAGGGCGTCATCGCCCGTCATGGCGCAGGCTTCGGCCAACGCGATCGTCGCCATCCCGTGGCAGTAGAGCGACGCAAAAAATTCGGCGTCCCCCGCGAGCGAGCCATCGGCCCGCTGGCGATCCACGAGCAACCGCAGGCCGCGGGAGACGGCGCCGGCATGCCCGCCATCCATGTGGGTATGGCCGGCGCCGAGAAACGCCAAGAGCGCGAGCCCCGTGACGCCATGATCGCTCTTCGCGCCGGCGCCGTGCCGATGGTGCCCCTGCACCGAACGCTCCACCCCGCCGCCATGCGCGGCGGCGCTCCAGCGGCCGTCGGGCGACTGCGCGCCGGCGAGCCAGGCGAGCGCCGCCTGCACGGCCCGCTCCGTCTCGAGCGAGCCACCGCGGGCAGCCGCGGCCGCGGCCCGTCGCTGCCCCATGCGGTCGGCATAGAGATCCGGCACTGCGCGGCGTACGGATGGCGCCTCGGCGGGCTCTCGCGGTGCGTCCGCTGCCGGCGCCGCCTGCGTGTCTTCGTGCTGTTTCGAATCGTCGGCCTCCGCGAGGAGCGGCACGAAGTCGTCCGGCGGCTCCGCGGCGGCGAGATCGGCAGCCGCATCCGTCTCGGGTTCGTCGGGAGCTTCGACATTCGCCGCCTCGGCGGGGGCAGGCGCCGCGCTGCCCGCGGGCTCGTCGGCCAGCACGACTGTCATCGTCATCGCGCCGTCGTCGGCCGTTCCCCACGACGCGGGCCGCGTGCCGCCGACGACCGCCGCCACGACCGCCAAGAGCGCATGAAATGCCACGGAGAGCAAAACGCATTTCTTCAGCGTCTGCGACTGGAGCCAGCGCGTGCGCACGATCGTCGCGCCCACCGCCACGCAGAGGCCGAGGAACCCGCCCCAGACGATCCAGCCGGAGCCCATCGCAAAGGCCTCGTCACCTGAGGGTGGCGGCGGGCCGCGTGGCCCGCGCATCGGACTTCGCCTGGACGGAGATCGCCACATGCCGCACGCCGGCCGTGCGGCAGGCTTCGTAGACCTCCGCCATCCGGCCGTGAGGCACCGAACGATCGCCTCGGATCATCACGGCCAGCTCCGGCTTCGTCTCGCGCAACCCCGCGAGCCGCGCGGCAAGCGCTTCGGCGGCCAGCTCCTCCCCCGCGAACGTGAGCCCTCCCGACGCCTCCACTTCGACGATCTCCGGCCGCCCCGCATCCACCGCCGCCGCGGCCTCGACCTGCGGCAGTTCGAGATCGAACTTCCGCTCGTCGCCCGAGAACCGCGTGGCACACATGAAGAAGATCGTGAGCACGAGGACGACGTCGATCATCGGCGCGAGGTTGGGCGCGGGCTCCTCGTCGTCGCTCAATCGCACCAGCGGCATGCTCAAGCCTCCGCGGCGGCTAGGGCGCGGGCCTTTTGCCGCGGCGCGGGCCGGGCGTCGGCCGCCGCCTCGAGCGAGATCTCGTCGATCACCTGCTGGCAGGTCTCGTCGAGCCGCATGGCGAGCCGATCGACGCGGCTCGTGAAGACCCAGTGGAGCACCATCGCGGGAATGGCCACGAGCAGGCCCATGGCCGTCGTGATCAGGGCCTCGCCGAACCCGCGGGCGAGGAGGTCGGGCCGCCCCATCGCGCCGGCGCCGGCGACGTCGTTGAACGATCGAATGAGCCCGAAGACCGTGCCGAGCAGGCCGAGCAGCGGGCCGATCGTCGCGATCCCGTTGAACACGCGACGATAGCGCCGCA
>JBIIOM010000287.1:0-3171 GCA_044336925.1 Pirellulales bacterium
AGCGCCGTCACCCGCTCGGGCAGGAGGTCGCTCGTGAAGGGCGCGCCCTTCTCCATGTCGAACTTGATGTCGTCGAAGGAGATCTCGCGCGGGCTGCCCGGCCGCGCCGGCGGTGACCGCCGCGGGGCCGCGGTGGTCGTTGCCGCAGCCGGCTCGGGGGCGGCCTGTTGCCTGGCGGCCGGCGCGGTGGACGAACCGCAGCCGAGCATAAGCGCGAGGGGCATGACGAGGGCCGGCAAGTGGATGCCGGCCATACGGCAGGCTGGAAGCCTGCCCCACCGATCTTTACCTGGCAACGGCATCCTCCAGGTGGTAGAGCACGCCGCCGTCGAGCGCCGCCGTGCCGGCGGGCCGCACGGCGAATCGGCCGGCGATCTTGGTGAGCCGCGGCGAGAACGGGATACCTTTCGGGTCGCGCAGCTGCACGAGCACCCGGTCGGTGATCTTCGGATTGCCGCCGAAGCAGCAATCGCCCTGGTCGCGCACGAGCAGGAATTGCGTGATCCCCTGCTGCTGTTTGCCCGGGTACATGTAGCCCTTGAGGAGCACGTTGCGGCCATCCAACGCGCGGGCAGTGTCGGGCACCGCGGTGGGCGGATCGCCATCGAGCGGCTGGATCGCCGCATAGCTGAGCCGCTCGTATCCCTTGGGCAGTTCCGCGGCGTATACCCAGGACAGATACGCGAAGCCACCGGCAAGTGCGGCCGCGGCGAGCACGATCGCGCCGAGCGAGAGCGGCCTGCCGGCGAGTTCGTCCGGCCGCGCGGCGATGTCGCGGAGCGCCACCACGCCCAGCACGAGCGCCAGGAGCGGCACGACCAAGAGCCACCAGTCGAGGAAGGCGAGGGGCGAAAGCAGCGCGAGCACGGCCGCGGCGATCGTGGTGCCGCTGAGCGCGCGATAGCGGTCGGCGACTTCCGGGAAGGAAGCGGCGGCCTCGGGCAGCGGGCGCGGGGTTTCAAACAGGCTGGATGCCATGGTGGTCGATCAATTCGAGCCGGTGGGCGAGCCCGGCTGGGGGCGCGACGAGAGCGCCGACCGCGAAAAGACCGCGATGGCGAACACGATCGCCGCCCAGGCGGCCCACTTGAGCTTGATCCAGCGGCTCTTCTCCGACTCCGCCGCCACGGCCGCGGCGGCGTTCGAATCCGCGAGGTCTTCTTCGCCCGTGCCATCGTCGGCGATCACCGGCGCGATCCGTGCGGCGAGCGCGGCATCGTCGGCGGCCATCTCCTCCGACACGATTGCCGGGGGCAGTCCGGCACCCGAAGAATCGCCTGCTTCGACCTCGTCGTCAGGCTTTGCTGCCGCATCGACCGGCTTGGCCGCGAGGGCTCCAGCAAAGCCGGCGAGCGTGGCCGCGCGGCGCACCGCCTCCGGGTCGATCTTTTCGAGCTTCGTGACGGCGGCGGCTGCCTCCGGCAACGGGCAGGCCTTGAGGTAGTTCACCACCGGCTCGCGGACGAAGATGTTGTCGGCGGTGGCCTTCTCGAAGAGCTCCGAGAGCCGGTCGACCACCGACCAATCCTCCCACCGGGCGAGGTCGGCGATCACGAGGTCGGCGAGCTTCGGCTCGTCGAGCAGGAGCCGCAGCGACTTGAGCACCCGCTCGCGGGGCACGATGTGCGATTCCTCGCCGAGGAACCGCAGCGCCATCACCGCGGCATAGGTCTCCGTGAAGGGAATCTCGCGCGTCTTGCGATCGAGGAAGAACTTGTCGACGAGATCCAGCCCCTCTGCGCCGGTGAGCGTGACATAACAGGCGATGAGGGCATCGAGCCCGGAACGCACCTCCGCCTTCTCCTCGCCGAGGCCATCCCCCTTGAGGATCGCCGCGATCCGTTCCGCGTCGGCTTTCGTGCCACAGACCCCGAGCATCGTCGCGTAGAGCCGACGGCGGTTGGCCTGCACCTTGGGATTCTCGATCCAGGCGAGCAGTTGCGTCGGGTCCAACCGGCTCTCGAGGGCGCGGACATCTTCGTAGGGCGCGACGGCGAATTCGTCGTAGGCGTCGCGGGCGAGTGTTTCGTCGGGATCCTCGAGGTGTTTCATGAAGAAGGCCAGCCGGTCGGCCCCCTTCTCCGGCAGGTCGCCGAGCTTCTTGACGTAGGCCACGGCCTTGTCGCTCAGCTGGATCGGGCTGGACCAGACGAGGTTCGGCGGCTCGACCCCCATGAGCAAAAAGAGCGACCCGACCGGCTTCTCCTCGAGCAGGATCGTCTCGATCGGTTTCGCGTCGGAGCCCATGAGCCCGGCCTCCTCGACGAGCGGCGCCCCCTTGAGCACCTCGACGACCTCGAACTTCCCCTTGGGGAGCGGCCCCTCGGCCCGCGGCGAAAGCGACCCGGCCGCCGGCGGCTCAACGAGCCGGGCGATCACGGCCGCCTGGCTCTGCGCGATCTCCTGCGCGAACGTGAGCGACACGGCCGAACAGAACGGGCAGGCCTCGACCCGCGCCGGCCGCCCGATCAGGGCCGCCAGCAGAATCACCACCGCCATGAGGCAACGCAGGAATTTCACCATGCCGCACATTCTACCGGAGCCGCCGCCCGCCGCGTAGCGCTCTTATCCGCCCTCAACGCGCCCAACCCGGCTTCGGGGCTGCCCATGCCCCGGGAGCCGGCGTAGGTGACAAGCGACGGAAGCCCGCAGCGCGAGCAAGGTCGATCCGCCCTCCACTTCAATCAACGACGCCCCCACCCGACCCGCGAGAACCTCCTCAACTCTCCTCGCTCGCGCGTCGGGCTTCCGTACCATGCGACGGGGCGTGGGGCATGGGTCACCCGAAGCCTCCCCGTTTTCAGTAGGACGGGCTTCAGCCTGTCATGCGGGAAATCGGGGAGGCCCGGGGCTGCACATGCCCCGGGAGCTGGCGTAGGTGACAAGCGACGGAAGCCCGCAGCGCGAGCAAGGTCGATCCGCCCTCCACTTCAATCAACGACGCCCCCACCCGACCCGCGAGAAACGCGCCAACTCTCCTCGCTCGCGCGTCGGGCTTCCGTACCATGCGACGGGGCGTGGGGCATGGCTCACCCGAAGCCGGTTTGAGCGAGTGGCGCTAGGCCCGGAGGGTCGGGTGAGAACCAGCAACCGGAGGTTGCCAAGAAAAAATCGCCCGGATGGCGATGTTTTTCGTGAAGACAGATCCGCTTCGGGACGAAGCGGTCTACT
>JBIIOM010000073.1:0-10898 GCA_044336925.1 Pirellulales bacterium
CTCGTCGCGGCCTTCCGGGCCGCGACGCACCTTCAGCCGCACCGCCGAGAGACGCTCCTGAAAATCGGTCACCTCGACGAACAGGTCGGTGCCCTCTATCGGGAATCGCTCCTTGCCGAGCAAATCGTCGATCCGGAAGCGGTGAGCGCGGCCGTCGGCGACGAGCACGAGCTGCCCCTTCTCGCCGTAGCCCATCGCCGGGTCGGGCAGGCCGGCGAGAAACGCCTCCGCTTCGGCGGGCGCATCGAGTTTCCAGAAGACGACCGTGCCGCCACCGACGCTCGTGCGGTGTCGCATCGCGGAAGACCGCAGCGGATCGGGCTGCCAGGCGACCTCCGCCGGCATCCACATGCCCCGATCCGCCTCTCCCTGTCCGCCGAAGGAGTCGCTGCCGATCCGCAGCTTCACGCTCGGGGCGAGCGCCGCGGTCGAGTCGGCGTAGAAGTCGAGCACCTCGAGGCGGATGCCGTCGGCGTCGTAGACGAGGCCCGTGTCGCGCGGGGCGAGCCCCCAGGGAAACCAACTCCGCTTCGTTCCATACTCGCTCCAATTGAAGGGGCCGGAGCGGAATGCGATCGGAATGCCGCCGTCTCCTGTCGCTCCGCCCGTCGGCTTGGTCCGCAGCGTGAAGTGGTGCGAGTCTTCGTAGGCCCCGCTCCCCTGCTCTCCTTCGAGCAGCGGGATCTGGGCATCGATGCCGCCGCGCTGCGACAACAGGCAGCCGGCCAGCAGCACGAGCAGGCCGATGTGGGTGATCACGAATCCGGTCTGGTGTCGCTTCCAGGGGTAACGGATCGCCGCCGCACAGAAGATGCTGACGGCCAGAAGGGCGTTCAAGAGCGTGAACCACCAGGTGTTCCAAACGCCGAATTTCACCGCCTCGGTGCCGTAGCCGCTTTCGACGAACGTGCCCAGGCCGAGCACGATGGCCAAGAGCGCGATCAGCACGACCGCGAAGCCAAGCGATGCAAAAAACTCGTAGGCACCGAGCACCGTTCGGACGAGCGCGGGTTGGTCGGGAGTGACGAGCCGTCGGGCTGCCATCGGAGTCCTGCGGGATGGCCGGGGCGGGGGCGGGGGCGGCAGCGGGCCGTCTCCACCTTCCAAGTATAGCGCGAAACCAGGCCGGGCCGAGAGGCCGGTGCCGCGAGCTTTACCGCCAGCCGAAGGCCCCCGCCATCGCGTCGAGGAGCGGGGTGGCGATCGCGACGCCCTTCGTGGTGCCGATCGTCCGCACGAGGTCGAAGGCGATGAACCCACCAAAGAGGAGGAGCAGCGAGCAACAGATCAGTCCGAGCGTCTGCAGCAGGCTGAACGTCATCTCGCGTCCGCCGCCGAAGGGCAGGTCGAGTGCTTCCGATGCCACGCTGCTCGACGCGACGCTCTCTTCGGAGAAGCTCGAGCCGTCGGCCGAGACCATCGTCTGTCCGAAGAAGCTCGAGTCGCCGGTCTCCGATTCCTCCGCGATCACCACGGAGGCGCTCTCGTCATCTCCTGCCGCGCCGCCGAGTTCGAAATCGTCGCCGCCGAGCACCGTGCCGCCGTCGAGTGGCCCGGAGCCGGCCTCGTTCATGGCCCCCAGGTCGATGCCCGACATCTGGATGTCGCCGTCTTCGAGCGACAGGCCGCTATCGAGGGCGCCGGAGAGCGAAAGCCCGGCGCCGCCGTCCGAACCGCCCGAGAGGGCCGCGCCCGAGCCGAGGACGAGCGAGCCGCCGGCCGGCCCGCCGGCGACGTCGGAAAGATCGATCGCCAGCGTGCCGCTGGCGTCGGAGAGTGCCGGGGCGACCAGGCTCTGCGGCGTCGAGGCCGCCGAGCCGGTGGCCAGCGACGGCGACGACGAGAGCAGCTGCGACGAGCCGCCGACGAGCGACTCGAGCGCGAGGTCTTCGCTTTCAGGCCCCTCGCCCACCAGGCTGTCGCCAAAGACCACATCGGCCGCCGACGCGCCGCCGAGCGACGGCATCGACAGCCCGGAGGCCGGGCCGATGGCGATCGCGCTACTGCCCAGTGCTTCGTCGCCGCGCACGAGCGTCTGCGAGGCCGCATTGGCATCGGGCGCGTCGACGGAGAAGATCGATTCGCCCGCCTCGATCGCATCCCCCACGACGATGTCGTCGGTGTCGAGGCCGCTGAGGCTGCCGGCCGCCGAGAGGGCCGGTGCCACGTCGGGCATTTCGAGATCGAGCGACAGGTCGCCCGACAACGAGCTCTCCTCGCCGAGCGAACGGCCGACCCGTTCCACGTCGTCCGCCTTGAACTTGATCGTCGCGCCGTCGCGCATCGGAAACAGTTTCTTGCGATCGACGAGCCGGTTGACTTCGTCGATGCTCACGCCCAATTGGCGAGCGGCGTCTTCGAGCGATAGAAATTTACCGGCCATGGGTGTCAGCCGTGGGGCGATTGCGGGCGTGGGCGGCGCGAATCCCGCCGCCCCTCTTCTTTTCGTCGGTCCAGCGCACGAATTCTATGCGGCGGCCCTCCAAGACGCGCGTTCGGAACGACCCCGCCGGTCGTCTACGGCCGATTTTGCCCAATCGGACCGGCTTCCGCCCCGACCTCGAGCATTCGCTTGAGGGCGGACGGTTTGGGCTCCTGGGCGTTGAAGTCGCCGACCATCAGGTCCCAGGAGATGTCGCGGGTGCTCTTCAGGGCGAGCGTGCCGCTGCCGGCATCGACATGGTAGATCGCCGCGTTTTTGACCGTCGGGTCGATGACGATGAGCAGTTGCCGCTGGTCGTCGAGCGGCGTGGCCGAGATCCAGAGGTGGCCCGGGGCGATCCCGTCGCCCGCCGGTCCGCCCGGCCGCATGGGGCGTTGGGCCATCAAGGCACCGCCCCCCGCCAACACCGCGAGGGTGGCCGCGGCCCAGCCGCAGGTGCGGAGCCAGGTGCCCCCGGTCATCGAGAACGCCGCGAGATTTCGCATCGAAGACATCTTTCTGAGGGTGATCTCTGGGCCGGGAAAGTACGGCCTGGGCAGGACGGGCAGCAATCCCGAACAGGGCAAAAAAGGTGTCAGGACTCTTTTCCGGTTGAATCGATCGGTTCCCCACGCCGGTAGCCGGAAAAGAGTCCTGACACCTTTTTGCCTGCCTTGCCAGGCCAGCCCAGCCCTCTCCCAGGATCCGCGTTTCGACGCTGACGGCTGTTTCGATTCAATCGGTCGGGCAAAGACTGACGATGGAGAGGATGCGCGAAGGGTTTCATCCGGTCCCGCATCGCGCCGGTCCTTTCCGTTTCGGAGGTACATACGCGTGTCGAAGGTCAACGATCTGTCCAACAAACTGCTTCGCTCCCCGGTGCTCTGGGGCTCCGCGATCTCGTTTCTCTTCTTCGCGTTGATCCACGGTGGCGTGATCACCGACGCCAACGTGATCCGTTACCTCGCCGGCCACTGGGTGGAGTATGTCGAGGTGGTCATGTTCGGCGTCGGCCTGGCCGCGCTGGCCATCAAGGGAGGCGACCTCATCCGCCAGCGGGCGGTCGTCGGCAACGAACTGCTCGAAGCCGTTCCCGAGGGGGGGCAGGAGCCGGCCGAGGCCGACCGGCTCGTGTCATCGCTTCCTGCCGCCCGCGAGCGGGATGGCTATCTGCCGCGCCGGCTGCGGGAGGCGCTCGATCTCGTCGTGCGCACCGGCTCGGCCGAAGGGCTGCAGGATCATCTCAAGTATCTCTCCGACCTCGACGCGGCCCGCGCCGCCCTGAGCTACGGGCTCGTGCGATTCGTGATCTGGGCCATTCCGATCATGGGCTTTCTCGGCACGGTGATCGGCATCACCGTGGCCATCGCCAGCCTCTCCCCCACGCAACTTGAAAACATCTCCGGCGTGGTCGCCGGCCTCGGCACGGCGTTCGACACCACCGCGACGGCCCTCGCCCTCTCGATGATCCTCATGTTCATGCAGTTCGTCATCGACCGCTACGAGCAGGCGCTCCTCGGCGAGGTCGACCAGGCCGCGTGGGCCGCGCTGGCCGGCCGCTTCCAGTCGGTGGAGGTGGCTGACGACGGCACGTCGCTCGCGATCGCCCGGCTGGGCGAGGCGGTGGGTCGCAGTTCGACGCGGTTGATCGAGGCCCAGGAGCAGTCGTGGCGGGCGCTCGAGCAGTCGGCCGCCGAGAACATCGAGAAGTCGTTCGCCGTGACGGCCTCCCGCCTGCAGGCGACGCTCTCGCAGTCGCTCGACTCGACGCTCGCGAGGTGGTCGGAATCGCTCGTGCAGGCCCAGGCCGATCTTGCTTCGACCCGCGAGGACCGCTGGACGGCCGCCGCGGAGTCGATGGCGGCGGCGATGCGGAGCTTCGAGCAGCACCAGAAGACGCTCGCCGGCCAGGCGGAACTGCTCGGGAAGGTGGTCGATGCCACGCACAACGTCGCCGCGCTCGAGCGGGCGCTCGACAACAATCTTTCCACGCTCGCCGGCAGCGGGCGGTTCGAAGAGACGCTCGCCACGCTCGCCGCCGCGGTGCAACTGCTCGCCGCCCGGGCGCAAGACGCCTCGGTCGAGCCCCGTCGCGTCGACCTGCAGGTGTCCGCCCGTGGAAAGGCCGCATGAGTCGCGCCCGCCCGGTTGACGGGCCAACCATTTCCCTGTTTCCGTTTCTGGCGGTGCTGCTCTGCACGATGGGCGCGCTGTTGGTGCTGCTCGTGCTCTTCAGTCGTTCGGCGCAGAACGGCGGCGCGGCCGAGGCAGACGTCGCGGAGCTCGAGCTCGCGAAGGAAAACCTCGCCTGGCGGCTCGAACAGCTCGGGGGAGTGCGCGACCGCACGGCCGGCGACCTGGCGAAGGCGCGGCTGCAGCTGGCCGGCACCGAGGATCACACCCGCGAACTCGCCGACGAGTTGGAGCGGCTCGAGAAACTCCATGCCGAGCTCACGGCCGGCGGCGCCGGCTCGAAGCAGGTCGATGCAGACCTCGCCGCGCTCGAAGCCAAGCTGAAGAGCGCCCGCGAATCGCTCGACACGTCGCGGGCCGAAATGGCGACGAAGCCGCCGGCGTATGCGGTGGTGCCTTATGTCGGCAAGAACGGCACCCATCGCCGTCCGCTCTACATCGAATGCTGCATCGACGGCGTCTTTTTGCAGCCCGAAGGCATCCGCCTGAATCCATCCGATTTCGAGGGGCCGCCCGGGCCGGGCAATCCGCTGGCCAGCGCCCTGCGGGCGGCGCGGGAGCACATCGCCAAGACGACGCCGTCGAACGGCGATCCGGCCGTCCAGCCCTATCCCCTGCTGCTCGTTCGGCCGTCCGGTGTGATGGCCTACTACGTGGCGCGGGAGGCGATCCAGTCGTGGGGCAGCGACTTCGGCTATCAGCTCGTGGATGAGGAGTGGACGCTCCAGTTTCCGCCGCGCGATCCGACACTCGCCGAGGTCGAGAAGCGGGCGATCGATGAATCGCGCCGGCGTCTCGAGTGGCTCGCGCAGGTGCGACCGGCGCGGCAGGCCAAGCCGGTGCAGCAATACCGCGCGGCGACGACGCGCGGGGGCGTGGTCGAGGAAGGCGGGCCGAGCGTGCTCGGCGACACGTCACGGTTCAACTGGACGAGTCAGCAGGCCGAGGCGGGGGCTGCAAACGGTGCCGGAGGTGCGGACGGCGGCGACGCATCGGCTGCCGGCGCCGGCGGCCGGAACGCCACGGGGGGCGGAGCGGTCGGCCGCGGACGGCCGCTCGCGGCCAGCGGCGATCCAAGCGATTATGGTAGCGAGGGCCAAGGCGCGGGCGACGTGATTCTCGGCGGCGGCAATGGCCGATTGGCCGCCGGCGGATCTGGAACCGGCGCTGGCGGTGAGAATGGCCGCACGGGCGAGTCGGGTGGGCCGGCAGGCGCCGGCGATGGCCCCGGTGGTCCTGCGGTGGCTGATGGCGCCGGTAGCGGCGGTGGCGACCGCTATGCCGGCGCGTCGCGGTTTGCGAGCACGCGCGGGGCGGCTTCGGGTAGCGCAGGTGGTGGCACCGCCACCGAGGGTGCTGCCGCCGGCGGCGCCGCACCCGGTGGAACTGCCGCAAACGCATCGTCGGGGAACGGTCCCACCGCGGCTGGCTCGGCCACCGCATCGGCCGCAGGCGGCGGAGGCGGCCAGGGCATGTCTGGCGGGCCCGCGATGCCGGGGCTCATGCGGAGCGGCGGCGCAGCGGGAGGCGCTGGTCAGGCGGGCGCGTCGAGCGCATCGGCGAGCGTGTCGGTGGCGCAGGCCCGCGGGAAAAACTGGGCGAGTCTCGCCACGCAGGATCGGCCGATTCCGCTCACGCGTCCGATCCGGCTCGAGTGTGCGCTCAATGAATTCCGCCTGCTCGACGAAACGGGCCGCCGCGTGCAGGTGAAGATCCCCGTCGGCGGCGACACCGCCGAGGCGATCGATCCGCTCGTGCAGGCGATCCACAAGCGGGTCGCCGGCTGGGGGATCGCGGGCGAGCGGATGTATTGGAAGCCGCAGCTCGTGCTCTCCGCCACTCCGGACGGCCGGTCGCGCCGCGAAGATCTCGAACGGCTCCTGGCCGACAGCGGGATCGACACGCGGTCGGAGCGGCCGGATGACGAGATTCGCGACCTGCCGCCGGTCCGTCGCACCAGCTACACCACCCCCGCACGCTGACCACGGGAGCCCGCCCGATGCCGCGCCCGAAGATCGCTGACACCAGTTCCGCCGGCCAGGATTCGTTTCTCGACGTCGTCACGAACATCGTCGGGATCCTCATCATCCTCGTGATGGTGATCGGTGGGCGGGTGCAGCAGGTCGTGCTCAAGGCCGCGCCGCAGTCTGCCGCGAAAGCGGAGACGCTGCTCCGCGAGATCGAGGATCTCGAGAAGACCGCGGCGATGGCGGAGAGCGAAATCGAAGATCTCGCGACGCAGGCCCGCACGGTGGCGACGGCCGCCTCGTTCGCCGGCGAGTCGCGGGTGCAGCTGGCCACCGCCGTTGCGGCCGCGAAGGTGGAGGTCGAGAAGAGCAAGCAGTCGGCCGACGCGGAGAAGGTCGCTGCCGCCGAGGCCGCCGCTCGCCGCAAGCAGCTCCAGGCGGAGATCGAGCGCTGCACGCTCGAGGCCGAGGGGATCGCCCACGCTGCGGCGACGACGAAAGAGGTGCTCGCCTACCCCACGCCGATCGCCCGCACGGTGACCGGCGACGAGCTTCACTTCCGGCTCGAGGCGGGCCGCATCGCCTACATCCCGCTCACGGAACTCTTCGAGCAGGCCAAGACGCAGACCCGGCGCCACTCCGGCTCGATCGCGACGCTCTCCAACCGGATCGAGACGGTCGGGCCCGTGCAGGACTTCTCGCTCGACTACGTGATCGAAGCGAAGGTCGACCAGGCCCGCGGCCAGGTGCTGATCCGCTCGCGGGAGTGGGTGGTGCGGCCCGCGCGGCAGATGATCGGCGAGACGGCCACCGAGGCGCTCGCGCCGCGATCGCGGTTTCGCCAGGTGCTCGCCGACATCACGCCGGAGACGACGGTCACGCTTTGGTGCTATCCCGACAGCTTCGAGGAGTTTCGCAAGCTCCGCGAGGAGCTTCACCGCCTCGGCGTGCCGACGGCCGGCCGCCCGATGCCGGAGGGCGCCCCGATCGGCGGCTCCACCGACGGCAGCAAGTCGGTCGTGCAGTAGCGCTCCCGTAGACCGCTTGCTCCGCAAGCGGATTTACTTTGGACGAAGGCGAGCGGGTCGGCGGAAGCTCGATGAGCATTTGGACCGAGTCCTCGAGGGACACCGCGAGGCGACTTCTGCCGCCCGCGAGCCGGTGCGATACCGTTTGATCCGCTTCGGGACGAAGCGGTCTCCTTTGCAGCGATCTACTCGGTGGCCTCGCGGATGCCGGCTTCGGCGGCGGCGGCGAGGTGGTCTATCTCGTCGAGTGAGATCGACAGCGGCGGCATGAGCACGACGGTGTCGCCGAGTTGTCGCAGGAGCGCGCCGTGTTTTCGGGCGGCGAGGCAGGCGAGCGTGCCGCGTTTCTCCTGCCACGGGTAGGGCGTGCCGGCGGCCTTGTCGGCCACGAGGTCGAGGCCGGCCACGAGGCCGCACTGCCTTACCGCGCCGACATGATCCAGCCGCGCGAGCCGCGCGGCATGCTCCCGCAGCCGCGCGATTTTCGGCGGCAGCGATTCGAGCACCCGCTCGTCGCGAAAGACGTCGAGCGAAGCGATTCCCACCGCGGCGGCGAGTGGATTGCCGCCGTAGGTGTGGCCGTGGAAGAACGTCTTGCGGTCGGCGTGCGTGCCGAGAAACGCGTTCCAGACCCGCGCGGTCGCGAGCGTCGCCGCCATCGGCAGGTAGCCCGCGGTGAGCCCCTTCGCGAGGCAGAGCAGGTCGGGCGTCACCCCCTCCTGTTCGCAGGCAAACATCGTGCCGGTGCGGCCGAAGCCCGTGGCCACCTCGTCGAGGATCAGGAGCACGTCGTGTCGGGCCGTCAGTTCGCGAACCCCGCGCAGAAATCCCGTTGGATGCACATAGATGCCGGCGGCCATCTGTACGAGCGGCTCCATGACGAGCGCCGCGATCGTGTCCCGATGCCCTTCGAGGAGGCGATCGAGCGCGGCGAGCGACTCGTCGAGCGACGGCGCCGGCCGGCCGCTGTGCGGGCACGGGCCCCCGGGGGAGGGCAGCCTGATCGCCTCGAACGTCAGGGGCGCAAACATCGCCGTGAAGCGATCGACGCCCCCGACCGCGATCGCGCCGAGCGTGTCGCCGTGGTAGGCCTCGCCGATGGCGATGAATTTCGTGCGGGATGGCCGCGGCGGATCGGCCTGCAGCCAGTATTGGAAGGCCATCTTGAGCGCCGCTTCGATGGCGCTCGAGCCGTCGGCGGAGAAAAAGACCTTCTCGAGCCCCGGCGGCGCGACCGCCACGAGCCGCCGGGCGAACTCGACCGTCGTGGGATTGGAAAGGCCGAGGTTCGTGGTGTGGGAAACCTTCGCCGCCTGGGCGGCGAGCGCCGCATCGAGCCGCGGATGGCGATGGCCGTGGACGTTGCACCACATGCTCGCCGAGCCGTCGAGGTAACGCCGGCCCTCGGTGTCGACGAGCCAGCAGCCCTCCCCCCGCTCGATCAGGAGCGGCTCATACTCCTGCATCTGCGTGAAGGCGTGCCAGACGTGGTGGCAGTCGAATGATGCGAGGTCGTCGTCGTGCATCCCCGGAGTCTACAGAGCCCGCCGATACTGCCAACGGTCTGCGGCCGCGCGGTCCGGCAGTGGCAGTCATTCGCACTGATCCCATTGACCGGTTTCCGGGATGTGATTACAACGTAATTACCCGCACGAAGAGCCTGCGAACGAATCCGCTCTCGGAGCCACGCCTTGAAATCCAAGATCATCCCGATCGGCAACTCCCAGGGGATCCGCATCCCCAAGCCGATGTTGGAGCGAACCGGTCTGTCGGGCGAGGTGGAACTCGTCGCCCGTGACGGGGTCTTGTTGATTCGCGCCGTCAACGGCCCCCGAGCCGCCTGGGCGGAAGTCTTTCGCACCATGGCCGCCGAGGGGGATGACCAGCTCGTCGATGCTCCGCCGGCATCCTCGTCGCGGTGGGACGGGGACGAGTGGGTATGGTGATCAGTCGCTTCGAGGTGCATCTGGTGGCCCTCGACCCCACGATCGGCCGCGAGATTCGCAAGACGCGTCCATGCCTCGTGGTGTCGCCGGATGAAATGAATCACACCATTCGCACGTCGATCGTGGCGCCGATGACCACCAAGGGCCGCGGCTATCCGACCCGGGTGTCCTGCCGGTTCGGCGGCAAGGCCGGCCAGATCGTGCTCGACCAGATTCGCACGGTCGACCAGGCTCGGCTCGTCAAGAAACTCGGCCGCATCGACGCCGCGACCGCCCAGCGGGTGTTGGACGTCCTGCAGGAAATGTTCGCCCGCTAGTTCAGCCGGACGTCGGGCGAACGTCCGTCCACGGGACCCTGGCGGGCGTGGCGACGCCGGCTGCAAGCCGCTCGTCGGCGCGGCCCTCCACGACCGCGATTTCCAGGAAGCCCTGCGAGCCGACGAGGGCGACGGGCGTGCCGCGCGGCGCGTCGCCGTAGGTGTGCACGAGCGTGGTGACGGCATGCCGGCCGACCTGGACCACGCCGGCAGCGACGAGCCGCGGCCAGAGCGCCGCCGGCAGGTTCGTCACGAGGTTGCCGAAGGCGTCGACGTGGATCACCTCCCCCTCGATGCCGTGCGGCGTCTCATGCGGCTCGGGCCAGGCAAGCCGCTCGAGGTTGGCGGCCGCGCTGCCGAGCGAGTGGGGCTCGGCGCCATCGATCAACCGCACCGCCGCCGGAGCGATCACGTCGCGGCCGTGAAACGTCGCGGCTGCGTCTGGCGGCACGGCGATCTCGCGCGCCGCGCCGAGACCGGCCCGGCGGATCGCCCACGAGAGCACGCCGTTGTCGGGGGCAATGAACTCTTGGTCGCCGATCCTCGCCCAGACGAGTCGGCGGGCCGTGCCCACGCCGGGGTCGACGACGACGAGATGGAGCGTGCCCGCCGGAAAGGCAAAGCAGGCTTGGCCGACGAGCCAGGCCGCGGCGCGGATGTCGTGCGCGGGAATGTCGTGCGCGATGTCCACGAGCGTGAAGGGCTGCTGCGCGTGCAGCAGCCGGCCCTTCATCTCGGCGACGTATTCGGAGCCCGAGCCGAAGTCGGTGGTGAGCGTGACGATCCGCGGCATGGGGACCATTATGGCGGTCTGGAGGCCCTTCCCGTAGACCGCTTCGTAAAGGAGACCGCTTGCTCCGCAAGCGGATCCTGCCCGATGCAACTGCTCGCCCGGGCGGCAGAAGTCGCGTCGCGGTGGCCCTCGAAGACTCGGTCCAAATGCTCCGCGAGCTTCCGCCGACCCGGGCTCACTCGTCTTCGAGTAGACCGCTTCGTAAAGGAGACCGCTTGCTCCGCAAGCGGAT
>JBIIOM010000288.1:0-3162 GCA_044336925.1 Pirellulales bacterium
GGCGCCCACGTGGGCGGCAAGCCCGGCGACCTCTACGGCACCGCCGTCGCCGTCTTCGTGCTCTCG
Organism: Pirellulales bacterium; assembly: GCA_044336925.1. Classification (GTDB taxonomy): domain Bacteria; phylum Planctomycetota; class Planctomycetia; order Pirellulales; family UBA1268; genus RGVT01. The sequence continues at coordinate 67 of JBIIOM010000288.1, forward strand.
ATCCCCAACCGCTACCTGCCGATTCTCCAGGAAGGAAAGATCGACGAGCCGCAGGCCGCCGCTGTTTCTCGCGCCGCCGTTTTCAGCGGAGGGCCGCGGCGATGATCGCCTTTCCCCCCGGGGCGTTGCCGCTCGCGATCGCCGGCGTGGCCGCGGCAGCCGCGCCGATCATCATCCATCTCTTCAACAAGGCGCGGTTTCGCGAGATCGACTGGGGAGCGATGGATTTTCTGCTCGAGGCTGCAAAGCGAAGCCGATCGCTCCTGCGGTTTCGCGACCTCTGGCTGCTCGTGCTGCGAACCGCTGCCGTCGTCCTCTTCGGACTCGCGGTCGCGCGGCCGTTTCTGCGGCTTGGTGCGGGGGCGACCGCCGGCCGCGGCCCGATCCACGCGATCCTCGTCGTCGACAACAGCATGAGCATGGGCCGCGAACGGCTCGGCGGCCGGACGCTCCTCGACGACGCGAAGGACCGCGCCAAGGAGGCCTTCGCGAAGCTTCCCGCCGGCAGCCGCGCGAGCGTGATTCCGCTCTGCGGGCCGGCCGGCAGCTACAGCCTCGACCCGCTGGGCACGCAGGAAGACGCCGTCGAGGCGATCGACGCGATCCGCGTGATCGACCGCGCCGGCACCGTCGCACAGGCGATCGACCTGGCCACGCAGGCCGCGGAGCGGGTGGTCGATCTCGCCGACAAGCGGATCGTTTTTCTCGGCGACCAGCAGATCGCCGGCTGGCCGGCCGATGCGAAGTCGCTGCTCGCCGATTCCGACGGCCAGAGCGGCCGGCCGCCGCTCGACATGCAGGCCGTGGCCGTCGCGGTGCCCGAGCCAGACAACACGTGGGTCGAATCGTTCGCGGTAGCCGATGGCGTGGCCGACGTTGAACTGCCCGCCACGCTCACGGCCGTGGTTCGTCACGAGGGCCGCGAGCCGCGGCGGCACGTGCAGGTGGCGCTCATGATCGACGGCGCCGAGGTGGCCACCGACTCGATCGATCTCGAGCCGGGGCAATCGCGGGAGGTGACGTTTTCGCACCTGTTCGACGCATCGCCCGAGCCCGACCGGCCCGCCTGGTCCACCGCGCTGGTCGTGCTGCCGGAAGACGCGGTTCCGGAGGACGACCGCCGCTGCCTCGTCGTGCCGGTGGTGTCGTCGCTGCCCGTCGTGTTCGTCGATCAATACGGCGCCAGCGACGAAGACCCGCGCCGCGGCCGCCTTGGTGAAACCCGCAGCGTACGCCGGCTGCTCGCGCCGGTGACCACCCGCGACGCCACGCAAAAGCAGCTCGTGCGGGTGCGTCATGTCACGATCGAAAAGCTCGAAGAGGATACGCTTCAAGACGCGGGTCTCGCGGTGGTGGCGGGCGTCCGCAATCCCGGCGCGGCGGTGCCGCTGCTGCGCTCGTTCGTCGAACGCGGCGGGCAGCTCGTGATCGCGGCCGGCGGCGACTTCGATCCCGCCGAGTGGAACGCGGCCGCCTGGCTCGACGGCGCCGGCATCCTCCCCGCTCCGCTCGGCGACACGTCGGGCCGGCTGCCCGACGAGAGCGGCAGGCTCGAGCCGCGACGGCTCGCCTGGGACAGCATGCGCGACGAGCCGCTCTTTCGCGTGCCCGATGTGCCGGCGGAGGAACTCGCCGATCTTTACGGCGCACCGCTCTTTTTTAAGACCGTCGTCACCGACCTGGCCGCCACCGGAGCCGACGCGATCACCGATCCCGCCCTCAAGCCTCGGGTGCTGGCGAAATTCGACGACGGCGCGCCGTTTCTCGTCACCCGCCGCATCGGCAAGGGGAGCGTGGCCTGGCTCGCCAGCGGCCTCACCGGCTCGTGGAACACGCTCGCCAAGACCAACGCGATGTTGCTCTGCGATCGGCTGCTCCGCGGCATGCTCGCCGACACGCTGCCGGCCCACACGCTCCCCTCGGCCGACCGGTTCACGCTCCCCGTCGCCGCGGGCGACCGCCGGGCCACGCTCACGCTCACGCGGCCCGACGAGAACGGCGGCCCCGCCGGCCTCGTCGAATCGCTCACCGTCGAGGCGGTCGGTGGCGATGCCTACGGCGCGACGCTCCGCGATCTCTCCAACCGCGGCATCTATATGGTGACCGCGACGAAGGTCAGCGAGCCGGCGAGCCGCGATGCCGACGTGGATGGCCGGAGGGCGGCCGAGGAACTGCTCTGGCGGCAGCCGCTGGCCGTCAACGGCCCGGCCCGCGAATCAGAGCCTGCGGTCTTCGACGCCAAATCATTCGCGGCCCGGCATGCGGAGATAGACGGCCTGCGGTGGATCGGCCCCGACGACGCGATCGAATTCAGCGGAGCCCGGGTCGTCGGCCACGACGCCTGGTGGTGGATGCTCGCGGCGAGCGGCCTGTGCATCGTCGGCGAATCGCTCCTGCTCGCTACGCCACGGGAGGGCCGGTCATGACCGCTCCCTTTTCCGGCACCGTCGCAGGGTGGCTCGGCGGCCTCTTCGGCCTCGAGAGCCTCGAGCGGGTCGATGCGTGGAAGGTGTCGCTCGCGGCCCCGTGGGCGATCCGGTTTCCGCTCTTGGTCGCGGTGCTCGTCGCCGCCGCGGCCACCGCGGGTGCCTGGTTCTACCTCCGCTGGCAGCCACCGATGAACCGCCGCACGCGGTCGCTCTTGGCCGTCTTGCGGGCGGCGGCGGGGGCCGTGCTCGTGCTCCTGCTCGCCGATCCGGTGCTGCAACTCTCCGTACGCAGCTCGCCGCGGCCGCTCCTCTGGCTCCTCTTCGACGGCAGCGAGAGCATGTCGATCGAGGACGAGGCCGACGGCAAAAAGACATCGCGGGCCGACCTCGTCGCCGAGTGGTTGAAGCAGAAGACCGACAACGTGCTCGACGCACTTGGTGAAAAGTTTCGGCTGCGGGCGTTTTCGATCGACGCGGCCGACGGCGTGCGGCCGATTCAGGCGGCGGCCGACGATGCCCCCGATGCGCTCGACGGCGAGAAGCTCGCCCGGGGGCTAGTCGACGCAGCCGGGGGCCAACGGTGTCATCGAGCTCTCACCGTTTGAGTTCCTCGATCGGCTTGCGGACCTGATCCCGCAGCCGCGGAAGCACCGGCACCGCTATCACG
>JBIIOM010000289.1:0-3161 GCA_044336925.1 Pirellulales bacterium
CTACACCAACGCCGGCAAGAGCACGCTCTTGAACGCGCTCACCGGCGCCGACGTGCTGGCGGAGGACAAGCTCTTCGCCACGCTCGACACCCGCACCCGCCGCTGGCGGCTGCCGGGCTGGGGGCCGGTGCTGATCAGCGACACCGTCGGCTTCATCCGCGACCTCCCTCACCGGCTGATCGCGAGCTTCAAGGCCACGCTCGAGGAGACCCATCAGGCCGACCTGCTCCTGCACGTGGCCGATGCCTCCAGTCCGCTCGTCGACGCGCAGATCGCCGCCGTGCGCGGCGTGCTCGCCGAGATCGGCGTCGCGGAGACCGACACGCTGCTGGTGCTCAACAAGGTCGATGCGGTCGCCGATCCGATCGTCCGCGACGCCATCGTGGCCCGCTATCCTCAGGCGGTGACGATCTCCGCTCGCACCGGCGCCGGCCTGCCGGCGCTCGCGCAGATCGTGAGCGACTGCCTCGGCCGCGGGTTTCGCGATGTCGACGTCGAGACGACCCCGGGCAACGGGCGGCTCCTGGCCTGGCTCGGCGCCCATGGCGAGGTGCTCTCGCGGCATTTTGCCGACGACCGCATGACGATCCATTGCCGGCTCCCCGCCGCGCTGCTCGGCCGCATCCCGCCGGACGAGGCGGTCGTGCGGATGCACGGCCGCACCGCAGCCGCACCGCACGATCCCGAATCCTCCGCCGCCAGGTCCCATGACGACGCCGTGGAATCCACCTCCGTCCGCTCCTGACGCCCGGCGCCGCGGCCCGCGCGTGCTCTCGGGATCGGCGGCCCTCGTGACCGGCGGATCGTCCGGGGTCGGCCGCGCGATCGCCCTCGACCTGGCCCGCCGTGGCGTCCGCGTGCTCGCCACCGCCCGGCGTGCGGAGCGGCTCGCGGCGCTCGCCGCCGAGCCGCTGCCGGCCGGCGCTGCGGGGATCCTCGTCGTTGCGGGAGACATCACGGCGCCCCACGAACGCCACGCGATCCTCGACGAGGCGGCCCGCGCGCTCGGCGGCCTCGACATCGTCGTCGCGGCGGCCGGCAGCGGCGCGGTCGGGGAGTTTGCCGCAGGCGATCCCGCCACGCTGCGCAGGATCATGGAGATCGATTTCTTCGCGTCGGCCGAGTTGATCCGTGAGTCGCTGCCGCTCCTGCACCAGAGCCGCGATCCGGCCATCGTCCTCGTCGGCTCGATCCTCGGCCACCATCCGCTGCCGCTCCACGCCGAATACTGCGCGGCCAAGGCGGCGCTGCGATCGCTCGCCGGCTCGCTGCGGCAGGAATTGTCGGCAGGCCGCGCAAGCCGACCGCCGGTGGACGTCGTGCTCGCGAGTCTCGGGCCGACGGAGTCGGAGTTTTGGGACAACCTCGTCGCGGGGGAGCGGCCACGGTGGTCGCGTGGCAGGCCACTCTCCGCGTCGGCGACGGCCGCGGCCGTGAGCGACGCGCTCGTGCGTCGCCGCCAGGAAATCCTCCCCGGCTGGTCGGCCAAGGGATTCGCGCTGGCGGCGCGGCTCTTCCCCCGGCTCATCGACTCGATCGTGGCGCGGCGGTTACGATCGCAGGCATGATTCCTGCACGAGACCGATGAACACGCTGCCGCCCTCCACCTTCGAGCCTGCCGAGGAGCCGCTCTTGGCGGTGGCCTGCCCGTGGTGCCACGAAGCGATCGCCGTCTCTGCAGCGCTCGTTGGCCAGGCAGCCGGTTGCCCGATCTGCGCAGGCGGCTTTCTCGTGCCGTGGCCGATGGCTCCGGAGCTGCCTGAGCCGCGGAAGGAACTCGAGTTCGACGAGCCCCCACCCAAGACGATCGAAGCCGACGGCGGCGTGATCGAACTGCGCCGCCTCGCGCCCAAGGAACAGGCCGCCCGGAGGGCCCGTCGCAACATGCTCATGCTCCTCTCGGGCATGGCGATCCTGATCACGATCGTCCTTACGCTCGGCCGCAAGCGGCGAAAGAGGTAGGCCGGGAAGAGGCCGACTACAGCCGCTCGCCGATGGCGAGCAGCTCTTCCGCGTCGAGCACGGCGTCGTTCGATTCGAAGAGCCTGGCGATCGCCGCCCGGTGGATCTTCATCTTCGTGCCGCCCACACCGAGGGCACCGTAGACGAGGGCCGCACCATCGGCCCGGGCCTTGTCGGCCGCCACAATCCCTTCGATGCCGGCCGGGGGCACCGCGTTCAAATCGATGAGCACCCGCGCCTTGGCGGCGGATGATCGACCGGCGGCGTCGAGCAGCGTCGCGCCGGCGGCGCCGGCCGCCACGATGAGGTCGGCCTCCTGGATCGCGGTTCGAAGGTCGCCGACGGCGGCCGCGGAATCGGCGCTCGCCGCGGCCTGGATCCGTGCTCCGGGCACCTGGCCGGCGATCCGATCGCAGACCTCCCGCGCCCGCTCGACCGACCGTGAGGCCAGGCTCACGGCGAGCCCCTTTCGGGCCAGAAGCCTTGCCACCCGCTGCCCCACGGGGCCGGTGCCGCCGAGCACCACCGCGCGGTGCCGCGCGGCCGTCTCCGGATCGGCGATGGGCAGGTGCCGCGCGGCCGCCACCACGGCGGCGCTGGCGGTCGTGTTGGCGCCGTTCGGATCGAGCATCACGCCGACCCGCACCGGTCCGAAGAACGTCTTCCGCACGCGTTCAAACACCGCCTCGGCGGCGCCGACGTCGGAGCCGCCGACGAAGATCGCGGTCGCTGCGAGATCGGCCCCGCCGCGGGTGAACATCGCGCCATGCACGAGCGGCACCACGTTCGCGGGCGTCACTCCGCCGTGCCGCAAGAGCACGTCGGCGCCCGCATCGACGGCCACGACCGCATCGAACGTGCTCGGCTGCGCATCGCAATCGAGTTGAATGAGAATCCGCTGGGGCAAGGGAAGAATCTCCTACTGAAGTCCGCGAGCGATGAATGCGGCACGAGAAAATCGTCCGCGGGAATGAGGGGCAGCGGGCCGCCCCTCATTCCACGGCGGAGATTTCTTCAACGGCTCGTGGGCAGAGGCCCACGGCCGCGACGAGACTAGAAGCCCTTGAAGGGATGCGCGGCCTTGTCCTTGCCGGCGATCATCTCGTCGACGGAGGGCTTGCCCTTCATCGCGTTCGAGATGGCGTCCATCGTGGCCTTGTAGTTGTAGTCGTAGATCTTCTTGTCGTCGGCGGCGAGCC
>JBIIOM010000074.1:0-10869 GCA_044336925.1 Pirellulales bacterium
AATACATTCCCTCCACGCCGTCGTGGATGTTGGGATAGATCGTGGCGGTGCGCTCGAACTTCTGCCCGGCGGCCGCCTGCTCCATCGCGTCGTAGGCGGCGCGGTAGACGTTGGCAAACGCCTCGAAAAAGGCCTCGGGGTGCCCCGAGGGGAGCCGGCAGGCCGCCTTGCCCGAGGCGTTCATGAAGGGGGCGTTGGGATCGCGGGTGTAGATCCGGTGCGGCTCGCCGTTTTGCCGCACGATCATCTGGTTGGGGTTTTCCTGGTGCCATTCGAGGCTCGCGCGGGTGCCGTCGATCTGGATCCGCAGGTCGTTCTCGCGGCCGTGGCTGATCTGCGAGGCCGTCACGGTGCCCAAGCCGCCGTTCTCGTAGCGGATCACGGCGTGGCCGTAGTCGTCGAGCGCGCGGGCCGGCTCGAAGATCTTCAGGTTCGCGCTGATCGTGTCGGGCAGGAGGCCCGTCATGTAGCGGCCGAGGTTGTAGGCGTGGGTGGCGATGTCGCCGAAGGCGCCGGCAACGCCGCTCTTCTTGGGATCGGTTCGCCAGGCGGCCTGCTTTTGCCCCTCGGCCTCGAGCCGCGTCCGCAGCCAGCCCTGGATGTATTCGGCGCGGGTCGCCTGGATCTCGCCGAGCTCGCCCGAGAGGATCATCTCGCGGGCCTGCCGCACGAGCGGGTAGCCGGTGTAGTTGTGCGACACGGCGAAGACGACGTTCGACTTCTTCACCACGTCGGCGAGGGTCTCCGCCTCGGCGAGCGTGAGCGTGAGCGGCTTGTCGCAGATGACGTGGAAGCCCGCCTCGACCGCCGCCTTGGCCACCGGAAAGTGCATGTGGTTGGGCGTCGTCACCGAGACGAAGTCGATCCGCTTCTCCGCCGGCAGCGCCTTCTCCTTGGCGAACATCTCCTCGTAGGAGCCATAGGCCCGCGCGGCATCGACGGCGTAGTCGGCGGCGCTCGCCTTGGAACGCTCGGCGTCGCTCGAAAACGCGCCGGCCACGAGCTCCGCCCGGTTGTCGAGCACGGCGGCGGTGACGTGCACTCGACCGATGAACGAACCCTGACCCCCTCCGACGATCCCCATGCGCAGCTTGCGGCCGAGCGTGCCGTTCGTGGCCATGCTTTCTCTCTCCTCGTTGCCTGTGGTTGGGTTGCCTGCGGGCGTCGCGACGTCTCGGCCGCGGCCACCCGGGGATGCGGAATCTAGCACACGCCGAACCGCACCGGCAGCGGCCCGCCCCGCATTCGCGGTTGCCCCGGGGGCCACGAGCGGCCTACGATGCAAAAGATGGGATTCGCAGACCGCGGCTATTACCGGCAAGAGCCCTCGTCCTTCATGGCGGAATGGACGGGCGTGCTCACGATCATCGTCGCCAACATCGCCGTCTGGGTCGCGAACCTGCTCGGCGCCGGCGAGTTTCCGGTCAACGCGTTTCTCGCGCTCCGCGGGGACCTGCCGCAGCACCTTCTCGAGGTCTGGCAGCTCGTCACCTACGGCTTCGTCCACGACTCGACCAACCCCTGGCACCTCGTCTTCAACATGGCGGCCCTCTGGTTCTTCGGCCGCCCGGTCGAAGACATCATGGGGCGGGCTGAGTTTTTCCGGTTCTACGTGACGGCGATCGTGCTCGCCGGCATCGCCTGGCTGGTGAGCGTGCAGCTCGGGCAGGCCGCCTTCGCGCCGCGGATGTTTCTCGTGGGCGCCAGCGGCGCGGTGATGGCCGTCTTCGCCATCTTCATCTGGTATTACCCGCACCAGACGGTGCTGCTCTGGGGCGTGCTGCCGGTGCCGGCCTGGGCGCTCGGCATCCTCTACTTCGTGTCGGACGTCTCGGGCGCGGCGCAGGGCGCGGGCAACGTGGCGAACGTGGCCCATCTCGCCGGTGCGATCTTCGGGCTCGCCTATGCCTGGCGCGGCTGGAACCTCGGCGGCTTTACAGACATGACCACGCGGTGGCGGCGGCGGATGCGGGTGGTGCGGCCTGAGGACGACTTCGGCTCGCGGCCCGGCCGCCAGGAGCCGGAACGACGTCCGGCGTCGAAGCTCGATGCGGAACTGCAGGAGTCCGTCGACCGGATCCTCGAGAAGATCAGCCGCTCGGGCGAGGCGAGCCTCACGCCCGAAGAACGCGACACGCTCACCCGCGCGAGCCGCCGGCTGAAGGAACGCGTGTAGCTGGTCACGTACGATAGGCGTCCGTGCCTGTCACGGGCAGACACGGACGCCTTTCAACACGCGCCGGCTCGGGGGCGGCAGAAGTCGAGTCGCGGTGGCCCTCGAAGACTCGGTCCAAATGCTCCTCGAGCTTCCGCCGACCCCCTCGCCTACGTCCAAAGTAGACCGCTTGCTCCGCAAGCGGATCTCGGCGTGTTCCGCTTGCGGAGCAAGCGGACTACTTCTTCGCACAAGCACACTCCGGCGGCGGGTTGGGCGCGAAGAGCACGGCAGCCTGAAGGCTACCCTACTCGACGTGCAGTCGGCCCTGCAGGGCGACGAGCTTGCGGTAGCGGTCGTACAGCCGGCCGTAGGTGGCCACGGAAGCCGGTCGCGGCGTGAAGTGTGTGGGATTGCCGGAGGCGTGGCTCGCCAGGAATGTCTGCCAGTCGGACGCGCCGCCGGCGAGCGACTCAGCGCGATACTTCGCCATCAGCGCCGCGCCCCAGGCCGTGCCCTCGGCGGCACCGTCGAGAATCGTGACGGGCGTGTTGAAGACGTCGGCGAGGATCTGCCCGAGCGCCGGCGTCTTCGTGAGGCCGCCCGAGAGAATGATCTCGCTCCGCGGGTAGCCCTGGGCGTCGAGCAGGTCGCTGCCCACGCGGAGGTTGAACATCGTCGCCAGGAGCATCGCCTTGGCGACGTTGCCGGGCGTCGCGTTCGCGCCGTTGAACCCCACCACGCAGGCCGTGCCACCGCGGGAGACGCCGAGGCCCGGCTCGTCGTCCATGAAGGGGAGGGCGAGCAGGCCGCCGCAGTCGTCCGGCGCCGCGAGCAGTTGCGGCATCACGGCGGCGAAGCCTGCGCCGCGGTCGCCCCCCGACGCCTGGCCAAACATCTCCACGATCGTGTTCATCGGCGTCGTGCCGTTTCGCAGGAAGACCATGTTGATCGGCTTGCCGTCGGGCGCGCAGAAGTGGTCGATCGCCGTCGCGATTCCCCGAAACGCCCGGTCGCCCACCGAATTGGCGACCACGCTCGTGCCGAAGCTCATCGCCACCATCCCCGCGCGGCCGATCAGCGATCCGGCGAGCGCCGCCGGCTGATCCCCCTCGGCCGGCGCGACGGGAATGCCCGCCGGCAGGCCGAGCACGCTCGCGCCGTGGGCGTCGAGCACGCCGCCATCCTCACCGGCGCGGCACACCTTCGGGAGAAGATCGCCGAGCGGTCGCACGGAGGATTTCTTGGCGCCTGCGACGAGGGCGTCGAAGTCGGCGAGGAGCTTGGCGTCGCAGTTCAGCGTCTTCTGGTCGATCGGAAACATCCCGGCCGCGTCGCCGATCCCGAGGTTCCAGCGGCCGGTGAGCCGAAACGCGATCCAGCCGGCGGGCGTCGTGATGTGGGCCACCTTCGCGGCCTTCTCCGGCTGGTTGCGGATCGTCCAGAGCCAGCGGGCCGCGGTGATCCGCTTGGGCATCTTCACGCCGAGCCGATCGGTGAGCTCGTGCCCCTCAGCCTCGTTGCGGGCGTCGCACCAGAGCCGCGCGGGGCCGAGCGAACGGCCAAGCTCGTCGGCGAGCACCTCGCCATGCATCTGGCCGGAGATGCCGATGGCCCGCACGTCGGGATCGATCTTCGCCGCGGTGAGCTTCGCGCGCAGGTCGGCCATGGCGACACTGAGGGCCCGCTCCCAGTCGCCCGGGTGCTGTTCGTAGCACTCCGCGGCGAGGCCCGGCACCATCTCATACGCCCCCTCGCCCGTCGCGAGGATCCGCATCTCGTCGTCGGCGAAGATCACCGAAAGTCCCTGCGTGCCTGCGTCGATGCCGAGATAGCCAGACCGTTTCATGGAGTTCCTTTCCGGGTGAGGGGATTCTGAAGACCGTTTTTACGGAAGCCCGCAGCGCAAGCAAGGTCCATCCGCTATCCACTCCCATCAACGCCGCTCCCACCCGCCCCGCGAGAAACGCCCCAACTCTCCTCGCTCGCGCGTCGGGCTTTCGTGGCAGGCCTGATCGACGTTGGTTTTGCGGGGCTCAGGCGTCCCAGCGGAGCGATGGCGAGACACCGTGGCCCCGCGTGCCGCAGAAATGCACCTCGATGCCGAGCGCTGCCGCCACGGCGGCCTTCGTGAGCGCGGCCTTGTCGGCGCCGGCGGCGTCCTTCGCGTAGGCCACCTGGACGTGGTTGGCCTTGTGGCGGGCCATCATCTGGTCGCGGGAGACCCCATAGGTGACGGCGTGCATGATCGGCCACTGCTTCGTCGTCTCCTCCAGCCGGCGCCGGGTCTCCGCCTCGGGCAGCTTGACGACCTGCGCGCGGCCGATGTCCATGCAGAGCCGCTCCTGCCCGGCGACGTGGTTCACCCAGATCCGGCTCCAGACAATCTCGCCCGGTTTGCTCACGCCGGCGAGCGTGCTGCCGCCGAGCCGGAAATACATCGGCGGCTGCCGCCAGCCCTCGGCCCCCTTCCAGCCGCCGATGAAGTGCGCCGGCGGCGCGCCCCCCGAGATCTCGAACACCCAGACCCACTGGTCGGTCGTGCGCGACTGATCCCAATCCCCCCAGCGGATATCGTGGAGCGTGTTCTCCACCGGCTCGCCCAAGGCCTCATGCACGCGCTGCGTGAACAGGCCGTCGAGGCCGGCGCACTCGTCGACCTCGTTGAAGTGAACGAGCGGCCTGCCCTTCCAGAGCACGCGCCACGTCCCCTCGGCGGTCACCGGCGGCCGCTTCGAGTTGTTGAGCATCCCTTCGACCAGATCGCTCGCCGGGAGCAGGTCCTTCAGGCCCTGCTGGTATTGGATGCCTAAAGAATCGCAGCCGTAGCGGTCGGCGATCCGCAGGGCGGCCACGTACATCTTGCACTGCAGGAGCACCTGCTGCTTCGTGAGGTCGGTCGCCTCGTGCCGGCCAAAGTGAAACTGCATGCCCGCCTTCTCGAGCCAGCGGAAAACGTCGCGGGCCTCGGCGTTGGAGACCCGCGTCGTCTCGTGATAGAGCGCGCTTTGGCTGAGCCGCTCCTTGAAGACGCCAGTCGCATGCAGCAGGTGATCCGGGATGATCGCGTTCTCCATCCCCATGCAGCCCTCGTCGAAGACGCCCATCAGCGCCTTCCGCCGCCGCAGGTCGGAGGCGATGCGTTCGGCCGTCTGTTGGAGCGGCTTGGGGATCGAGACGCCGGCGAGCGGCACCACGTGGCTCGTGTCGTGATGGACGGCGGCCGTATCGAGCCACGACTCGAGATGACGGCGGAAGGTCGGGCTCGCGAAGTCGTCGGCCCAGAGCGTGGAGTATGAAACGCCGGCCTTGGTGAGCGATCCATTCAGGTTGAGCATGCCGACGAGGCCCGGCCACCGCCCCGACCAGTTGGCGACGGTGAGGATCGGCCCGGCGTGGGTCGAAAGGCCCGGGAGCACGTGGTTGGAATACTGCCAGACCGCCTCCGCGACGACGAGCGGCGCGTGGGGGTCGATGGATGCAAACACGTCGAGCCCCTCGCGGGCGGAGGCGATGAAGCCGTGGCCGCGCGACTTCGACGCGGCGTGGCCGCGCGTGAGTTTCCAGCCGGCCGCGGCGAACGCCTTCCCGAGCGCCGCCTCGAGCGCCTGCTGCGCGGGCCAGCAGACCCGGTTGGCCTCCTCGCGGAGGTCGCCGCTGGCAATGAGAATAGCCTGGCTGGCGGAGCGGGCCGCCCGCGGTAGGGCTCGGTTTTTTTGACGGTCGAGCGTGGCCATGGTGAGAAACTATACTGCTGATGCTCCGGCAGGTGCCCCAGGCCTGCGTCAGCCCCCCTCCCGAGAGAAAAGAGTCCACCATGCGATTGGCGTGCCTGCGAATCCTCACGATCCTGCTCGCCTGTGCGGCCGCCGAAGGGGCGACCGCCGAGCCCGCCGCACCGGCTGCGAATCCGGCGGTGAAGCCGTCTGAAACTCCAGCGACCACCCTCGGCGACTTCAAACGCTGGGTGATCGCGGCCGAGTATGCCCCGGACGGCGCGACACTTGCGACCGCCGGCGGTGAGAGCCTGCTCTACCGGCCGGGCGACGTGGTCGTCTGGAAGGCCGATGGCGCGCGTGTCGGCGATCTGGCCGGACACCCCACGGCTGTCTGGGCGGTGCGCATCTCGAAGGACGGCAAGCTCGCGGCCACCGCCGGCTATGACGGGCTCGTGAAGCTCTGGGACTACCCCGCGCGCACGCTCAAGAACGATCTCAAGAAGCACAAGGGCTGGGTGCGTTCACTCGACTTCTCGCCGGACGGCTCGAAGCTGGCCACGGCCGGCGAGGATGGCAGCGTGATCATCTGGAACACGGCCGATGGCAGCGAGATGAAGACGATCGCGGCGCATGCTGGCCCTGCGACCGCCGTCGAATTCTCTCCGGATGGAGGGACGCTCGCGACCGGCGGCGGCGACAAGCTCGTCAAACTGTGGGATGCGAATGGCAACGAGAAGGGGAAACTCGAGGGGCATGGCGACGCCGTCTGGTTCGTCGCGTATTCGCCCGACGGCTCGAAGCTCGCCAGCGGCGGCGCCGACCGCACGATCAAGCTCTGGACGACGAGCGACGCGAAGGAGGCGGCGACGTTCACGGGGCATAAGGATTGGGTGACCACCGCGGCGTTCTCGCCGGATGGCAGTCGGCTCGCGAGCGGCAGCCTGGATGGAGCGGTGAAGTTTTGGGACGTCAACGCCAAGGGGGAGCAGGAGGGCCCGGCCGCGCAGAAGTCGAGCGTGTGGGCCGTGGCATTCGCCCCGGACGGCAAGTCGGTGATCGTCGGCACGCATGCCGGCCCTGCCCTCATGCCGCCGCCCGCGCCGAAGTTGCTGCCCCCACCACCTCCGCCGCCGGCTCCGCCCGCAGCGGCCGTTGCGGCCGCTGCTGCGACACCGGCAGTGCCGGCCACACCTCCAGCACCGGCATCACCCACATCGCCGGCAGCAGCCACCGCCCCCGCGACACCGCCCGCCGCTTCGGCCGGCGATTGGAAGCCGCTTGTGCCGAGCGAGTTCAAGAGCATGGCGGGCGCGACCGGCACGATCGGCGCCGACGGCACGATCATGGTGACGGGCCAGCTCGCCAAGGACACCTACTCCGTGAAGGCCGTTCTGCCGGCCGGCGTGGAGCCGCGGGCGATCAGGCTCGAAGTGCTCCCCGATCCGAGCCTGCCGTCACAGGGCCCGGGCCGGTCCGGCAACGGCAACTTCGTGGTCTCCACGTTTGCCGTGCTCCATGGCGTGCCCGGCAAGCCCGAGACCTCGACAAACGTAACATTCGGCGGCGCGACGTCCGACTACGCGCAGCCGAACTTCGCGGCGTCGGCCGCGATCGACGGCAATCCCGCCACGGGCTGGGGAATCTCCGGCGCCACGGGCAAGGAACATTTCGCGATCTTCGACATCGCGCCCGACGTAAAGGTACCGGCCGGGGCGCCGCTGACGATCACGATCGACCAGCAGTATGCCGATGGCCAGCACAACATCGGCAAGTTCCGTCTTTCCGTGCAGGCGGACGCGAAGCCGCAGTAGCTCACGGAAGCCCGCAGCGCAAGCAAGGAAAATGTGCGATCCACGCCACCCACCTTGCTCGCGCTGCGGGCTTTCGTGGGCCAGTTTTCCATAACGCACTCGAGGGGTTTCCTCCAGAAGGGAGTCGGGCATGACCGGTTTTTCGCGCGGTGCGCAGGTGTTCGGATGGGCCTCGTGCGCGGCGGCGCTCTTTGCCGCGGGCGTCGCGGTCGGGATCGTGGCCGCGCCGCGGCCTCCGCTGGCCAAGGTGCAGGCCGTCACGTCGCTCGCCGACGAATCGTTCGCCGTCTGCACCGTGCCGCTCAACGGGGTGATCGAGGCGCTCTTCATGCTCGACTTCGAGACGGGCGATCTTTCCGGTGGCATCCTCAATACAAGCGTTACACCGCCGGGCTTCGCCAGCGGCTACAAGCACAACGTGCTCAAGGATCTCGGCTTCAAGGCGGGGCAGGTGAAGAACCCGAAGTTTCTGCTCGTCTCGGGCATGGCCGACATGCCGGCCGGCGGCGGGATGCAGTTCGCCAACTCGATCCTCTACGTGACCGATTCCTCCACCGGCACCACGGTGGCCTATGCGATCCCCTTCAACGTTCAGCAGACCGGGGTGGCGGAGCTCGTGCCGCTCGACGTGGCGCGGCCGCGCGGCGGCGGCGCGAAGGCGGCGGCGGCCGGGATGAAGGAGAAGCCGGCGGGAGCGAAGGCGAAGTAGGTCATGGCAGCCTCGGGCACGGTCGACATCCAGGTCAACGGCGAGCCCTATCCAGCGGCGACCGGTTCTTCAGCCCTCGACGTGGTGGCGGCGCTCGGCCTGGCCGGGCGGCCGCTCGCCGTCGAGGTGAACGAGGAGGTGGTGCCGCGGGCCCGCCTCGCCGACTGTATGCTCAAGGCTGGTGACCGCCTCGAGATCGTCACGCTCGTCGGCGGCGGCTGACACCCGGATACCCATATGAAAGCCCCCTCCGCCCCCGCCGTCGACACGCCCCCCCGCGACACGCTCGTGGTCGGCGGCATGACGCTCGCAAGCAGGCTCGTCGTCGGCACCGGAAAGTATGCGAGCTATGCCGAGATGGCGCGGTGCCTCGACGCCTCCGGCACCGATTGCGTGACCGTCGCAGTGCGCCGCGAGCGGCTCGTCAACGCCGCGGGAGAGAACATCCTCGATCATCTCGACGCCTCGCGCTACACGATCCTCCCCAACACGGCCGGTTGCTTCACGGCCGACGATGCCGTGCGAGTGGCGCGGCTCGGCCGCGAATTGCTTCGCGACCTCGGCAATCCCGGCGCCGAGTGGGTGAAGCTCGAGGTGCTCGGCGACAAGCGGACGCTCCTGCCCGACCCCGTCGGCACGCTCGAGGCCACCGCACGGCTCGTCGCCGACGGCTTCGCGGTGCTCGTCTACTCCACCGACGACCCGATCGTGGCCAAGCGGCTCAAGGACCTCGGCGCCGCGAGCGTCATGCCGGCCGGCAGCCCGATCGGCTCGGGGCAGGGGATCCTCAATGCCAACAACCTGCGGATCTGCCTGGAGTATCTCAAGGAGGGCGACCCCGACTATCCCGTCATCGTCGATGCGGGCGTGGGCACGGCGAGCGACGTGGCGGCGGCGATGGAGCTCGGCGTCGATGGCGTGTTGCTCAACACCGCGATCGCCCACGCCGCCGACCCGCTTCGCATGGCGCAGGCGATGAAGGCGGCTTGCTTCGCCGGCCGGCAGTCGTTCCTCGCGGGCCGAATTCCGAAGCGGCTCTACGCGACGGCCTCGAGCCCTGAAGAGGGCGTCATCGGCAGCGGGCGGCGCTGATGCTGGCGAAGCGCATCATCCCCTGTCTCGACGTCGAGAAGGGCCGCGTGGTCAAGGGCACTCGGTTCCTCGAACTCGTCGATGCCGGAGATCCGGTCGCCGTGGCGGCCCGCTACGAGGCGGAAGGGGCTGACGAACTGGTCTTCCTCGACATCACGGCGAGCCACGAGGGCCGCGCGATCATGCTCGACGTGGTGCGCCGCGTCTCCGAGACGATCTTCATGCCGTTCACGGTCGGCGGCGGCATCCGCACGCTCGACGATGCCTGCCAGCTGATCCAGGCGGGCGCCGAGAAGGTGAGCATCAATTCGGCCGCCGTCCGCACGCCAGAACTGATCACGCAGGTGGCCGATCGGCTCGGCAGCTGCGCGACCGTCGTGAACATCGACCCCAAACGGGTGGTGCGCGACGGCCGCGAGGTGTGGGAGGTGTTCGTCAATGGCGGCCGCGTGCCGACGGGCCTCGAGGCCGTGCCGTGGGCGAAGCACGTCGAATCGCTCGGGGCCGGCGAGATCGTGCTCACCTGCATGGACCGCGACGGCACCCGCGACGGCTACGACCTCGAGATCACGGCGGCCGTGAGCCGGGCCGTGGGCATTCCGGTCGTGGCCAGCGGCGGGGCCGGCCGTCCGGACCACCTTGCCGACGCCGTGGAGCAGGGCGGGGCCGACGCGGCGCTGGCCGCTGGCATCTTCCACTTCGGAGAGTGTACGATTCGAGAGGTCAAGGAACTTTTTTTGAAACGGGGAATTCCCGTCCGCCCGCCACGACTTTAGTCCACGCTCGCCTCCGATTCTGCCCACGATCCTTCCATTAGCCGGGCCAGACCGGTTTGCCATGGCCACGATCCCGCACGCATCATCGATTGTCTCCGCGGACGAGACGCCCCCCCCGGTGACCGCCTCCCGGGGCGGCCGCCCGCCGCTCGAAATCGACCGGTTCTTCGAGGCGCTCGTGAAGCTCCAGGGCAGCGACCTCCACCTGAAGGTCGGCCAGCCGCCCTTCATGCGGGTGAAGGGGGCGCTCCAGCCGCTGAAGGCCCCCAGGCTCGACGACGAGCAGATGGAAAAGCTTTGCCTGCCGATGCTCGACGAGCGGCAGCGCAAGATCCTCGAGACGGACGGTGGCGCCGACTTCGCCCACGGCTGCACCGTCGACGGCGTGAAGTGGCGGTTTCGCGTCAACCTGCTCTACCAGCAGGGCTCGCTCGGCATGGTCGCCCGCCGCGTCAACAACACGATTCCCGACTTCAAGGGCCTCTTCCTGCCGCCGGCGATCGAGAGGCTCTGCCAGCTCGACCAGGGCATGGTGCTGCTCGCCGGCGTGACGGGCTCGGGCAAGAGCACGACGATCGGGTCGATGCTCAACTACATCAACCAGAAC
>JBIIOM010000075.1:0-10808 GCA_044336925.1 Pirellulales bacterium
CGCCGCGGCCGTAGGGCTGCAGGAAACCTTCGATGCTCGAAGTCTTCGGCATTCCCTCGAGCATGTCGAGGAGCGGCAGCGAGAGATCGGCCGCCAGGAGCGGCCGCGCCGGCCCCACGTGCACGGCTGCGATCTCGACGGGGTTCGCGAGATCGAGGATCGCCGGCGCGTGATCCCGTGCGAGCGGTCCGGCGAACTTCTGCAAAAAGTTCTCGTCGCCCGGCATCTTGAACCGCAGCACGGCCGTGGCCGCCAGCGACTGCCGCGACGGCGTGAATTCGTCGCCGCCTGCCGACGTGCCCTTCGCCAGCCGCACGGCGACCGGCAGCCCGAATCCGCCGCGCACGTGCTGCCGCCTGAGCCGCCGGTCGCCGGCCGGGGGCCGCGCCACCACGCGCTCGATGGCCGACGCATCGACCGGCAGCGCCCGTGTCTCGATCGGCACGCAGATCGGCTTCCAGGCGGGGCCGATCACGAGGCCATTGCCCGAGAGCCGGCCGTGCTGGTCGGCCGTCACGAGCAGCCCCTCGAGCGCGGCGGCGTAGAGACACGACGCCTCCTCGAGGATCGGCCGTGATCCGGGGCATGTCCAGACGGCGTTCCAGGCGGCCTCGGCGGAGGCATAGAAGCCATCGACCGCCCGTACGTCCCCCTTCTCGGCCATCTTGGCCGACGCATTTCCGTATTCGACGGACTGCTCGAGAAAGCCCCGCGCCGTCTGTTCCGGAGTCTGCTGCTGCGCGAAGAGGCCGGCGAGGCCGCCCGGTCGTGCGGCGCCCGGCTCTGCTGACGCGATCGGCGCGGCGCAGAGGCAGGCCACGATCGCGGCGCCTCGCATCATCCACGCGCACTTCATGCCGCCGACTCCCCGCCCGGTACCTGACTTCACCGCAACTCACCTCGCTTGCGCGTCGGGCTTCCGTGTCTTACGAAAGCCCGTAGCGCAAACAAGGTCCATGCGCCATCCACTTCAACTATCGGAGCGATTCGATCGCCGACAGAAGCGGCGGGGCGGGCCGCCGAGACCGCACCCCGAGATTCGCGAGACTGCCAGCAGCCGGGGGATCCTGGCAAAATGAAACGACGCTCAGGGGGAATCTCAAGGCCTGTAGACCGCTTGCTCCGCAAGCGGTCTACTTTGACGGAGGCGAGGGGGTCGGCGGAAGCGTGACGAGCGTTAGGAACTTTCGACCTTCTGGGGAATGAAGCTCCGTAGGTCGTCAGCGGAGAAAGTTTCTCCGCGAGGAACCTTCTGCCGCCCCCGAGCCGGTGCGACGCCAATTGAGATCCGCTTCGGGACGAAGCGGTCTACGGGGGACGAAGTGGTCTACGCTGGGGCTAGCGGGATTGGAGAGCGAAGTCGATCCGGTTGGTTCCGGGCTGCACCGTCGCTTCGAGCACGGTGGCGGCGTGATACCGCGGCGGCAGGATTTCGCGGCCCCCGTTCTCCTCAGCCGCCGTCATGATCCGCACGGTGTGGCGGCCGATGTTCGCTCCTGCGATGTCGCGGAGATAACGGAGGCGGTAGACCCCGGCGGAGTCGGTGGAGCCGAGCGAGGTGCGGCCGGGCCCGTCGGGCGTGAAGTGCACGGCGGCGGCGGCGAGCGGACCGCCGTCGAGCGTGACGGTGCCCGTCACCGTGCCGAGTGGCGGCCGATTCGATCGGGAGCAGCCGGTGAGCGCGGCAAGCAGCAAGGCAAGTGCGGCAAGACTTCGCAGGATCGGCGGGCAGGGCATGCGAGCCTTCACTGAGACAGGGCGAGCGACGCCGTCTGTCCGTCGCGCATCGAGCCGAGCAGCGGGAAGACGGCGTTGTTGTCTTTGGCGTCGACGAATTCGTCGAGCCAGTGGACGGAGCCGTCGGCCATCGCGAACGACGCGCCGTCCGGATGATCGCTGCCGGGCGACTCGAAGAAGAGGTTGTTCAGGCCGCCGGGGTTCGAGTGCGTGGGGTCTGTGGCGGTGGTGAAGAGCGTGGCGACCCCGCCGGCAGCCCAGCCATCGTGGCTCGTGCGGTTGTAGGTGTCGGCGGCGCTCGTGGCCCCGGAGATCGGCCGCAGCCGCTGCATCTCGCCGAGCATGATCGTGTTTGACAGGCCGTCGCGGATGGCGCCGGCGGCCACGCCGGTGTTCGGCAGGAACACGCTGTCGCGCCTGCCGACGGAGCCGGGGATCGCGGTGCCACGGTTGGCGAAGCGATGGTCGTCGGAGGTGGTGTTGAGGAAGCCGTCGAGCCGGCCGTAGCAGCCGCCGTAGTCGGTGCCTCCGCCCCGCCAGGAAGTGGCGACCAAGTTGCGGTGATCATTCTGGCCTGTGCGAATACCGGATCGCCTGGTCGGGCAGTAAAGCAGGCGGATGTCGGTCTGCGCGATCGAGGCGTTGCCGAGCACGTTGGTCTCCCGGTTCCAGGAGTTGAAGACCGCCGTCTCGTCGAGGAAGGGGAGCGTCGCGAGGATCCAACTCGTGCCGTGCTTGCTGCCGGCGGGCGAAAACGAGGCGAGCTGTGCCTCGGCCCACGGGTTCCAGCAGCCGGTGCAGGTGGCGGTGTT
Organism: Pirellulales bacterium; assembly: GCA_044336925.1. GTDB lineage: Bacteria > Planctomycetota > Planctomycetia > Pirellulales > UBA1268 > RGVT01. The sequence continues at coordinate 2,550 of JBIIOM010000075.1, forward strand.
GGATCCTTCGCTGACGATCGCAGCCGGCGGGAACCGCCCGTTGGCATTTTCGTAGCCGAGCACGCCGAGCGCGACCTGCTTCAGGTTGTTTTGGCAGTGGCTCCGCCGTGCCGTTTCCCGCGCCGACTGCACGGCCGGCAGCAAGAGGCCGACGAGCAGACCGATGATGGCGATGACGACGAGCAATTCGGTGAGCGTAAAACCCCGGCGTGCGGCCCGACGCGGCCGACGGCGAGCAAGGACGACGACGGAGCAGGCAACGCCGGCCAGCCCGGAGACGCAGGCCGCGGGCTCCGGCACGAAGGCGATCTGGAAGTTGTCGATCGCGATCGTGTCGCGGACGCCCGTGCCCGTGGAGGCCGACAAGGCCGCGACGCGCAGCCAGACGCTCGGCTGGCCAGACATCGCCGTCAGTGAAGCGCTCGTGAATGTGAAGGAGGTCGTGCCCCAGACACCCGGATCAGGCCAGGTGGCGATCGTGGTAAACGCCGTGGGCGCGGTGCCCAGGCCGTATTGGAGCGACCAGGTGACGGATCGCGGCTCGACGTCCAGCATCATCAGGTCGATCGAGCCGGCCGTGAGCGTGAGGCCGGTGGAGTCGAAGTTGAAGTTGAAGGCGGCGCCGGGATCGCCGAAGCTGCCGGACGTCCGAAGGCCAACCGCGCGATTCGTCGAGGCGTTTTGCGATTCGCTCGAGGCGGATTCCGTCAGGCCGGTGGCCGAGGCCGTATTGATGAAGCCGGCGGTGCTGACGCCCCACGTCTGCTTGACCACGCTTGGCGAGGTCGTGCCGAGCGCGGTACCGGTAGCCGCGGTGCGCACGTCCCAGCCGGCGGGCAGCGTGGCCGAACCGCTGGTTGTCCCGAGAGAATCGAACGACTGCACGTAGCTCGTGCCGCTCAGCGTGAGCAGGCCGGCGGGGGCAGGGCTGGCAAAGATTGCCAGGCAAGACGCTGCGAGAGCCCACTGGAGAAGCGACCGAACCCATCCTTGCCCTGTGGCGACTGGCCTTTCCTTGGCCAGTCGCTGGCTGCCTGCCTTCAACGAACGGCTCGAATCCCAGAGAGAAAAGTCCTTCGATAGAGGGGCATTCTAAGGAGGGGGTGATGCATTTCAAGGGGGTGGGACAGAAAAGGTGTCAGGACTCTTTTCCGGACAGGCATTGTCGAGAACAGGACACGATCAAGCCGGAAAAGAGTCCTGACACCTTTTCTGTCCCTGACACCTTTTCTGTCCACGTTGGTTGGAGTGGAGGGCGGATGGACCTTGCTTGCGCTGCGGGCTTTCGTGCCGCCGCGCACGCCAGGCACGGAGCCCTGCAAGCGAAAATCGGCAGGACGCCGATGTTTCGCGGGCAAAAAGAAAAGGGCCCGTGGTTGGGGAAACCACGGGCCCGAGTAGCGGCTATCGAGGTGTGGGTCTTTGGGGGGGGGGAACAGCCGCTGAAAAGATCGTTGTTGTTTTGATGGATCCGAGGCCTCCGCCGCCTCGGACGATTCAAACATACACGCTAACTCGCGCCGTGTCGAATCCGACGCACGGATTTTTTCTCCGCCGGCGAATTCCCCGGCAATTCGCGGTTTTTCAGAGATTTTACCCCCGGCCATCCCGCGGTTGGACACGTGGTTGTAGCCGGTCTCGGCGATTTCGGTACGCTACGTCCATCCGCCCCGAAATGCCCGCACGCCCACCACAAGAAAGGCTTCGCACCACGATGGCCGCCGCCCCCCGCGATCCGTTCTCCGCCCGCTCCACGTTTGAAACCGGCTCCGGTCCCGCCACGCTCTACCGGCTGCGGGCCCTCGACGACGCGGGGGTGACCAACACCTCCCGGCTGCCCTATTCGATCCGCACCGTGCTCGAGGCGCTCCTGAGGACCTGCGACGGCTACGAAGTGACCGAGGCCGATGTCAGGAGCCTCGCCACCTGGGATGCCGCCAAGCCCGCCGAGACGGAGATCCCCTTCAAGCCCGCCCGCGTGGTGCTGCAAGACTTCACGGGCGTGCCATGCGTGGTCGATCTGGCGGCGATGCGGGCCGCGATGAAGCGGCTCGGTGGCGATCCCAAGAAGATCAATCCGCTCGTGCCGGTCGACCTCGTGATCGATCATTCCGTGCAGGTCGATTTCTTCGGCGCCGCCGATTCGCTCGAGAAGAACATCGAGATCGAGTTCGAGCGCAACGCCGAGCGATATGCGTTCCTGCGGTGGGGCCAGCAGGCGTTCCAAAACTTCCGGGTCGTGCCGCCGGCGATCGGCATCGTCCACCAGGTGAACCTCGAGTTCCTCGCCGGCTGCGTCTTTCTCCGCGACGATCCCGCGGCGGGGAACGGGGGCCTCAAGGTGGCCGTGCCCGACACGCTCGTCGGCACCGACAGCCACACGACGATGATCAACGGCCTCGGCGTGGTCGGCTGGGGCGTGGGCGGCATCGAGGCGGAGGCCGTGATGCTCGGCCAGGCGCTCTCGCTGTTGTTGCCCGAGGTCGTCGGCTTCGAGCTCACGGGGCGGCTCCCCGCCGGCGCCACGGCCACCGACCTCGTGCTCACCGTCACGGAGATCCTGCGGAAGGAAGGCGTGGTCGGGAAGTTCGTCGAGTTCTTCGGCCCCGGTCTTTCGGGCATGTCGCTCGCCGACCGGGCCACGATCGCCAACATGGCGCCCGAATATGGCGCCACGATGGGCTTCTTCCCGATCGACGCCGAGACGCTCGCCTACCTGCGGCTCACCGGCCGCGAGAAGACGCAGGTCGACCTCGTCGAACGCTACATGAAGGAGCAGGGGCTCTTTCGCACCGATGCCGCGCCGATTCCCGAATTCACGAAGCGGCTCGCGCTCGACCTCGGCAGCGTCGTGCCGAGCCTCGCCGGGCCGAAGCGGCCGCAGGACCGTGTGCCGCTCACCGACGTGAAGAAAACGTTCTCCGAGTCGCTCACCGCCCCCACGGCGAAGCGCGGCTTCGCGCTCGACGAGGCGGCGCTCGCCCGCAGCGGCACCGTGAAGGACAACGGCCATTCCTCCACGATCCACCATGGCTCCGTCGTGATCGCCGCGATCACGAGTTGCACCAACACGAGCAACCCGAGCGTGATGGTCGCCGCGGGGCTCGTGGCGCGGAAGGCGGTCGCGAAGGGGCTCACGACGAAGCCCTGGGTGAAGACGAGCCTCGCCCCCGGATCCCGCGTCGTGACCGATTACCTCGAGCGGTCGGGCCTCGACAAGGATCTCGACGCGCTCGGCTTCGAGACGGTGGGCTACGGCTGCACCACGTGCATCGGCAACTCCGGTCCGCTGCCCGACCCGGTCGCGAAGGCGGTCAACGAAGGAGATCTCGTCGCCGCCGCCGTGCTCTCCGGCAACCGCAACTTCGAAGGCCGCGTCAACCCGCTCGTGAAGGCCAACTGGCTGGCGAGCCCGCCGCTCGTCGTGGCCTACGCGCTGGCCGGCACGACCGACATCGACCTCTCGCGTGAGCCGATCGGCAAGGGCAAGGACGGCAAGGATGTCTTCCTCAAGGACATCTGGCCGACGGCCGACGAGGTGCGGTCCACCGTCGAGGCGAGCGTGCAGCCGGCGCAATTCCAGAACCGTTACGGCAACGTCTGGCAGTCGAACCCGCGCTGGAACGAGGTGCCGACGAGCAAGGGGGAACTCTACGACTGGGACGCCACGAGCACCTACATCCAGGAGCCGCCGTTCCTCGCCGAAATCACCCGCGAGCCCAAGGCTCCGGAGAGCGTCCGCGGTGCCCGCGTGCTCCTGGCCCTCGGTGACAGCGTCACGACCGACCACATCTCGCCGGCCGGCAGCATCGCCAAGGCGAGCCCGGCCGGACAGTATCTGATCGAGCATGGCGTGCCGCCGGTCGACTTCAACAGCTACGGCGCCCGCCGTGGCAACGACCGGGTGATGACGCGGGGCACGTTCGCCAACATCCGCATCCGCAACCTGCTCGTGCCCGGCACGGAGGGGGGCGTGACGCGGCTCCTGCCCGGGGCGGACGTGATGCCGGTCTACGACGCCGCCGTGCGATACAAGGCCGCCGGCACGCCGCTGGTCGTGCTCGCCGGTGCCGAATATGGCACGGGCAGTTCCCGCGACTGGGCGGCGAAGGGCACGATGCTCTTGGGCGTTCGCGCGGTGCTGGCGACGAGTTTCGAGCGGATCCACCGTTCGAACCTCGTGGGCATGGGCGTGTTGCCGCTCGTGCTGCCGGCGCCGTGGCAGCAGCTCGGCCTCACGGGCGAGGAGACGTTTGACATCCCGTTCGACAACCTCGTCCCGCGGTCGACCGTGGTCGTGAAGGCGCACCGGCCGGACGGCTCCGTGAAGGAGATCCCGTGCCTCGTGCGGATCGACACGCCGGTGGAGCTCGATCAGTTTCGCTCGGGCGGCATCCTGCCGTTCGTCCTGCGGAAACTGCTCGCAGGGTGACCGCAACCGGCTCCACCGCTTCCTCCGGCACGTCTTCGCGAGGCCGCACGGTTTTTCAGCGTGCGGTTTTTCGCGGCAAAGCCGCGTTGGTGTGAAATGAGTACGCGCAGGGGATTACGACGGGGTGCTATTCGGCCCGCTCCTGATTTTTTATGCTCGAGCGCGTCCGCCGAGTGGTTCGGCGGCCGAAGCGGCCCCTGCAATCAGGGCCGATGTCACTCGAGTTGCGGCTCCCGTGGGGGGCGCACACGAAAGCAGGTTTTCTCGTGGGTAGCTCGGCTGCGTTTGCTTTCGTTCCGCAGGTCGTCAACGGCGCCCGCAGCGAGCCGAAGGCGGCTTCGAGATCCGCGATCACGCGGGTCGTGCTCGAGGAGCTCGCGCGGGTGCAGTCGCCGGCGCACCGGAGGCCCCTGACGCCGGGCATGACGCTCGCCGAGGCGGGCGTGGGCCCGCTTCGCTTCCTCGACGCCGTCAACCGGATCGAAGGCCGTTACCAGATGCGGTTTGCCGAGGAATGGCTCGATCGCATCCACACCTGCGGCGACCTCGTGGAGTGCATCGCCGATCACATGTTCGACGACGTGGACCGCCTGCCGCCGTCGGCCTCCCGTGGCACGCCGGTCGGAAGAGCCGCTCCAGTCTCGACGGCCGCCGAGGAGGAAGTGTTTCCGGAGTGCGTCGCGCTCGAGGAGCGGCTCCGCGGCCTCGAGCAGGCCGGTCTCGCCAACCCGTTTCTCGTGGCCAACGAGCGGGTGGAGCAGCGCGTCGCCCGCATCGACGGCCGCGACGTCATCAGCTTCACGAGCTTCGATTATCTCGGGCTCGCCGGCCATCCCGACGTGACCCGGGCCGCCAAGGCGGCGATCGACCGCTTCGGCTGCAGCGCCTCAGCCAGCCGCATGGTCGGCGGCAACAACACGATCCTCGACGCGCTCGACGCGGAGCTGGCGGCGTTTCTCGGCACGGAGCGGGCCGTCGTCTTTCCCTGCGGCTACGGCACCAACGCCTCCGTGTTCAACCACCTCTTCGGCGAAGGGGATCTCATCCTCTATGACGAACTCGCCCACAACAGCATCATGCAGGGGGCCAACGCCTCCAAGGCGGGCCGGCGCTCGTTCCGCCACAACGACCACGAGCAGCTCGACGCCCTGCTTCGCGACCTGCGGTCGCAGTATCGCCGCGTGGTGGTGGCGATCGAGGGCGTCTACAGCATGGACGGCGACTACCCCGACCTGCCGCGATTCATCGAGGTGAAGAAGCGGCACGACGCCTTGCTCTACGTGGACGAGGCCCACTCGCTCGGCACGATGGGCCCGGGCGGCCGCGGCATCTGCGACTTCTTCGGCGTCGATCCCTCCGAGGGCGACCTCTGGATGGGCACGATCAGCAAGGCGCTCGGCGCCGGCGGCGGCTATCTTGCCGGCCGCGACCGGCTGATCCGCTACCTCGGCTACACGACGCCGGCCTTCGTCTTCTCGACCGCCTGCTCGCCGCCGAACGCCGCCGCAGCGCTCGAGGGGCTGCGGGTGATCCAGCGCGAGCCCTGGCGCGTGACGCGGCTGCGCGAGCGGTCGGAGCTTTTCCTCAAGCTCGCCAACGACTGCAGCCTCGATACCGGCACGAGCGTCGACACCCCCGTGATCCCGATCATCCTCGGCAGTTCCTCGCGGGCGATCCTCGTCTCGCAGATGCTGCTCGAGCGGGGCATCAACGCACGGCCGATCCTCTATCCGGCCGTCCGCGAGTCGGCGGCCCGCGTGCGGTTCTTCCTGACGGCGGAGCACACCGAGGAGCAGATCGTCCGCACCGTCGAGACGCTCGCCGCCGTGGTGGCCGCCACCGCGCTGTAGGGTAGGCTTCAGCCTGCCACAAAATCGGCTTCAGCCTGCCACAAAATCGGCTTCAGCCTGCCACAAAATCGGCTTCAGCCTGCCACAAAATCGGCTTCAGCCTGCCACCGCATTGTCAGGCCACGTGGCGGGCCGGCTCGCCCGTGCGGTCGAGCGCGGCCCCGGCGAACGGCGCGGTGCCGAAGATGCCGTCGCGCCAGGAGGCCTGATGCGGGTGGGCCCGCCACCGCGTGACGATCGCCTCGGTCACCACGAGCAAGGCCGGCAGAAGGATGAGTTCGGCGATCGTCGCGGCGGCCACCGCCGCGCAGGCCAGTTGGCCGAACCCGGCGAGGGAGGGCACGCTGCTGGCCATAACGACCGCGAAGCCCACGGTGAGCACCAGGCCGCCGATCATGATGGGGTTGCCGGTCTCGGCGACGGCTCGGCGCACGGCGGTCGAGATCGAAACCCCCTCGCGCCGCTGCCGCGACACCGCTGAGAGCACGTGCACCGTGTCGTCCACCGCGAGCCCCAGGCAGACGTTGAAGACGATCACGGTGGCCGGATCGAGCGACCGGCCGCTCAAGACCACGATCGAGGCGATCACGGCGAGCGGAAAGACATTCGGGATCAGGCTCACGATGCCCGCCAGCGGCGAGCGGAAGGCCAGCGCGAGGATCGTGCCGATGACGGCGATTTCGAGCGTGAGGCTCGAGCCCAAGTCGCGCACGAGCTGGCGAATGTTGCGGGCCGACACGACCGAGACACCCGAGAGCTCGAACGCCCAGCCCGGCCGGGCGGTGGCGATCCCCGCGAGCCCGGCGTCGATCCGGTCGAAGACCTTCTCGAGCGTGCGCGAGCCCGCGTCGGCCACGCGGGTTCGCACGATCGCCATGCGGGCGTCGGGGTCGACCATCTCCGGGAAGTGATCGGCGTCGAGCCGGCTGCGGGCGCGGTCGGGGAGGGGCGCGGCCACCGTGGCGAGCGAGATCGGCCGCGTGAGCCCGCCATCCCGTTCGAGCACGCCGTGCACCGCCTCGAGCGCGTCGAGCACCGCCGGATCGCGCCAATCGACTCCCTCCGGCCAGCGCACGACGACATCGATGCCGGAGGCGCCGCCGAAGTCGCGGTCCACTCCCATGAGCGCCCGCGAGGCGGGAGCGCCGCGCGGCAACGCGTCGGCCACGCGGTTGTCGGCGTCGAGCCCGAGGCTCACGAATCCCAGCACCGCCGTGGCGGCCGCGCCGGCGATCGCGATCGGTCGGGCATGGCGGATCGAAAAGGCGGTGAGCAGGCTGGCGAGCCGGCCGGCCGGCCGCCACGACCGGCCGATGTGCATGCCACGGCAGAACTCGGTCGAGGCGATGAGCGGCGTGAGGAGCGTCACGGCCAGGAAGCTGGCGATGGCGCCGGCGGCCGCCGCAATCCCGAACAGCCGCACCGTCTCGATTCGGGCGAAGGCCAGCGACGCGAAGCCGATCGCCGTCACGAGGCTCGTCAGGCCGCAGGCGGCGCCGATCCGCTGCATGGCGCTGCCCGAGGCGGAGAGGGCGTCGACGCCGCGGCGGCGGCTGCGGCGCATGTCTTCGATGAAGTGGATCGAGTCGCAGGTGCCCACGACCAGCGCGAGCGACGGCACCACGCTCGTAAGGATGTTCACCGGCGCGCCGCAGAGCCCGAGGATGCCCATCGCCCAGACGGCGCCCACGAACGGCGGCACGCTCGCCACGACGGTCGACCGCAGGCTGCGGGCGGCGAGCGCCGAGAGCACGACCGCGAGCAACAGCCCCATCGAGTTGAAGACGAGCATGTCGCGCCGCAGGGCCTGCGTGGCCTGGTGGCGGAGGGCCGGCAGGCCGGTGAGCTCGAGCACGAGCGGCGTGCCCGATCGCCGGGCGTCGGCGAGCGCCTGTTCGATGCCGGCGAGCGCCGGCCCCAGCCCGGCCGAGGCATTGGCCTCCGCGGTGAGCCGCACCAGCACGAGCGACGACGCGC
>JBIIOM010000290.1:0-3135 GCA_044336925.1 Pirellulales bacterium
TCCGGCCGCTCCTCGCGGGCACCCACTGCCCATCGATGAACAGCTGCGTCTGACGGATCGGGGGAAGCGCCGGCTTCCGGTGGGCGAGGGCGGTGGCCATGAGAAATCCTCTGGAAACGGTGTCGGGGAGAGTGCGAATCGGGGACGCACAACCGGCCCCGACGGCTGCAATCTTACTATCTATCGTTTTTCCACTTCCGGTGCACGTCCAGATCAGTTTAACGAGTGACCTGCCCCCCTCAAACGTCACCGAGACCCCTGACTTCGCAGGTCGCAGCCTGAGCCGGCATGTGCGCACAAAAAGAAGACCTCAGGGCGAGAATGGAGTTGTTCGCACAACACGCGCGCGGAAGAGGTCTTCTATGGTCTTTCACCGTCGGAGAGAGACGTGAGACGGCCACCTCGTCGATGTCGCCAGCGGCGATCCGCACCTCCTGGCCGCGACCGTCTGCGTTGCCGACGGGCAGCGGCAGCAAACCAATCGGGATGTTGAGGCCGTCGGCGAAGAGCGTCGCCTTCGTCGCGCGGCCGTCGGGCCCAAAACCCTCGAGCACGGTGAGGCCGTCGCGCGGAGTGGTGCCCGGAGCGGCGGTGAACGGATACTCGACCGAGTGGGTCACCCACAGCCGGCCGCGGGTGTCGAACGCCAGGTTCATCGGCTTCTGGATCTCGGGCTCACTGGCCACGAACTGAATCTCGAAACCGGGCGGCAGCTTAAACTTGGCCCGCAACAACTGTCGACAGTGTTCGCAGGGCAGACTACAATCGGCGGCGGAGGATCCCGCCATGCCGCTGCTCACCGGATCGTCGATGCGGTGCGGAAATATCTCTTGATGCTCGACAAGATGGGCGTGCCAAAGAAGACGTTTGGCGACGCCACCGAGCCCTTGAGCGAGGTGTGACCTCCGCCTCCTCCGCCGGTCGCCTAAAGGCACGAGGTTCCACATGGACGTTCCCTACGACTCCCGCTATCCGTCGATCGACGACCTGCGGGCCCGCGCCCGGCAACGCGTGCCACGGTTCATCTTCGAATTCCTCGACGGCGGCTGCAACGAGAACGTCAACCTGCGGAAAAACACCGACGAGATCCGCGAGGTGGAACTGCGGCCGTCGTATTTGGGGCAGCATGGGGAGTCGACGCTCGCGACCGAGCTGTTTGGCCGCGTGTACGACGCCCCCTTCGGCATAGCGCCGATCGGCCTGCAGGGGCTGATCTGGCCGAACGCTCCGGAGGTGCTTGCCCAGGCCGCCGTGGACGACAACCTGCCCTTCATCCTCAGCACGTGCAGCACCGCGAGCATCGAGCGCATCGGCGCGATCACCGGGGGCGATTTCTGGTTTCAGCTCTACAATCCGGTCGACCCCGCCATGCGAAACGACATGCTCGACCGTGCCGCGGCGGCCGGCTGTCGGGTCTTGGTGATTCTGGCCGACGTCCCGACGTTTGGCTTCCGTCACCACGACATCCGCAACGGGCTGGCGATTCCGCCCGCGATCACCGTTCACAGCGTGTTGGAGATGGCGGGAAGTCCTGCGTGGGCCATGCAGACTCTGCGGCACGGCCAGCCCACGTTCGCCACGTTAAAAAAATACATGCCAGCCGGCCTCGACATGAAGCAACTGGGCCTGTTCATGAACAAGACTTTTTCGGGAAAACTCTCGGCAGAGATGCTCTCCACGATCCGCGATCGCTGGAAAGGAAAACTCGTGCTCAAGGGGGTGGCCACGGAGGAGGATGCCGATGTGGCCGTCAGGCTCGGGCTTGACGGCATCATCGTGTCGAACCACGGAGGCCGCCAGCTCGACGCCGGACAATCGGCGATTCATTCCCTCGTGCCGATCGTGCGGGCCCATGCGGGACGAATCAAGATCATGTTCGACAGCGGGATCCGCTCCGGCCCCGATATCGCGAGGGTACTCGCCAGCGGAGCGGAATTCGTGTTTCTGGGCCGCGGGTTCATGTATGGCGTGGCCGCGCTTGGGAAGACAGGCGGACGGCACACGATTTCCATCCTCAAGACCCAACTCAAGCAGGTGATGGATCAGGTGGGCTGCGATCGGATCGAGGAACTCCCTCGGCATCTGGTGCGGCATGAGAGGTGATGGCTCCGCCCGGCGAGGGCCGGGCATTCCATCTCGGCGGCCCGGCACGGGAATCCAGACACGGGAATCAATCAGGACGGCAAATAGGTTCGTACCCAGAGGACGGCAATCATGACAGATAGCTTTCGCACCCGCCTGCGTCGCGGCGACACGCTCATCGGGCCGATCGTCACGATCAACTCGCCGGAGGTGGTCGAAGTGCTCGACGAGGTCGGCTTCGACTGGCTGTTCCTCGACGGAGAACACTCACCGATCTCGCCCGGCGATCTGCAGCGGCTGATGATCGCCGCACGTCGCACGCCATGCGTGGTCCGCGTGCCGGCGCACGACGAATTCTGGATCAAGCAGGCGCTCGACGGCGGCGCTGCGGGCATTCTCGCGCCGCTGGTGAACACGGCCGCCCAGGCCCGTGCCATCGTCGAGCGGGCGAAGTATCCGCCGCAGGGGGCTCGCGGCGTGGGCACTGCACGGGCATTGGGCTATGGCTATGCGATCGCCGACTATGTCGCCCGCGCCAATGAAGAGACTGCCGTGATCCTGCAGGCCGAGCATCAAGACGCCGTCGCCAACATCGATGAAATCGCCGCCACGCCGGGAGTCGACGCGATCTTCGTGGGACCGTTCGATCTCTCGCTGAGCATGGGCAAGCCGGGGAAGGTGGCCGATCCCGACGTGGTGAAGGCAATCTCGACCGTGCGTGACGCGGTGCAGGGCCACGGCCTGCCGCTGGGAATCTTCGGCGTCGCGCCGGAGTCGGTCAGCGGCTGGATGGCCGAGGGCTTCACGCTGATCGCGTGCGGCGTCGACATGATGCTGCTCGGCGGTGCCGCGCGGAGCATGCTGGCGCAACTGCGTTGATCGCCGGGGTTTCCGGATTCCGAGGGCCGCATCTGCGGGGGCACGCTGCTCGCTTCATCGTCAACGACTGTCGACAGCAATGCCGACCGCCGATACACTCTCCGTTTTTCAGGAAAAACACCGGACGACACCGATGAAGATCCAGCGCTTTCTTTCCGCCGGTCGCGAGCACCT
>JBIIOM010000076.1:0-10800 GCA_044336925.1 Pirellulales bacterium
ATCGCGCGGCCTGAGCAGCACTCGCTTCGCCATCTCGACGCCCTTGTCAGACACTATAAATCGGCCCCGGTGGAGACGGTGCCCACGTTCATGCAGGCCTTGTGGATCAGCCGTCTGCCCCGGCCCCTGCGGCGGCTCGTCTGGGCAATCGGCCTCTATTCCGACGGCGCCTGCCGCGGGCATTTCTTTGGCACGTTCGGGATCAGCGTCGTGGGCTCACTCGGCGCGGCCGGCCTGCATATCCTCTCGCCGCTGACGACAACGCTGAACTACGGCACGTTTGGCGACGATGGCACGCTCGACGTGCGGCTCACCTACGACCACCGCGTGCTCGACGGCGCCCCGGCGGCCCGGGCGCTGACAGAACTCGAGGAGGTGCTGCACGACGACATCCGCCGCGAACTGCTCGAATTGGCGGAGGAGTCGGAGCCCGCCCGAGAACTCGTCGCCGAGCAGGTGGCCTAGCCATGTCGCTCTTGCGCGCGCTTCGCTTCGCCGTGCGGACCGACCACCTCGGGAAAGTACCACGCTGGTCGGACGACCGCTGTGACCGGCTGGCCTCGCGCCGGCTGCGGCGGCTGGTGGCCTTCGCGGTGGCCCGGTCCCCGTTTTATCGCCGGCTCTACGAGGGCATCGATCTGAAGCGGTTTCGCCTCGAGGATCTGCCACCGGTGACGAAGGACATGCTGCGCGAGCACTTCGACGACGTGCTCACCGATCCCCTCCTCGAGCAGGCCGACCTTGCAGACTTCGTGAGGAATCCGGTCAATCTCGGCAAGTGGTATCGAGGCCGGTATGCGGTCAGCCACACGTCGGGCAGCCAGGGGCCGCCGCTGTTCATCGTGCAGGATCGGGCCGCGATCGAGCTGCTCTTCAGCCTCATGAGCGCGCGGGCGAATGCTGGCACGAAGCCTGGGCCGCTCGAAGGGATCCGCCGGCTCCGCGAGCCGGCCCGCGTGGCCGTCGTCGCACTGCACCGCGGCTTTTATCCCTCGTCGTCGGCGTTCGAGTTCATGGCTGCCGAGACCGCGCCGTTCACGAATGTGCGTTGGTTTTCGATCGCCGATCCGGACCTCGTCTCGCAGCTTGCGGACTTCCAGCCCCATTCATTGGTCGGGTATGCGAGCGTGCTCGAGGGCCTCGCGCTCGAGGCGGATCGGCTCGGGCTGCGGCACCTGCGGCAGATCGCCAACAGCAGCGAGCAGCTCACGCCGCGGGCCCGGCGGCGGATCGAGGCGGCCTTCGGCGTGACCGTGATGGACCATTACGGCGCGGGCGAGTGCCTGTTTCTCTCCGATGGCTGCCCGACCGACGGCGGGGCCCACGTCAACGCCGACTGGGCGATCCTCGAAAACGTCGACGACAACCACCGGCCGGTGCCGCCCGGCGAGCCCGGGCGGAAGGTGCTCGTGACGAATCTCGCCAACCGCGTGCAGCCCTTCATCCGCTACGAGCTGCCCGACCGGATCGTCATGGCGACGGAGCCCTGCCGCTGCGGCAGCCGCCTGCCGCGGATCGCGCGGATCGAGGGCCGCTCGGCGGAGGCCTTCTGGATTACGGGCGCCGACGGCCGGCAGCGGCCCCTACCCGGCGTGCTCTTTCACGACGCGATCGACCACTTGGCGCACGTGCGCGAGTGGCGGGCAACGCAGACGGAGGCCGATCGGATCCGGCTCGAGCTCGAGTTTCTGCCCGGAGTCCGAGGCGACATCGACGTGCCGGCGCTCGTGGCGCGGCTGCGGTCGAGCGGCCTGCCGGAGCGGGTGCTGGTCGATGTCGAGCCCGCCTGCGGCCTCGCCCCCGATCCGCGGACGGGCAAATTCCGCCGCGTGATCACGCACGTCAAGGCGGGCCCGGGAGCCGCTTTCCCCGACGGGGTCGCTTGACGCTCCCGTGTGCACAATGGGGCCGACAGAAAAAACCGCTCGTCCACCTGCGGGATCGCATCGGCCTGTCCGTCGCCGACGCCTACGGCCATCCCCAGGAGCACCCCTTGCAGCAGCCCGCCAACCCCTTATCTTGGGGGTCATGGTGGTTCCCATAATTCGCGTCTCGATGCTCTTCACTCTCGGTCTTCTCTTCGCAAGCCGGCGGCTCACTTGCTGGGCCGTGGTCGCCGCGGCGCTTTGCCAGTTGACCGTGGTCGCCGACGACAAGGTCCTGATCTCCGAACGGATCGACGGCGTCATCAACGGCGCGGCGCGGCTGGGTGTGCCGGTCCTCGCAGTGGCCAGCACCGACTCGTGCCGCGATGGGCCCGTGCTCAAGCGACGGTTGGCAAACAATCCCTCGCTCCAGCCGCTGGTCGCCCGGTTCGCGATCGTCGAGCTGCGGATGAGCGGCAACGACAAATGGGAGTGGAGCCGCTGGCAGGGCCATTTCGACATCCGGCGTCGAAATACTCCGCAGTTGTTCGTCATCCGTGCCGACGGCAGGGTGTCGTTTTCGGGTGATCCGCCGGCCGAACTGGCCGGTTCCTTCGCGCGCAGCTCGACTCCAGCGGGCAGCCGATTACGACGCGGCAGGCCGACCAGTTCGAAGCCCGACTGCGGTCGGCGGCGCAGTTCCAGGAGGAGGGGAATCTGGTCGGGGCGGTGGGAGCCGTGATGCCGGCGGTGCGAATGCCGAGTTTCGCCCGGCCCATCGTCCAGAGTATCGCCTTCCGCGCGGCCGTGGCTCGAGTGCTTTTGGAACGCATCGAGCGGGTGGGAGACGGGCCGGATGCAGGCGTGCAAGATGCCGGCAGGCGTACATCGGCCACCGAGCACCTCGCCGCCGTCGAAGAGATCGTCGCCGCCTCCGAGCAGTTCGTCACGACGCTGCCCGAGGTGGCCCGGGCCGCGAGCAAACGGCTCGCGGAAATCAGCCGCGAGCCCGACGGCACGGAGACGGTACGAAATGCCCAACTCCTGCATCGCGCCGCCTTTGCCGCCCGCACCTCGGCAGACCGAGGCCTCGCCCTCTACCACCAGATCATCGCGATGCATCCGGATTCACCAGCGGCCGAACTAGCCGCGACGCGGATTGAAAAACGATAGGAACGCGGGGGCCTGTTCGCATCCTGTTCGGCACGGCCAGTGCTCCGGTAGGGTCGGCAGGCTACAGGCCGAAATCGTCCTCCGGCGGCGGGGCGGACATCCCGATCAGTTGATACAGCGGCGTGGAGAGATACCGTTCGCCGGTGCTGCAGGCGAAGGTGACGATCGTCTTACCGGCGTTTTCGGGCCGCGCCGCCAGGCGGTGCGCGACGGCGACGTTCGCGCCGCTGCTCACCCCCACGAGCAGACCCTCCTCGCGGGCCAGCCGGCGGGCCCAGTCCATCGCCTCCGCGGTGGTCACGGTCTCGACCGAATCGACGACAGTGCGATCGAAGTTTCTCGGCACGAAGCCGGCGCCGATGCCCTGGATTCCATGCGGGCCGGGCGGCCCGCCCGAAAGCACCGCCGACTCGGCCGGCTCGACCGCGATCGACCGCACGTCGGGATTGTGCATCTTGAGAAATCGGCTCACGCCCGTGATCGTGCCGCCCGTGCCGACGCCGGCGATGACGATGTCGACCTGGCCGGCGGTCGCCGCCCAGATCTCCGGGCCGGTCGTGGTCGCATGGATCGCCGGATTGGCGGGGTTTTCAAACTGCCGTGGCATCCAGCCACCGGGCGTTGCGGCCAAAAGCTCCTCGGCCCGCTCGATGGCGCCCCGCATGCCGGCCTTCGCGGGCGTGAGCACGAAGTCGGCGCCAAGGCCCAGGAGCAACGCGCGACGCTCGGTGCTCATCGAGTCGGGCATCGTGAGCGTGACCGGGTAGCCCTTGGCCGCGGCGACGAATGCCAGCGCGATGCCCGTGTTGCCGCTGGTGGGCTCGATGATGCGGCCGCCGCGCTCGAGCGAACCATCCGCCTCGGCCGCCTCGATCATTGCCAGGCCAATGCGATCCTTGACACTGCCGAGCGGCCCGCGATTTTCCGCCTTCACGAGCACCGCCGCGTGATGCCTCCCGAGCACCCGCGTGAGACGCAACAGGGGCGTTCGGCCGACGGTGTCGAGCAGGCCCTTGGGGCCGATGGCTTGCATGGCTGCTGTTCGTCCGTGATCGATGGCTCAAAAAGAAACGTTGATGACGGCATCACCTCATGCATTCGACGTGCCGGAGTCGCCACCGACCGGCCTCTTATACTCAGACAATAAAAAGCATTTCGAACGGTTTGACGGTAGAAAAACCTGCAAATAAGATCACTGATCCGGAGCATATGCCCGTGCCATTTCACGGCTTTTAATAAAACCCTTGTAATTCGCAGCTCTTTGGAAAGCCGCCATGCCAGCAGATGACGTCAACCGCGTGGTGACCGAAGTCTGGCGGGAGGCTTGCCGCCACATTGAGTTGGAATCGGCGGTGACGGCGATCGCCAAGGCGATCGCCGCCCACGGGCCGTTTCGCGCCGTGGCGGTGATTCGCCCCGATGCCACGACGCGGATCGTGGAGGCGCGGGCCGTCGGGTGGGTTGGCCGCGGCGCAGACGTCGCTGCCTGCACCGCCCCGCTTGGCGTTGCGGCCTGGCAGAAACTGGTCAAGTGGCTCCGCGATGGCGACCTCGTGCATGCCACGATCTCCGGTGGATCGGAATGGCGATCGCTCCTGCCATCCGGACTCGACGGCGACCTCTTGCTGGCGCCCCTGAAGGCGCAGCGGCCGCCCATGGGCGCCATGGTGCTCACGGCCGATCCGGGGCAGTCGTTCGCGCCGGCGCAGCTCGCGCTCGCGATGCAGCTCGTCGAGCCGCTCACAGTCGCACTCGAAAACGACGCCCGCCTCCACGAGCTCAGGTCGTTGCGGGAGGCGGCCGAAGCCGATCGCGAGACGCTGCTCACGCGGCTCGGCCGCCAGGATGTCAACGAGGAGGTGGTCGGCGCCCGCACCGGGCTGCGGCATGTGATGGAACGCGTGGAGCTCGTCGCCCAGTCAGACGTGCCGGTGCTGATTCTCGGCGAGACGGGAACGGGCAAGGAGGTCGTCTCGCGCGCGATCCACACGCGATCAGCCCGCCCGGAAGGACCTTTCATCCGCGTCAACTGCGGCGCGATTCCGCCCGAGCTCGTCGATTCGCAGCTCTTCGGCCACGAGAAGGGGAGCTTCACGGGGGCCTCCGATCAGCACAAAGGCTGGTTCGAACGGGCCGACCGCGGCACGCTCTTTCTCGACGAGATCGGCGAGCTGCCGCTGCCGGCGCAGGTGCGGCTCCTGCGGGTCTTGCAGGATCATCAGATCGAGCGGGTCGGCGGCAAGTCGCCCGTGCATGTCGACGTGCGGATCGTCGCGGCCACCCATCGCGATCTTTCGGCGATGGTGAAGGAAAAGACGTTTCGCGAGGATCTCTGGTATCGGATCAACATCTTCCCCATCCTCCTGCCCACGCTGCGGGAACGGCTGGAAGACATTCCGTCGCTGGTGCGGCATTTCGCCCAGCGGGCCGCGACGCGATTTGGCCTGCCGCCGGTCGAGCCCACGGACGCCGACATGCAGCTTCTGGCCGGCTACGACTGGCCGGGCAACATCCGCGAACTCGGCGCGGTGATCGACCGAGCCGCGATCCTCGGAGGCGGCCGCCGGCTCGACGTCGCCGCGGCGCTCGGCCTGGGCCGGCAGCAGACGACGGCAGCGCCGCGTGGCCTGCCCGCCGACGTCACACTCTATGAAGTGGTGCCCGAAGAGCCTGCGACTCCGGCCGCGACCCCAGCCCCGCTGACCGGAGACGTCGTGCCGCTCGCCACGGCGATGCGGCAGCACATCGAGCGGGCCCTGATCGCGACCCGCGGGCAGATCGAGGGCCGCCGCGGTGCCGCCGCCCTGCTCGACATCAATCCACACACGCTCCGCGCCCGGATGCGAAAACTCGGCATCGACCCCGGTGCCTTTCGCGACTGACGATCGCGTTCGGCAAAAATCATCCGGCGACGCTTCCCAAAAGCCGGTGGTCTCGCTAAAGTGCGCAAACTTTGCGTGCGACGTCGCGGTCCGCCTGCGTCGTCGACAACTTCAATAATACATAGTTTTCGCGTTGCTGACCGGACCTCTTGGAGGCGCGCTTGCTCACTTGAGAGCAGGAGGCTCCCCATGCCGGTTTTTGCAGACAACGTCGACGCCATCGGTCGAACGCCGCTCGTAAGGATCAACCGTCTTACGAACGGCCTGAACGCTCGCGTTCTCGCCAAGATCGAAGGCCGCAACCCCGCCTACAGCGTTAAGTGTCGCATCGGCGCGGCAATGATCTGGGATGCCGAACGCTCCGGCCAGCTCAAGCCCGGCCAGCACGTCGTCGAGCCGACCAGTGGCAACACCGGGATCGCGCTGGCCTTCGTCTGTGCCGCGAAGGGCTACCCGCTCACGCTCCTGATGCCGGAATCGATGTCGATCGAGCGGCGGCAGTTGCTCAAGGGGCTCGGTGCCAACCTCGTGCTCACGCCGGCCGCCGAAGGGATGCGGGGCGCAGTTGCCCGGGCCGAGGAGATTGCGACAGACCCCCAGTATTTCATGCCGCAGCAGTTCAAGAATCCTGCGAACGCGGAGATTCACCTGCGGACGACAGGCCCTGAAATCTGGAACGACACGGAAGGCAAGGTCGACGTCTTCGTGGCGGGCGTCGGCACTGGCGGCACGATCACCGGCGTTTCGCGATTCTTCAAGGAGACGCAGGGCCAGAAGCTCCACACGGTGGCTGTTGAACCAGCCGGCAGCCCCGTGCTCTCCGGCGGTGCGGCCGGCCCGCACAAGATCCAGGGCATTGGCGCCGGCTTCGTGCCCGACGTGCTCGACCGCTCGCTTATCGACGAGATCCTCACCGTCACCAACGAGGAGGCCTTCGCGATCGCGCGGCGGCTGGCGAAGGAGGAGGGCATTCTCTGCGGCATCAGCTGCGGGGCGGCGATGCATGCGGCCCTGCGCGTGGCGGCCCGCCCCGAATCGGATGGCAAGACGATCGTCGTCGTGCTGCCCGACTCGGGCGAGCGGTATCTCTCCACCGGAATCTTCGAGTCCTGATCGGAATACGGCCTCGCGGGGCCCGGGAGCGGATCGATGTCTGACAATCTCCTGCAGCGCAGCGTGACGACGACGGTGGCCCGCAACCTCGCCACGACGTCGAAGACGCGGCCGATGATGATGTCGGTCACGCCCCGGCATCTGCTGCACCTGCTGCCGTGGGTGCAGGTGGAGGGGGGCACCTACCGCGTCAACCGCACGAAGGTCGAGCTCTCCAAGGCCCAGCGGATCGAGATCGCAGCGGCGGAGCAGGGTCTTTCATTCGCCGCGAGCGACCTGCGGAGCGTGCCCCTGTTCTCAAACGTGTCGGAATCGCTCCTCAGCCGAATGCAGAAGCGATTTTCTACGGAGGAAGTGCCGCTCGGCAGCGACATTCTCATCGAGGGACAGGACCGCAGCACGTTCTTCGTGATCGCCCAGGGCCAGGTCGAGATCCTGAGCAAGGGGATTCACGGCCGCGACCTCCGCGCCGCCCTGCTCACGGAAGGGGAGTTTTTCGGCGAGGTCGATCTCGTGTCGGACAAGCCGTCGGACATCACCGTCCGCACGATCACGCCCTGCGTGCTGCTCACCCTCTCCCGCAAGGACCTCGACGCCGTCCTCGACGAGCTCCCCAACCTCCGCGACGACTTCAAGAAGGCCATCGACGAGCACCTCGAACTCCGCTCCACCGTCAACCGCTACGGTGAACGCAACATCGACCTCGTCTCCGGATTCGCCGAGAACGTCGAGATCCCCGAGACCTTCGTCGACTACGCCGCCAACCCCCGCGAATACTCCCTCTCCGCCATCCAGACCGTCGTCCGCGTCCACACCCGCGTCTCCGACCTCTACAACGGACCCTACGACCAGCTCGAGGAGCAGATCCGCCTCACCATCGAGGGCATCAAGGAACGCCAGGAGTGGGAGCTCATCAACAGCCAGAAGTTCGGACTCCTCCATTCCGTCGATCCCGCCATGCGGCTCTCCACCCGCTACGGCGCCCCCACCCCCGACGACCTCGACGAGCTCCTCGCGCTCGTCTGGAAAAAACCCGCCTTCTTCCTCGCCCACCCCAAGGCCATTGCCGCCTTCGAACGCGAATGCACCTGGCGGGGAGTGCCACCAGTCACCACCAGCCTCCACGGCACGCAGGTGATCATGTGGCGCGGTGTGCCGATCGTTCCCTGCGACAAGCTCGAGGTGAAGAGCCGCTACGGCTCCAACCAGTCGTTCGGTACCACCAGCATCGTGCTCGTGCGGATCGGCGAGGCTGACCAGGGCGTCGTCGGACTCCACCAGACAGGCATCCCCGGCGAGATCATGCCCAGCCTCTCCGCGCGGCTCATGGGACTCGACAGCCTCGGAGTCGCCTCCTATCTCCTCACCAATTATTTCTCCCTCGCCGTACTCACCGACGACGCCCTCGGCGTCCTCGAAAATGTCGAGGTCGGCTACTACCACGACTATCTCGCCGCCGACCGCAGCGGTTTCGCGGACGGCTCCGGAATCTGACCAAACCCCTGAAAGGACTCCTCCATGAATGACAATCTCCTGCAGCGCAGCGTGACGACGGCCGTGGCCCGCAACCTCGCCACGACGTCGAAGACGCGGCCGATGATGATGTCGATCACGCCGCGGCACCTGCTTCACCTCTTGCCGTGGGTGCAGGTGGAGGGGGGCACCTACCGCGTCAACCGCACGAAGGTCGAGCTCTCCAAGGCCGAGCGGATCGCCGTCGACTTCACGAACGGCCAATCGTCACTCTCGACGGAAGCCCTCCGCAGCATCCCGCTCTTCTCGAAGCTCCCCGATGCCGTCCTCTCACGGATGGCCAACCGCTTCAAGCCGGAGGAGGTGTCGTTGGGCAACAACCTGATCGTCGAGGGGGAGGACCGCAGCAAGTTCTTCGTTCTCGGCCAGGGGCAGGTCGAGGTGCTTTCCAAGGGGGTGCATGGCAGCGACCTGCGGATCGCCCTGCTCACGGAAGGGGAGTTTTTCGGCGAGGTCGATCTCGTGTCGGACAAGCCGTCGGACATCACCGTCCGCACGATCACGCCCTGCGTGCTGCTCACCCTCTCCCGCAAGGACCTCGACGCCGTCCTCGACGAGCTCCCCAACCTCCGCGACGACTTCAAGAAGGCCATCGACGAGCACCTCGAACTCCGCTCCACCGTCAACCGCTACGGTGAACGCAACATCGACCTCGTCTCCGGATTCGCCGAGAACGTCGAGATCCCCGAGACCTTCGTCGACTACGCCGCCAACCCCCGCGAATACTCCCTCTCCGCCATCCAGACCGTCGTCCGCGTCCACACCCGCGTCTCCGACCTCTACAACGGACCCTACGACCAGCTCGAGGAGCAGATCCGCCTCACCATCGAGGGCATCAAGGAACGCCAGGAGTGGGAGCTCATCAACAGCCAGAAGTTCGGACTCCTCCATTCCGTCGATCCCGCCATGCGGCTCTCCACCCGCTACGGCGCCCCCACCCCCGACGACCTCGACGAGCTCCTCGCGCTCGTCTGGAAAAAACCCGCCTTCTTCCTCGCCCACCCCAAGGCCATTGCCGCCTTCGAACGCGAATGCACCTGGCGGGGAGTGCCACCAGTCACCACCAGCCTCCACGGCACGCAGGTGATCATGTGGCGCGGTGTGCCGATCGTTCCCTGCGACAAGCTCGAGGTGAAGAGCCGCTACGGCTCCAACCAGTCGTTCGGTACCACCAGCATCGTGCTCGTGCGGATCGGCGAGGCTGACCAGGGCGTCGTCGGACTCCACCAGACAGGCATCCCCGGCGAGATCATGCCCAGCCTCTCCGCGCGGCTCATGGGACTCGACAGCCTCGGAGTCGCCTCCTATCTCCTCACCAATTATTTCTCCCTCGCCGTACTCACCGACGACGCCCTCGGCGTCCTCGAAAATGTCGAGGTCGGCTACTACCACGACTACGAGCACCGCAAGGCAACACCCAAGTGAGTGACCGATGAACGTTCCCGCCCCAGGCATCCCCTCGCCTGAAGACATCTCGCGGATTGCCGATCAATTCATGCGCGAGGCGCTCGCCGCGCAGGCCGACGCACCGGCCGCCACTCAGGCCGCCGCGCAGGGAAACCCGCCTGGGAACCTAGCGGCGGGGTTTCAGCCTGCCGGAGTGTCCACAGGCTTGCCCTCTGCCGAGCTCAAGTCCCCTCCCCTGCCCTCGCTGCCCTCGCTGCCTCACCCGCCGGTCGCGCTGCCGCACGTGGCGCCGACGACCGACCTCTCCGGCCTCCGGTCGTTCGTGACCCAGATCCGCGGCCTCGGCCACCTCGAACAGCCACAGATCGCCGCTCCTCGGCCCGCATCGGCAACGCCGGCGACATTTTTGGGCGGCGGCCTGCTCGACGTCGATGCCGTCCGCCGCGACTTCCCGATCCTCCGGGAAAAGGTCAACGGCAAGCCATTGGCCTGGTTCGACAACGCCGCCACCACGCAGAAGCCGCAGGCCGTGATCGACGCTCTGTCCCACTTCTACGCCCACGACAACTCCAACATCCACCGCGGCGCCCACACGCTCGCCGCCCGCTCCACCGACGCTTACGAGCATTCCCGGCAGACGGTCCAGGCGTTTCTAGGCGCGAACAGCCCCGACGAGATCATCTTCGTCAGAGGCTGCACGGAAGGAATCAATCTTGTCGCCAACGTGCTCGCGCCGGGGCTTTCCCACGGCGACGAGATCCTGCTCACGGAGCTCGAGCACCATGCCAACATCGTGCCCTGGCAGATGGTGGCCGAGCGAACGGGCG
>JBIIOM010000291.1:0-3117 GCA_044336925.1 Pirellulales bacterium
AAGCGGTCTACTTGGGACGAAGCGGTCTACGCCTGCCCTACCGGCTCAGGCCGGCGGGCAGGGCGGCGGTGCGCTGGTCGGGCCGCGCCTGCATGCGGAGCGCGTCGATCGTGGTGACCAGCTCGCGAAACTTCAGCTCGTCCACGTTGCCCGACAGCACGGCGTGCACCGTACCGGCGGTGTTGACGATCAGGATGTTCGGCTTGCCGGGGTGGACGCCGTAGGCGTGCTCGAGGCGGCCTTCGAAGTCGAGCCACACCGGCACATACGGCGAATCTTTCCGCACCTGCGCCCGGGCGACCGGATGCATGGCCCGCGGCAGTTCGGGCAGGCTCGCCACGGCGATCACGCGCACGTCGGGCACCCGCGCGCCGGCGGGCCAGCCGGCGAGGCCGATCACGGGCTGGCGGCTCCACTCCGTCGCCGAGACCTGCGTGGCGGTCGGATGGAAGTGCACGTGGAGTTGGCGGCCGAGTTCCTGCGCCGCCTCGGCCCCCTTGCGTTCGGCGTAGACGAGCACGACCACGTCGCCGCGCATCGTGCCGGTCTCGTGCCGGTTTTTGAACTGGTCCTCCATCGCGATGTTCACCACCCGCTCCGCCGGCTGGGCGAAGGCGGTCGAGGCCAGCGCGAGGAGCGACACGAGGGCGAGGGACAGCCGGGCACTGCGCATGAAGGCACCTGGGTTTGTGGGGGAGCGGGGGAAGTACCGCGCCGCCAGCCCCCGGCACAAGGGAGGTTTGGCAAGGATAGGGGTAGGGAGGCCCGATTGATTTCGGGCCCCCCTCCCTCCGAACCGTGCTGGCGGATCTCCCGCACACGGCTCTCCGGTTGATGGTCTTACCTCGGTGAGGACTGGCGAACGGCGTATGGCTGCGGCAACGCGTAGCCGTAGGCCGGGCGCGGGACGCACTCCCTTGCGGGTCGCCAGCAGGGTCTTCGTCGTGATGGCACGCGGTGATCAGATCACGTGTGTCTGATTCCTTTCGATGCACCGAGCCAGACCGCAGCAGGGCTGGGGTATGGCATTTCATCGTATGACGTTTCATCACGAACTCCGTTCCTCCATCTTCCTGGAGCCCTTCGCTCCACCGGAGTTACCCGGCTTCAACGCTACTATGGCTCCTCTGACTCCTGCCGGTCTGGTCGTTGCTCCCGGCAGGTCTCATCGCTTCATCTGTCGAACCTTCCGACCATTCCGTCTCCAACCACCCCTCGTCACCCCGGTGTGCGGCTTGGTGTTCACAGCCGGGCTTACCGTCGGTCCGGCCTCTCGGCCAGACCACCCACTCAGGCAGGGTTCCGCTCGACGTCACTTGGGCTTCGCCTTGGTCCAGCAGGCTCGCCGCGACGACAGGCCGAATCGAGTTCGTGCTACTACGGACTGGTCGTTCACCTTCCGATGCTCTCCACCTCCCATCGCGGGAACGCAGTTTCGTTCGGTTACGAGGCCCAAGTCGGCCCCGACAGGGACTTCCACCCTGCTGGTTCAACACACTCGCGATCGCACTAGACCGCTTGCTCCGCAAGCGGATCCCGCATGATCCGCTTGCGGAGCAAGCGGTCTACTACGGCAAGCGGTCTACTTTGGCAGGCTGAAGCCTACCCTACCCGGCGGGGGCGGAGGATCGAGAGGATGGCCGGGAGAAAGACGAGCGACGTGATCGTGCAGGTGGTCACGCCGAGCGTGAGCACGCGGCCGAGACTTTCGAGGCCGCGGTGGCTCGCCACCATCAGCGCGCCGAAGCCGAGGATCGTCGTCAGCGCGTCCACGAGCACGGAGTTGGCGGTCGAGGCGCTGATCGAATAGGGGCCCGGCCGCTCGAGGTAGTCGTGCACGATGTGCACGCCGTAGTCGACGGCGATGCCGAGGATGAGCGGGATGCCGATCAGGTTGGCGGGATTGAGGTCGATTCCCACGAGCCCCATGAGCCCGAGCGTCTGCGCCATGCCGAGCGCCAGCGGGAGCGCGGCGAGCAGCGAGTTGGTGAGGCTGCGGAAGTCGAGCCAGAGCACGGCGAGGATGACGATCAGCGAGTAGATCGCCGCCTGTTCGTAGCTCCGCTTCATTTCGAGCGAGGCTTCGTAGGCCTGCAGCGGGTTGCCGGTCGCCCGCTCGTCCACGCTCCGCACGTCGTGCACGAACCGCTCGAGCGACTCGAAATTCCAGATGTCGCCGCGGCCGTAGATCTTGAGCAGGTGCTTGCCGCTCTGCCCCACGAAGCGGTCCACGAGGCTCGGCGGCAGGTCGGAAAGCGTGGGCGGCTCGGGGTCGGCCACGCCGGCGAGCGCATGGAGCCGGCTGAGCAGGTCGCCCGCCGACCGCTGCTGAAACATGGCGATCGCCTGAAAGCATTGCTCGGGCCCCATGCGGCGCAGCGATTCGCGGGCACGCTCCAGGTGCCAGGCGGTCCGCAGGGCGCCGGGCCGCTTCGAGGCCTCGGCCTGCGCCCAGGCGAGCGTCTCGCCGAGTGCGTCGAGCCGGTCGATCGGGATCTCCGGCGGCCGTTCGGGGAGCGCTGCGAGCCGGCCGCGAATCCGCTCGATGATCGGCCGCTTGAGCTCTTCGTCCACGGGGAGCAGCGACGCGATCTCGTCCACCCGCTCCACGCTGGCGAGCTTCGTGAGCGCGTCCTTCCGCTCCAGCAATTGCTCGCGGGAGTCGGCCATCGAGAGGGCATACCACACGCTCTGGTCGCTCTCGGCGAGCAGTTTCTTCTCGATCTCCACGCTCTCGAGGCCGTCGGGCTGCATGTTGAGCAGGTTGTGGTCGTAGTCGAGGTCGTGCAGGCCGGAGGCGATCGCCATCGTCGCCGCCATCGCCGCCAGGGCCACGAACCGCGGATGCCGCATGATCGGCGCGAGCCAGGTGTGCACCGGCACGGGCTCGGGAATGCGCCGGCCGAGCGGCCCACGGTCGACGATCGCCACCACTGCCGGCAGCACAAAGAGCTCCGCCAGGCAGCAGAGCAGGATGCCGCCGCCGGCGATGAGGCCGAGTTCCGCCACGCCCACGAAGCTCGTGAGCGCCGCGGAAAAGAAGGCCACGGCCGTGGTGATCGCGCCGGTGAGGATGCCAGGGCCGACCGACGCGCTCGTCTCGAGGAGCGCCTCCTC
>JBIIOM010000077.1:0-10756 GCA_044336925.1 Pirellulales bacterium
GTGGAGCACGACGACCATCGGCAAGGTGCTGCGGACGGAGCGGCGGCGGCACGGCCTCCACTTCCGCCGCAACCCCGACGACAAGGTCTACAGCGACGTCCTCATCCTCTCCCGCGACGACGGCGAGCTGACCACCGTCACGATCGACGAGTACACCCGCCTCCGCCGGCTGTAAGTCGACTGCTTGGCCGCGTAGACCGCTTCGTCCCGAAGCGGATCCAGATCCGCTTGCGGAGCAAGCGGTCTACTTTGGAGGCCGTCCCCAGGGCCTCACACCACGCGGGCGATCACGCACTTGAGATACTCGCCGTCGAGGCAGCTGGCGCTCACCGGATGGTCGGGCGCCGCGCCGCGGCATTCGAGCAGCTGGATCGTGCGGCCGCTCCGCTGGGCGACACCCGCGAGCATCATCAGGAAGTCGTCGCGCGAGACGGCGCCCGAGCAGCTGTTGGTGACGAGGATGCCCCCCGGCTCGAGCATGTCGACCGCGAGCCGGTTGATCCGGTGGTAGGCCCGCATCGCCTCCTCGAGCGAGGCGCGGCTGCGGGCGAATTTCGGCGGGTCGAGCACCACCATGCCGAAGCGTTCGCCGGCCGACTTGAGCGTGTCGAGCCGCTCGAAGGCGTCGGCCGTCTCGACGGCGAGATTCGCGGCGCCGTTCAAGTCGGCATTGGCCTTCGCGAGGGCCGTGGCCTTGGCGCTCGAATCGACGGCCAGCACGCGCGCCGCGCCGCCGTGGACGGCGCAGGCGAGGGCGAAGCCGCCGGAGTAGCAAAACATGTCGAGCACGCGGCGGCCGCGGGCATGGCGGGCCGCCGCCTGACGGTTGTCGCGCTGATCGAGGTAGAAGCCCGTCTTCTGCCCCTCGGCCAGGTCGATGCCGAATTTCAATCCGTGCTCGGTGACGAACACCGGCCCGGTGGGCGCCGTGCCGCGGACCAGGCGGTCGGGGAGGTGGAGCCCTTCGAGCTGCGAGAGACCGCGCTCGGCGCCGCGGAGCAGGATGCCCCGGGGCGCGACGGCCGCCTCGAGGGCGTCGCAGACCGACTCGAGCCGGTTGGCGATGGCCAACGCCGTCACCTGCACCGAGAGCCAGTCGCCATACCGATCGACGATGAGCCCGGAGAGATCGTCCCCCTCGCTGTTGACGATGCGGGCGGCGCCGGCGCGATCGTCGAGGCCGAGCGTCCGCCGCAGCGCGACGGCCGCCTCGATGCGGGTTCGAAAGAGCGCGGCGTCGAGCCGGGTCACGGGGTCGAAGGCGTAGAGCCGCACCCGCAGCTTGCTCGCGGCGTTCCAGAGACCGCGGGCCACGAACGTGCCGTCATGCGTCGCCAGATCGACCACGTCGCCATCGCGCGGGGAACCCTCCACGCGGAGCACGGCCGAATCGAGCACCCAGGGATGGCGGCCGAAGAATGGACGCGCCCGCCGCGGCTTGAGCATCACGGTCGCGGTCGGCAATCCATCGCCAGCTTCGAGTTCCGGCGATCCGTCAGGCATGCACGACCTGCTTGGCCGCGCCCGGCATCACGTGGGGCGCGGGAAGCGCATCGCTGCCGGGTTCGGCCTTCACCTTGCGGCGGCCTTCGCGCTTCGCCTTGGCCCGCTCGATGCGGAGCACGCTCCAGCCGAAGACGGCCCCGAGCGGGCCGGCCAGGAGCGCCGGCAGGAGCACGAGGTTGCCCACCAGCGCGATGGTGAGCATCGCAAGCATCATGTGCCCGAACCGCTGCGTCGGCCCGAAGGGGGAGAGCGAGAAGACGGAGAGTCCGATGCCGATCACGCCCCAGCTCTGATACATCGCGCGGGCGCAGCCCTTGTAGGCGAGCATCACGGCCTGCTTGCGGTCGAGGCCGTCGGCGATGCCGCGGCGGAACCAGAGCATGAAGTGGACGACGTCGTCGACGGTCACGCCGAGCGCCACGCTCGGGGCCATCACCGTGCCGATGTCGATGAGCAGGTTGCCGGTGCCCATCGACTTGAGCAGCGCGTTGCCCCAGCCCATGCCGCCGAAGACCATCACGGCCGGAAACGCGGCCGGCAGCAGGAGCACGAGCCCCGCCGAGGCGGCGCGGCAGAGGGCGATCATCACCGCCACGATGATGGCGAAATCGCTGATGAAGCCGATGATCAGGCCGTCGAGGAGCGAGTGCTGCGCCTTGTAGACCAGCGGCACGAGGCCGGTGTAGTCGACCCGGATGCCCGTCACGCCGTCGCCGCGGAGCCGCTCGAGGATCGGATCGATCTTCGTCCGCAGGTCGCGTTGGAAGAGGGCGTAATCGACCTCCTTCGTGGCGCTCACGCGAGCGCTGATCCGCCAGAGCTCCTCGTCGCGGCCATCAGGAGACTTCGCATCGCGGAGGTAGTCGCCCTCGAGGAATTCGTCGCGGTGGGCGGTGAGCCGGCGGTTGAGCACGCTCCGTTTCGTGCGGGCGCCCAGACCGAAGGCCCGGACCGCGGCGCCGCCGACGCCTTCTCCTGAGCCGCCGGTGTCGAGGCTGCGGCCGAACGTCACGGTGGAGAGCGAACTGCCCACCTCGTCGAGGCCGCCGATCTCACGCTGGATGTCCCCCACGAGCTCCATCCGCTCGAGGAAGTTGAGCGAGCAATTCTCCTGATCGATGCGGACGAGAATTTCCATCGGGACGAGCGGGCCGAGCTTCGTTTCGAGCCAGCGGTAGTCCGCGCGGATCCGGGCCTTCGGGGAGAAGAGCCGCATCAGCTGCACGCTGCTCTCGACCCGCGTCATGCCGTAGCCGACGGCCAGCATCGCGAGCAGGCAGGCGGTGGCCACCAGGCCGTTGTGCCGCGTGATCCACTGCCCGGCATGCCACCAGCGGCTTTGTTCGATCGGCTGCCAATGGATCGTCTCCTCGTCCTCGCCGGTCTTGCCCAGCCCCAGCTTCGGCGGGAAGAGCTCGAGGGCGGCCGGCATGAACGTGACGAGAATCACGAAGCTCACCACGACACCCACCGCGGAGAAGATGCCGAACATCCTGATCGGCACCAGCTCGCTCACGGCGAGCGTCGCGAGGCCCACGGCCGTCGTGCCGGTGGCGAGCGAGAGCGGCAGGAGCGCGTGGTGGACGGCACGGCCCGCCGCGCCTTCCTGCACGCCGGTCTCCGCGAGCTGATCGCGGTAGTAGTTGGCGAGATGGATCGCGCCGCTCGTCGTGGCGACGTAGACGAGCGAGGGCATCGTCAGCAGGATCGCATCGACGGGATAGCCCGAATACCAGACGACGGCCAGGCTCGCGAACATGCTGTAGACGCCCGACGCGAGCACCATGCCCACGAGCGCCTTGCTCTTGAGGCTCCACCAGCTCACGAAGAACCCGACCACGAGCGACAGGCCGAAGAGGATCGTCACGCTCGTCTGGCCGGCCCGGTCGATCGAGACGTTGTCGACCGGCGGGCCGCCCATGTGGAGCGACTTCTCCGGGATGCCGCACTCCTTCTCGGCCACCGTCTTGATCGTGTCGATCGTGCCGTGGAGGTTGGCGCGGGCCGTGTCGGCGAGGGTGAGGACGAGGCAGGTCTGCCGTTGATCGAGATTGTCGGCCTCGGACCCGGCCGCCACGCCGGCCGGTGGCGGGCCGATCAGGGCCCCCGTGAGCCTCGAAATCGCCTCTTCGCGATCGAGGTTGAGCGGTTCGGCCGTCATCCGCTCGACGGCCCTGGGGCCCGTCTGGGCGGTTTTGAAATAGATCGGCCGGTCGATCCGGGAGGCCTCGTCCGGCGGCGGCAGGAGTTTCCGGGCCAGGAGTTCGAGCCGGGGATCGGTCATCGTGCAGCCTTCCCAGGAGATGAGGATGAACTCCTCACCCTGGAAATTCCGCCTGAAAAACCGATAGACCTGGGTTTCAGGGTATTCGAGGGGCAGCCAGCCCTTCACGTCGTTGCGGTTGTTTCCCTTCGCCTTGATCGCCCCGACGACCACCATCGGCAGCAGAAAGACGAGGATCGCCATGATCCCGACGCTGTACCGCTGGTAGATGTTGGGCTTATGGGGCGACATCAGGGACGTAAACGCCGGGGACAACAGGGTTTGACCGCGATTCCCTACGGGAACAGGTCAGGCGAACATTCAACCGTACAGGGGATTTGGAAGCCAGTCCATATCGGCCTGGCCGCCCGGAGGGCAATTTTTCCACCCTCACCATGCCCTAAGTGTTTTGCAGGGAAGACTTTCCGCTCGCGGAGAAGCCTACGCAGCCGCTACAGACAGACCACTGGCGATCACCCTGGGGCGGTGTCTCCGGCCACGAACCCGCAGGTTGTATGGCTGCCGTCGCAAAACGGCCGGGTCTTCGTTCCGTTGCAGCGGCAAAACGCCACGGCCTGCCTGCCGGTGGGGATCTGAAATTCGTTGCCCAGGTGATCCGTGACCCGCAGATAGACGCCCAAGGCCTCGGCGTCGGGGGGCAGCTCCAGGACGAGTGGCCCATCGAGCCGGCAGCGGACCGTGACCGATCCGGGTGGAAATGCGCGAACGGACTGGGGCAGGTCGCTCATGGCTGGCTCGTCGGGACGGGCGGGGGCCCATGAACGGGCGGCTGCCAACGGCTGGCGAACAGGGCGACGACGATCCCCACGGCCAAGGCCACCGCCAAAGCGATCAGCTGCCAGGCCTGCGGGGACCGGTCGGCCCCGTGGCTCGGATCGGCGGACTCGATGTCTTCGCGGGCCTCGGCTCGTTCGTGGGCGATTCGCTCGTGCTCGATCCGCTTGAACTCGGTCTCCACCTCGGCGTCTTCAGGATCGTTGTCAGCCATGAGCAGAGTCTAGCAGAAGGTGAATGTAGACCGCTTCGTCCCGAAGCGGATCGGGAGCCGCTTGCGGAGCAAGCGGTCTACTTGATCGGTCTACCGGCCTACTCGCGGACTGGCCGGGGTCGAGAAAGCAGCCACCACCAGAGGGCCGCCGCGAGCGTCAAAAGCACGATCGAAACGAGCTGCGAGATCGAAAGGGGCGTGCCGAGGGCCGGCGGCTCGTCGATCCGGATCGCTTCGAGCAAGAGTCGCGAGATCGGATGGAGCGTGAGCACCAGCGCGAAAACGGCGCCGGTGCGGCGGGCCAGCGGCGTGAACGCGACGGCGAGCGCGGCGAGGAGCGCCGCGTCGATCGCCGCATAGAGCTGCGCCGGGTGCACCGGCAGGCTCCACGGCCTGCCACCGGCGGCGTCGGGCGGAGGCAAAAGCCCGCGCGCGGCCTGGTCGATCCAGGGCGGACTCTCGGGGGGAAACCGCACGGCCCACGGCAGGTCGCACGGGCCGCCATAGCAGCAGCCATTCAGAAAGCAGCCCACGCGGCCGATCGCGAGCCCGAGCAGAAGCCCCGGCGCGATGCAGTCGGCAAGCGCGAGGATCGGCAGGCCGCGTCGGCGGGCAAACCGCCAGGCGGCCAGCGCCGCCGTCGGCAACGAGCCAAACACGACGAGTCCGCCGCCGGCGACGTTGAGCACCTCGCGCAGCGATGCCAGCAGGCTGCGGCCGGGCGGGAAGAATTGATCGTGGTATTCGATCACGTAGAAGAGCCGCGCACCGACGAGCCCCCAGAGAAAAATTTCCATGCCGAGCGCGAGGATCGTGTCGGCATCGAAGCCCAGCGCGCGGCCGCGAACGACCGAGAGCCACGTGCCCGCCGCCGCGGCCAGAAGCAGCATGCAACCGTAACCACGGATCGGCACGCCCTGTCCGTCGTCGAGCAGCGGAAAGAGCCAGGCGATCACGCCACCGGTGATCGCGAACGGCAGGCCGAGCGAGAAGACGAGATCGGTGAGGCGACCGCGCGAGGCGGCCCAGCCGGCCGCGACGAGACCGGCCAGGGCCCAGATGGCCAAGAGCAGGCCCCAGCCGAAGAGCGGCAGCGATGCTCCCCCCAGGTCGATCCGCGCCGGAATATGGAAGAGCGTCGTGAGCATCTAAGCCGTAGGGCGCGGAAGCTGGTCCGTA
This sequence comes from Pirellulales bacterium, assembly GCA_044336925.1. Lineage (GTDB taxonomy): Bacteria > Planctomycetota > Planctomycetia > Pirellulales > UBA1268 > RGVT01. The sequence goes on from JBIIOM010000077.1 coordinate 5,958, forward strand.
GGGCGCGGAAGCTGGCCCGGCGGGCGCCGTGGCAGGAATGCATTGTCGATGAGCCGCGTCGTGCCGAGCCGGCCGGCCACGAGCACGATGGCGGGGCCGGCCCAATCGCGCACGGCAAGATCGTCGAGCGATTCGGGATCGACGACGGCGGCATAATCGCAGTCGATGCCGCGGGCGCCGAGCGCGTCGCGCACCGCCGCCTCGATCTCGTGTGGGGCCGCGCCCGCGCTCCAAAGCTCCGCCCCCCGCTCAAGTCCCGCGGAGAGCGCGACGGCACGGCTGCGATCCGGCGGCGAGAGATAGGCGTTGCGCGAGCTCATCGCGAGGCCGTCGGGCTCGCGGACGGTGGGGCAGACGGCGATCTCGATCGGCAGGGAGAGGTCGCTCACCATCCGCCGCACGACCACGGTCTGCTGCCAGTCCTTCGCGCCAAAAAAGGCCACGTCGGCGGGCACCGCCTGGAAAAGACGATGGACCACCGTGGCCACGCCGTCGAAGTGGCCCGGCCGCATCGCCCCTTCGAACAAGAGCGCGGGCCCGCCCACGACGATGCGCGTCGCGTTGCCGGGCGGATACATCGCCTCGACGGCCGGCGCGAACACCCACGTGGCGCCCTGCCGATCGAGCAGCGCGCAATCCGCGTCGAACGACCGTGGATAGCGGTTGAAGTCTTCGTGCGGCGCGAATTGCATCGGGTTGACGAAGATCGACACGGCGATGTCGTCGCACGACCGCGCCGCCTCGGCGGCGAGGCTGGCATGGCCGGCGTGGAGCGCGCCCATCGTGGGCACGAAGCCCACGCGGCGGCCGGCGGCCCGGGCGGCCTGCACCACTTCTCGCATGCGGGCGGGCTCACGGACGATCTGCATCACGCCATCGCCTCGACCGCGGCGATGGCATCGAGCGCCGCCTGGCCCAGATCGCCCGAGTCGATGACGACGGTGGCCTTGGGCCCGCCCCCCGCCGGAGACCGCAGCCGATGGGCGAGCCGTTCCTGAAGCCGCACGAGCATCGCGACCGAGTCGGGCGGCGACTGGCAGGTGGTCGTGGGCGAAGGCGCGACATCGGCGAAGAGATCGGTCTGCGGCGGAGGCCGCCGCGCGCGAAACGCGATCCGCTCCTCGAGCACGTCGGCCGCTGCAAGCAGCAGGATCACGACGTTTGGCGCGACCGTGGTGGCCTCATGCCGGGCGAAGGCCGCGTCGAACCGCGCCTGCGCCGCCGCCGGCAGGATCTCGCCGGCGGCGATCCTTTGGGTCTCGAGCCAGTAATCGGAGACCGTGCCATGCGGATCGCGTGGCCAGCGGGCCGCCTCGAGCGGCTTGGCGCGGACGGCCAGCGATTCGAGCCAGGTCGCCTCGAGCTGCGCGTGGTCGGTGTCGGCACGTTCGGCGAAGAGGTGCGTCGCCAGCGGCGCGGGATTGCGCACCAGCCGCGCCAAGAGCGCGTCAGACACCGCTGCGGCCACTTCCGGCGCACCGGCGCCCGGCACGCCGACGATCGCCACATGGGGATGGTCTTGCGAGAGGTTGTCGAGTAGCGATTGCACCGTGCAGCCCGCCGTCGGATGCAGCAGGCTGCCCGCAATCTCGGCGGAGGGCTGGAGCACGAATCGCCGCGTGGCCATCCGGGGGTGCGGGACGACGAGCTGCTCTGAATCGAGCACCAGGTCGTCGTAGAGCAGCAGGTCGAGGTCGATCGTCCGCGGCCCCCAGCGTTCCTCGCGTTCCCGATGGAGCGTGTTTTCGACCGCCTGCAGCATCTCGAGCACGGCCTGCGGAGGCAGGTCTGTCTCGATGAGGCACGCGCCGTTGAGAAAGGCCGGCTGCCCCGGCGGACCGCCCACGGGACGGGTTTCGCGAGGTCGGCTCACGGCCAACACCTGGACGCCCGGCATGAACCGCAGGAGTTCGACCGCTTGGTCGAGGTTGTCGCGTCGTCGGCCCTGATTGGAGCCGCAGCCGATCAGGCATCGTGCCATGGAAAAGTGCCCCGAGAATGTCACGATTCTAAGGGCGAACCACCCCGCCAAGGCAACTGGCTCGAACGGAAGTTCGCCGGCAGGCCCCGCAGGCCCTGCCGGCACTCGGAAAAGGGGGGGACATCCAGGCCACGACCAAGGTCGTCGACTGTCGATCCCTCAAGTCGTCGCCCCCCGTTGTCTCCGAGACCAACTCCTGATTCGGTGATGCCGCCGCCGGCGCGTGCGATGTTTTGTGTGACCGCGGGTCATTCTTCTGAGAGAGCGCGTGTTGTCAAGGACGGGCGCGGTCGCATGGTGGACTCGATGTCTGCGCGGCCATCAAACCCCGATCAAAACGCGATCGTCATGCGCAAAAAAATTTTTTTGACAGCAGCGATAGCAGCCCGCTCGAAATGGATGGCGGCAAGGGCCGCACCATGCGGCTTGCCAAGAGGCCTCTCTTTCCGCGAAAACAGCGGTGAAAGCCCGCACCGTGAACGCATGAGCGCGGCGCCATCATCCGCACGCGAGCCTTGCCGAATGCCGTCTTCAATGCCCGACGACCGTGGTTCACGCGGTTTTCAGCGCGATTCAGCCGGAGACCTTGACGAGCAACTCGAGAGCCTTCTCGACGGGTTGGGCGGCCATGGTCCGGCTGGTGCCGATGCCCCCGAACACGCCGGCGTTGACCACGAATCCGCGTTGCAGAAAGGGGATTCTGCCGACGATTACTGGAGCCTCTCGCGCACGCCGCTGACGAGCCTCGTCTTCACGCTGCCGCTCGTGCTCGCCTACGAGGGAGGCGTGCTCTGGCTGGGGCGAGGATCGCCGCGCAATGGTGCCGATGTCTGGCTGCGGCAATTCCTCGATTTGATCGGTTTCGGCTCGTATTTCCTGCTGCCGGTGCTGACGCTGCTCGGGCTGCTCGCCTGGCACCATATCGAGCATGACCGCTGGCGTTTCAGCCTGGCCGTGCTCGCCGGCATGGCGGTTGAATCCTTCGCGTGGGCCTGCATGCTCGTGGGCATCGCGCGGCTGCAGCACCGCCTCTGGCCGCTGGGGATCGTGGATGGTATGTCGGACATTTTCGCCCGGTTCGTGGGCTATTGCGGGGCCGGGCTCTACGAGGAGGTGCTGTTTCGCCTGATGCTGCTGCCGATCGCGATCTGGGTGCTCGAGCGGGCCGGGCTCCCGACCGTGGCCGCGGCCTGTTGGTCGGTGATTCTCACGAGCCTGCTGTTCAGCGCCGCGCACTACATGGGCCCGCTCGGCGACACCTTCGAGCTATATAGCTTTACGTTTCGCACGCTGGCCGGCATCTTCTTCGCCACGCTTTTCGTCATCCGCGGCTTCGGGATCGCCGCGGGCGCCCACGCGGCCTACGACATGCTCGTCGGTCTTTTGTGAGCCAATCGGGGTGTTTGCCCACAGCCGTCTTGGTGGTTCCCGCGCATCGATTTTATAATCGTCCCACGCCCAGGAGATGCGTCGCTTGCTATCGGTCCGCCCCAAAGTCGCCGAGTTGGTCTTTCAGCTCTACGGCCGCGGGCTGCATCCCGAGCTCTTCGAGATCGTCTCCACGCGGTCGGTCAGCCGCGGCAACTACGAGGCGACGATCTCGATCACCAGCGCCGGCCACCTGGTCACCTGGCGCCGGGACGGCCTGACGCTCTCCGAGGTGGCCGCCAGCGCCGCCCAGCCCCTGCCCCAGCGGCGACGCCTGCTCTCCTACCGTCTCGCCGGCGAACGCAGCGACCGCATGGAGTGCCGCGGCGGCATCACCTACCAGACCTGCTTTCAACTGGAGACGGTGCCGGCGGAGGTCTTTTGGACGTTCCAGCAGGAACTCTGCGGCGAGGGCATCAAGCACGGCATGTTTCACCGTTTCGAATCGGGCGGCCGGCTGGCGCTCGGCGCCATCAGCTGGATCAACGTCGAGACGCGGACGAAGAGCCTGCTCGTGCAGGCCTTCCACACGTTTCCCGACGACCTTGCGATCGTGAAGAGCCAGTCGCTCTTCGAACTGCCCTGATACGAGGACGTGATGCCCAAATCCACCGCCCCCCGCAAAAGCCGCGTGCTCATCGCCGATGACAACGAGCCGAACCGCGAACTGCTCGAGGTCTATCTCGCCGAGATCGATTGCGAGATCGCCACGGCCATCGATGGCCGCGACACGCTCGACAAGGTGGACTCCTTCAAGCCCGACGTCATCCTGCTCGACGTGATGATGCCGAAGCTGTCGGGCTTCGAGGTCTGCCAGCGGCTCAAGGGGGATCCGGCCACGAGCCCGATCATGATCCTGATGGTGACGGCCCTGGGCGAGCTCGGCGATATCGAGCGGGCCGTCGAGGCGGGCACCGACGACTTCCTCTCGAAGCCCGTCAACAAGGTGGAGCTGGTGAAGCGGGTGGAAAACATGCTCAAGCTGCGGCATGTGAGCGACGAGCTCGAGCGGCTTCGCAGCTACATCAGCAGCATGGACGACGACCTCCCGCCGCGGTGAGCTGCCAAAGTAGACCGCTTGCTCCGCAAGCGGATCTGGATCCGCTTCGGGACGAAGCGGTCTACTACGAAGCGGTCTACCGGGGCAGGCCGGCCTGCTCGAGCACCCGCACCGTGGCGGGCGACTTGTTGAGCACGTAGAAGTGGATGCCCGGCACGCCGTCATCGAGCAATTCCCGAACCTGCCGCGTCGCAAACTCGACCCCCGCCTCGAACTGGGCCGCCTCGTCGGCGCCGGCGGCCTCGAAGGCCCGCGTGAATGCGTCCGGCAGCCGCGCCTTGCAGAGCGTGGCGATCCGACGGATCTGCGCGTAATTCGTGACGGGCATCA
>JBIIOM010000078.1:0-10713 GCA_044336925.1 Pirellulales bacterium
GAGGCTGATGCCGCGCTTTTCGAGGGCCACGAGCGCGTCCTCGAGGCCGGAGAGCGTGCGGCAGAGCTTCTGCATCTCGTCGCCGGAGATCTCCCGGCCACCGCCGGGAAGGAAGACGCCCTCGCCGAGGCCTTGGTCGAGGAGTTGGGTCTTCATCTCCTCTTCGGTCTGCACGTAGTAGACGTTCTTCTTCGACCGCACGCGGAAGAGCGGCGGCTGGGCCACGTACACGTGCCCTTCGGCCACCAGCCGATACATCTGCCGGTAGAAGAACGTGAGCAGGAGCGTGCGAATGTGGGAGCCGTCGACGTCGGCGTCGGTCATGATCACGATCTTGTCGTAGCGCCGCTTGCCGAGATCCGCCTCCTCGCCGATGCCGGCGCCGATCGCCGAGATCACGCTGCGGACCTCCTCGTTGGCGAGCACCTTGTCGTCGCGGCTCTTGTAGGCGTTGATGATCTTGCCGCGCAAGGGAAGGATCGCCTGATACTCGCGGTGGCGGCCGCCTTCGGCCGAGCCGCCGGCCGAGTCACCCTCGACGAGATACAGCTCGCACCGCTCGACGTCGCGACTCGTGCAGTCGCGGAGCTTGCCGGGGAGCCCGCCACCGGACAGCGCCCCCTTCCGCTCCCGCAGGAGTTGCTTCGCCTTCTTCGCGGCCTCGCGGGCCTCCGCGGCGAGCACGCCCTTCTGCACGATCGCTTTCGCGCTCTTCGGGTTTTCCTCGAGATATTTGGCGAGGTAGTCGCCGACGGCCGAGTTGATGATGCCTTCGACCTCGCCGTTGCCGAGCTTCGTCTTCGTCTGCCCTTCGAACTGCGGATGCGGCACGCGGACGCTGATCACCGCCGTGAGGCCTTCGCGGACGTCCTCGCCCGTGGGCACGAGGTCCTTGTAGAGGCCGCTCTTCTTGCCGTAGGCGTTGAGGGCCCGCGTGAGGGCCGCGCGGAAGCCGGAGACGTGCGTGCCCCCTTCCGTCGTCGAGATGTTGTTGACGTAGCTGTGGACGCTCTCGGTGTATTCGCCCGTGTATTGCAGGGCGATGTCCCAGGTCATGCCGTCCCCTTCGCCCTTGATCGAGATCACGTCGGCGTGGATCGCGTCGCTCGCCTTGTTGAGATACTCGACGAATTCCTCGACGCCCCGCTCGTAGAAAAACTGCTCGCTCGATCCGGTGGCGGCGTCGGTGAACGTGATCCGCACGCCGGAGTTGAGGAACGCGAGCTCGCGGAGCCGGCGCGAGAGGATGTCCCAGGAAAACTTCGTCTGCGGGAAGATCTGCGGATCGGGCTTGAACGTGGTCTTCGTGCCGGTGCGGGTCGTGGTGCCCATCTTGCGGACCGGCCCGGTCGGCTCGCCCCGCTGGTATTCCTGCTGCCAGACATGCCCTTCGCGGGAGACCTCCACCTCGCACCATTCCGAGAGGAAGTTCACCACCGTCACGCCCACGCCGTGAAGTCCGCCGGAGGTCTGATAGGCCCCCTTCTCGAACTTGCCGCCGAACTTGAGCACCGTCATCACGCCCTCGAGCGTGGAGACGTCGCGGTCCATCTCCTCGGAGAGCTGCGGATGGCGGTCGGTGGGAATGCCGCGGCCGTCGTCCTCGACCGTCACACTGCCGTCGACGTTCACCGTCACGGTGACGTTCTTGGCATGGCCGGCCATGCACTCGTCGATCGAGTTGTCGACGACTTCGTAGACGAGATGGTGGAGGCCGCGCGACGTGTTGTCGCCGATGTACATGCCGAACCGCTCGCGGACGTGGTCGCGATCGGAAAGGTGCTTGAGGTCGGCGCCGGTATAGTCGGGCTGCGTCGATTGGTCGGCCATGGTTTTTACCTCATGCGGCAACGGATGTCGGTGATGCCCTCGGCGGGCACGATTTCAGCGAGCTTGGCGAGGATGTCGCGTTTGTGGAAACCCATCTCCTGCACGAGCGCGGAGTGGCTCACGAAGACGTCGAGCACGCCACGCCGCACGAGCCCGGGCTGCGAGCAGCCGCGAAAGCCCGCGGGGGCCGCCTGCTCCCAGGCGGTCGCCAAGCCGCTGGCCGCCTGCTCCTGGTCGTAGCCGGTGCGGGCGAGCAGCCGCGAGACGACGCTCCCGATCGAACGGGGGCCGCCGGCGCTTGCAGGTTGGCGTGGCAGGGTCATGGTGAACACGTCAGTCGGCCGCCAGGGGCATGATCACGTAGCCGTAGCCGTCTTCGGTGCGGCAGACGCAGGCGCTCTGGGCGTCGGTCAATTCGACGGAGACGTTCACACCGCCGTCGAGCACCCGCAGGAAGTCGCTCACGAACCGGGGATCCATCTTGATCCTCACGCCGGCGCCGGCATGGTCGATCGGCAGTTCGATCCGGCTCTCGCCGCTTTCGGCGGACCGGCCCGAGAGGACGAGTTGGCCGTTCTCGAACGCGAAGTCGACCCCCTTCGATTGCTCGCTCGTCACGATCGCCGCTTGCCGAACGGCGGCCAGGAGCGGCCCGGCGACGAGGTGCACCCGCACCGCATCGGGCCGATCCGGGAAGACGTCGCGCCAGCGGGGGAACCGGCCTTCGACGAGCCGGGCCGAGATCGTGGTGGGGCCGGTCTTCACGAGGATCTCGCTCGACCGCACGGCCACGTGGACGGGCGTCTCGGCAGACCCGAGGCAGCGTTCGATGAGCTGCATCGCGCGGGCCGGCACGATCGGCTGGGCGTCGGCGGCGCTCCCATTCACGGCGGTGGCCGGCCCCTCCATCTTGGCGAGGCGGCGGCCATCGGTGCCGACGGCGGTGACCCCCTTGCCGGTGAGCTCCATGAGCACGCCACCGAGGGCGAACCGGCTCGATTCGTTGTCGGTCGCGAAGACCGTCCGCTTCACGAGCTCGCGCATGAGCGGGGTCGAGAGTTCGAAGCAGGGCTCGGAGGGAAACGTGGCCACCGACGGGAACTCCATCGGGTCTTCGGCCGGCAGGCGAAACTCGCTCCGCGGCGCCTTGACGACGGCCGCCGTGCCATCGGAGTGGATGTCGAAGACGGTGCCGGGGGCGCTCTCGCGGACGATCGCCATCAGGCGGCCGCTGGGGAGCAATACAGCCCCCGGTGCGGATGTCTCGACCCCCTCGACCTCCGTGCGGATGCCCACCTCGAGATCGGTCGCGGAGAGGACGGCGGACCCCTTGTCGGCCTCGAGCTTGACGTTGGTCAGGACCGGCTTCGGCGAGCGGGCGGGCACGACGGCCGCCGCGCTTTGCAATGCCGCCAGGAGCGGCTCCTTCGTGCAACGGACTTTCATCGCGGGCAAAACATCCTTTCCAGCCCACCTCTCCGGAGGGCTCTCGATCTGGGTTTGCGACCCCTTACTGTACCCGACAGAAGCCCCGCTGAAATCCCCTCAAAACTCTCGAAATAACCCGATTGTCAGGCAGGATTGCGCAGGCAGCCGTCATCAACCGGTTTGGCACTGCAACAGCGCATGAATTCCTATTTCAATGAATACTTTGGAAGAGAGAGAAGAAGAAGAGCAGGCGTATGAATAGGAATAGCAGGACAATCGTCCAGCCAGACCCCTCAAAAATATGATTTCCCGAGAAAACATGCGTTTTTATGACCGCATCGGCTGTTGAAAAACTGTCGGTTTCGTGTCGTAAAGAGGAAGGATGAAATTGCCAAACGGAGTTTGTGGTCGGTCGACGCCATGGCGGGCACTGGTGATGGGGTGGCTGCCGGACTGCACATCGGGTCGTGAAAGAACGCAGATGTCGCCGGCTGTCCACGTCTGCTTCGGTCGCCTTTGCCGAAGCGACACTTTTCACGACGTGCCATCAACAGTGAAAAAACGAACCGTCGGCCGGAGCAACTGACGGGAGCGGCTGCGCTATTTCAGATCGGACTCTGGAGCGATGATGCCGCCGACGGCGACATACAAGAGTGTGCCGTCGGCGCTGGTCCATCGGCCGATGATGGGGAATCCTTTCGTCATCCCCCGCACGCTCGCCTGCGTGGTTTCGAGATACTCCGCGATGCTCGTGCCCGATTCACGTCCATCCTCCTCGATCGTCACGCTCGTCTTCTTGAGAATCGTCTCCGAGCGGGCCACGGTGAGGCCCGTCTTTTCGGCCACGATGTGGGCGTAGGCCCGATTCCGGGCGATCGTCTCGGCCCGTTTGCGGTCCGCCGCGGAACCGTCTTGAATCGCCGACGAGGCGACCCCGAGCACGAGCAGTCTGCGAGGCTCATCGGCCGTTGTGTCGAGGCCGGCGTCGAGCCGGATCACCTTCGCCCCTTCCACTTCCATCAGCAGCGGATCGGCCGTCAGATAGCCCGCAAACTCGGGGTCGAGCCGCAGGTTCGCGAAACCCGCCGGCCGCTCCACCACCTTCACGCCCGCTTTCGGCACGTTGAACGCGATCTTGAACCGGTCGCCCGCAACCGACTCGGCACCGGCCACGAGGCCGCTGACGGAGAGCTCTTGCGTGGCCGTGAGCTTGAGGTGCCGGGAGAGGGCAGTGAGGGCGAACGACCGGGCGAGGCTGCGGTTGGCCTCGCGGTCGGAGCCGTCGTCAAAACTTGTGACGGCCCGGGCCGAAACGCCGAGCGCGTAGGTCTCGCCGGCGCCATCGATCTCCACCTTCGCCTCGCGCGGGCCGCCGAGATCGATCGTCGCCGCGCGGGCGAGCGCGGGCACGAGCAAAAGCAACAGGGGCAACAGGAAAAACATCGCGTGTCGTATGTCCGTCGTGGGGTCACTGATCGAAGAAGCCCTTCGCCCCGGGCAACGTGCCCGATTGCTCGCCGAGCCGGCGGCGCTCGTCGGCGTCGGCCCCGCTCACGGCGGCCGGCTGCGTGCCGGGCGTGCGCGGACGGTCGAGATCGTTGGCGAGGGCACGGGTCTTGGCGGCGAGGTCCTTGCTCCAGCCCATCACGATCACGAACATCCGCTCCTTGTCGTTGAGGCTCACGGTCTTGAAGCCGAGCACCTGCATGCCGCGGACCATGCCCTCGGAGAAGGTCTTGTATTTCTCGGTGTTCTTCGAGATCTTCTTGCCGCTTTCGGAGATCGTGGAGCCGTCGCCTTCGAGTTTGATCACCCGCTCCGTCTCCGTCGTCTCGGTGACGCTCACCTTCTCCTCGAGGAACTGGCGAAACTTGCCCACCGCCCGCAGCCGGGCCTCGTTGCGGGCCGTCTGCAGGCCGTCGGCCGCCCCGAGCACCGTCGAGATCTTGGCCGCGCCAACGACCACCATCTTCACGATCTCGCCGTCCTTGTTCTTGACGATGTCCACCACGCCGTCGATGCCGCTGTCGGCGTAGTCGGCGATGATCCTGTCGAGCGTGGGGTGGCTCGCCCCGAGCGGGGCCGATTCGACGGCGGCCGGGGCCGCGGTCTGGGCCGCGGCGGGCGCGGCGAGGAAGATGACGAGCAGGAAAAACGGCGCGAGGTGTCGCATCGGGGGCTCCGGGGTGAAGAGGAAAAGCGGTTACTTGCGGGGAACGAATACGGGCGTGGCGCGGATCGTCTTCACGCGGGCGAGCGTGTCGGGATCGATCGGCATCTCCAGGATCTGCCATGCGCCGGGCGAGAGCTTCACCTGGCCGGGACCGATCACCGAGAAGCAGAGCGGATTGACGTAGACATTGACTGTTTGATTTTGATGAACCGCAAATTCCGGCTCCTTGAACGAGGTGGTGAGGATCGGGGCCCCATACAGGGAGCTTGCCGGGGGCCAGGTGCGGGGGGCCTTGGCGTCGAACCTTCGGGGCCGGGCGATCGCCCAGCCAAACCAGTAGGCGGGGCGGGGCAGGGCGGTGAGCGGGTCGTGCGTCTCGCTCCGCACCACCTCGCCGGCGGCATCGACGAGGTCAAGCCGCACCTGCATCGAGCCCTCGACGTCGCCGAGCGTCTTGGCGAGGTCGATGTCGAGCGCGAAGCCGGTCCACTGCGTCGAGAGGTGGTCGCGGCTCCAGCGGGTCATGAGCCAGAGGCACCAGCTGTCGGGCAGGCCGGAGAGGTCGGGGCCGAGCCGAAACGGTGGGCTGTCGGTCGTGGTCACGCCGGCAAGCCGCTTCTTGCCGGCGTGCTCCGTGGTCTCCCAGGCCGGCGCGGAGCCGTTGCACCACACGGGCTTCACCTTCACGAGCTGCACGGTCTTGGCCTTCGCCACTTGGGTCAGGAGCGGCAGGGCCGAGTCGAGGAAGGCGCGGTAGCGGTCGCGGTCGGTGAGCAGTGTGTAGGTGACCGCGAGCTTCTCGGTTTCGGCATCGTAGTCGCCCGTCCGGAAGGGGAGCGCCGACGCAGAAAGCACGTTCGGCAGTTCGCAGAGCTTGCGGTAGAGGAGCGCGGCCGCGGCGTCGCGAGCCTCCTTCCGCGTGACGGCCGAGGCGACGAGATCCTGACCGGCGAGGTCGAGCGTGTCGATCTTGGCCTCGCGCAGGTTGGCGAGCATCTTGCCCACCTCGATCGCGGCCGAGATCTTCACCCGCACGAGGCCGTCCACGGTCTCGCGCGCGAGTTCCTCGTAACGCACGACGAAGGCGTCGCTGAAGGTCGTGAGCCGGTCGGTCACGATCTCCTCCTTCTGCGAGATCGTCTCGCTGTCCACATACACGCCAACGGCTTGGCGGACGGCCGTGCGGAAGGCCTCGCGGAGGGCCTCGGAGGCGTTGGTGCCGGTGCCCTCGGCGATTTCGGTGTGGATCTCGCTGCCCGAATGCGGGTCGGCGGTGGCCGCCGTCGCGGCCTTGTCGAGGGCCGCAGTGAACCGCCCCGTGAGTTCGTCGAACCGGTCGAACCGGCCGGTCCGCGGATCGATCGCGAACACCTCGCCGGAGAGGAGTTTCACGGCGAGGCGGATGCCGGGGCGGGCGGTGAGCGTCTCCTTCTCGGTGGCGGTGTTGCAGGCGCGGTAGGTGAGACGCTGGGGCGTGAGGGCGTCGATCCAGATCCGCGTGCCGCCGCCGGAGTCGCGGAGGAGGAGGGCGTGCTGCGGGCGATCGACGAGCGGCGCGGGCTGGGCGATCGCCTCGGGCGAGATGAAGGCGACGAGGCCGCCTGCGGCGAGCGTGAGCAATGCGCGGATGCCGGCTGACTCACGCTGCATCGCCGGTCGCCTTGGTTTGTGGGCTCGACGGTGGGGACTTTTCCTCGGGCAAGTCACGCTTCTCCTCGACGTAGCCCTTGGGCATCGGGAAGGCACGGGCCGGGTCGAGGCCGGCCGCTGCAGCCTGCTCGGCGAGTGAGTCTTTGAGCTTGGGCCAGGCGCGGAGCTTGAGTTCGTCCGGGGCCCAGGCCCAGATTCTCGCCCGCATCAGCACGGGGCTCTTTCCCTGCTTCATCATGCCCTCGAAACTCGCGTCCACGAGTTCGGGGAACGAGCCGATGTCGATGTGCTTCATCACCCGGACCTTGGTCGGGTCGCTGACGGAGTATTTCTTGTCGTAGACCTTGTAGGCCATCCGCAGGAACCGGTTGAAGACGTCCATCCGCCCCTGGGCGAGGCCGTCCACGAGGGCCCGGTTGAGCATCCCATCGACGAACTGCCGGGTGTTGTTGATGTCGAATTGCATCACCTCACCAAGCCTGAGCGTCACGAACATTTCCAGCGACTCCCGGTAAATCGGCTGGTCTCCCATCCCCTGCTCCTGGGCGAGCTTCACGAGCTTCTGAAAGCACTCGGCAGCCCTGGGCTCGTCGCCATAGACGTAGGCCATGATCGTGGCCTCGTTCAAAAACCGCTCCCAGCCCTTCATGAGGTCGTCCACTTCGGCCCGGCCCCAGTACTGGGTGCTCACGCCCGCTTCAGATTTGATCAGCCCAATGGCCTCGGCGATGGCCGCCTCGTAGGCCGGGATGAAACGCGGGTCTGGAAGCAAGTCGATGCGATCGGAGACGGCGTCGTAACTGATCCGGCCGGTTCGCATCAGTTCTGCGATCATGTTGAGCCGGCGGCGGATGACGAGCAGTTCGTTGCGGCCCTCGCGGTTAAGGCTCTCGGTCGATTTGGCGTAGCCCTCCTCCATCCAGTAGATGCCCTGGGCGCTCGGATGCCGCCAGTCCATCGGGCCATACTTTTCCATGAGGGCGAGCATCTTCTTCGCGTCCATCCGGTAGCGGTCGAGGAGCACCCGTTTCTGGAGGTGCGGGATCAGGAGTTCGAAGCAGGGCTTGCCGAGCTCGGGCACGCTCTGGAGCGTGCCGACGAGCGGTTTGTTGGTTCCCTCCGGCACGCCCCGGCCGGTCATCACGGCAGCATCTCCGGAGGCGTTGACCATCACGACGAGGCCGAGCATCCGCAGGAACTCCTCGTCAGGTTTGGCACCGAACGTGGCGATCGTGTTGAGTACCGGCTGCACCTCGGGATGCGCGGCGACGAGTTCCTCCAGTGTGTCGGGCGCATTGGCCACGGTCTCGAAAGCCTGCACGACCTCGACCCCGGTCCGCCCGTAGTTCTTGTCGCCGAGCACCTCCTGCATGTCGCTCACGAGCCGCTGCTTCAAAAACCAGTGCTCGCGATCGCGGTCGCCGCCGACCTTGTCCATCAATATCCAGCCGAGTTCCTCGTAGAGCTTGGGGGCGTTGGGATTGAGCGGGATCCCCTTCGACCGCAGGAGCTCGATCCCGCGGCTCACCCAGCCCCAACGGTCGAACGGCTCCTCCGTCATCACGGAGATGTTGTAGGCCATGTTGATCGCCTGGAAGCCCCACACGTTGACGAAGTGCGGCTGGAGCGACGTGATCCACTCGGCGAGCGTCTGGGCCTCGAAATACTGCCCCTTGGCCTGGAGTTCGTCGGCCCGGATCCAGAGCACATCGGTGGCCAGGCCGCGGAACGTGCCCAGGGCCGCCGTCGCGAGGGCTACGTGCGGCGGCATCCCCTGCGTGCCCTCGACCGCCATCACGAGTTGCAGGTCGGTCCGCTGCCTGCCGATCGACCGCAGCAGGAAGCCCGCCCCGACGAGGCAGCAGATGATGATTCCGCCGCCAATGGCTTCGACGATCCAGTCGCGGCTGCCGATCGGCTGGGCGGCCGTCGGCGTGCCTGGATCGTGTTCCAGCCCGTCGCGAGATCGGGCGCTCGCGGTGCTCGGGCGACGGGGCGGGGCGATGGCGGTGCTCATGCGGTGCCTCCGGTGATCAGGTGTTGGAGCGGACCAGATCCCGCTGCTCGAAACAGAACCAGGCGAGGAGGCCGAGCACGACCGGGGCCACGATACCGACGCGGAGGATGCACTCGAGGACGGTCCAGACGCTCACGTTCATGCCGGTCGCAACGGCCGTGACCGCATCGTAGCGATCGAACGACGGGATCACCTTCACGAACACTTCGCCAAAAATGGCCATGATCACTTTGACGGCCTCCCAATACTCTCCCTGCTTGAGGAAGTCGTAGAACGACGCATAGCGGAGCCGTGCCATATCCTTCACCGTTGCAGTCGCATCATCCATGCCGGTGTAGAGTTCGAGCGAGTCCCCTACGAATCCACTGCCAAAAGCCGAGAGGAAGATCATCAGGCTCAGGAGCACCGCCATCGGAAAACCGAGGAACGTGGCCGACGCGACGGCCACTGCCGCGACCATCGCGAGTTTGAGCCAGACGATGAACAGACATTTGAGATAGTTCTGGGTGAAGGAGCCGACCGGTTCGAGGATCTCGAGACCCTTGCCCGGCACGAGGCCGATGACCGTGGGGAGCCTGGCGCCGGGCTGCACGAGGTTCTTGTTCTGGATCGCCAGGCGAAGCACGCCCTTGTCGTCGATTGCCTCGGTGGGGATGTCGATCGTGTGCGTGGTCTGGCCCGCAAGCGTGTAGGGAAGGTGCTCGCCGTCACGGTAGGGATAAGGGCGGCCGTTCACCCAGAGTGCAAAGCTCACATCGGCCCGGTCGAGGCCCGACCCTTCGCCGTAGGGGCGGATGCGGAGGTGCACGATGGGCGACGACTTTTTGGCGTGCGTGAGGCTGGAGAAGACGTATTCGCTCACCTTGTCCGGAAACACGGTGTGCCACCTGCGTACGTACTTCTCGAGAATCGACTGCCTGGTGCCCAGTCGGTCTCTCTTGAACGCGTCAGGCAACTCCCTCTCGAAGTCGTCGATCACCATCTCGACTTCTTTCTCGAAGGCCTCACCGCTGGGGTGCGTCGGGCGCACGCTTTGTCGGGCAGTGAGGATCTGCTCGTCCACGGCGTAGCGGTCCCCCTGGCTCGTCGCCTCGGAGAGGGCCAGGAGTTTCGTGAACGAGTAGATCCCGATCCCGGCGACGACCACGAGCAAGGCATTCACGGCCACGAGACCGGCCCACTTGCCGAGCAGGTATTCGAGGCGGCCGAGCGGCTTCGTGAGCGTCATGTGTATGCGGTTGGAATCGATGTCGCCCGAGAGGCTGCCGCAGCCGAGGAACACGTTCAATAAGCCGAGCAGGAGCGTCGTCGCGCCCAGCGCCCAGGTGAGCAGGAACTGCACACGGTATTCGAGCCGCTCGCCGGCATCGAGCAGCAGCGGCAGGAGCGGCAGCGAGAGCACGAGCACGATCAGGAGCACGAGCGCCGCCCGCATCCGGATCGCCTCGTCCACCACCGTGCGGGCTACGGCCGCCCAGCCGCTGCCAGAGAGGATCGCCCGCAGCAGCATGAGCCCTGCAAGAAATGCCGCAGTGATCGCGACGACGGCGCCGATCGTCAGGGCTGTGGCCGAGAGCCCGTTTCGCGCGAGGAACCAGACGAGCAGCCCGGTGCC
>JBIIOM010000079.1:0-10707 GCA_044336925.1 Pirellulales bacterium
CGCTTGATCGAGTCGAGCGACGGGCCGAGCCCCTTGATCTGCTCTGGATCGAGCAAGACGGCATTGGCCAGCTGCTCATCGGTCAGCTCGTCGATACCGCCGAACTCGAGCAGGTGCTCCATCGCCGGCGACACGAGGTCCACCTCGGGCGGCCGCGGCGGCGGAATCCGCGCGGGGTCGTATCGCTGATACGTGTGGACGATCCCGCCGAGTGAGTCACGGGTGGGCATGACGTGATTGCTCTCTGCCTGCTGCGATGGGCGCCGGCCGGGATCCTGGACACGCTGCGTTCGCTGGGCGGCTCGTCGAAGGCGTCAGGGATGATGGAGAGTGCAGGCCGCCGAGGCGCCCTTCATGCTCACTTCGGTGTCCAGGATCCCGGCCGCGAACAAATGGCCGGGAGCCTGGACACGCTTCGTTCGCTGGGCGGCTCGTCGAAGGCGTCAGGGATGATGGCGAGTGCAGGGCGCCGAGGCGCCCTTCATGCTCACTCCGGTGTCCAGGATCCCGGCCGCGCACAAATGGCCGGGAGCCTGGACACGCTGCGTTCGCTGGGCGGTTCGTCGAAGGCGTCAGGGATGATGGCGAGTGCAAGGCGCCGAGGCGCCCTTCATGCTCACTCCGGTGTCCAGGATCCCGGCCCCGCACAAAGGCCCGTGGATGGATGAGTGGGCGGGATGGCTTCATCGGAAGCCTCGGGTGTCGTAGATCGTGTGGCCGTGCTGCTGGATGCGGGAAATTCGCTCGGTGGCGTAGAGGCCCGCGAGGATGAACTCGATGCAACTCGCGCGGATCGCCGGATCCTTCGCCGCATTCACCTCGAAGGCCTTCTCCCAGACGGCCGGCACGTCGGCCACGATCTTCTCGTAGGCCGTGCTCGGCACGGCGTCGCCGACCTCTACCTTCACGCCCTCTCCGAACACCTTCGCGATCTCGTCGAGCCCGTGCTTCTCGACGTACTCCTCGAAGACGGTCGCGATCGCCTCGGCGATCACGGCATCGAGCACCTGACGCTCGCCCATCTGGTGGCTGCCCATCAGGTCGAGTTCGAGCTTGCCGAGGCTCGACGCGTAGAGATGCCCGAGGTCGCTGATCCGCGGCACGGCCGGCTTCTCGCCGAGCCGCACGCCCCGCTGCCGCGCGCTCGCCACCACCGTCTTGAGGTTGGCGATCGAGAACCTCGCGCTCACGCCCGACTGCTGGTCGATGTATTTGCTCTTGCGGGCCGCGATCGTGATCTGCTCGAGGATCTCCCGGACAAAGTAGGGCACGACGACCGGCCAGTCGCCGCCGAGATCGATTCCCGCCTCCTGCTCCGCCACCTTGATTCCCAGGTCGCGGTCGCGCGGGTAGTGGGTGTGGATCACCGCGCCGATTCGGTCCTTGAGCTGCGGGATGACTTTGCCCGAACGGTTGTAGGTCGAGGGATTGGCCGAGAAGAGCAGCATCACGTCGATGTCGAACTTCACGGGGTAGCCGCGGATCTGGACATCACGCTCCTCGAGGATGTTGAACATTCCCACCTGCACGAGTTCGTCGAGCTCCGGCAGTTCGTTCATGGCGAAGATGCCGCGGTGCATCCGCGGGATGAGCCCGAAGTGGAGCGCCTCCTCGCTTGCCATGCTCGTGCCGCCGGCCAGCTTCGCCGGGTCGATCTCGCCGATGATGTCGGCGAACTTCGTTCCGGGAGCGAGCCGCTCGGCATACCGCTCGTCGCGCGGCCACCAGGCGATCGGGATGTCGGCAGGTTCGCGTTCCGCCAAGAGCCGTCGCCCGGCACTGCTGATCGGCCGCTCGGGATCGTCGTGAAAGGGGATCGCCGGGTCGTCGATGTATGGCAGGAACTCGTCGAGGAACCGGACGAGCAGCCGCATCAGCCGGCTCTTGGCCTGCCCCTTCTCGCCGAGGAAGAGCATGTCGTGGCCGGCGAGCAGCGCGATGTTGATCTCCGGGATGACGGTGTCGTCGTACCCCACGATCCCGGGGAAGAGTTCCGCGCCCGTCGCGAGTGCCTTCAGGAAATTCTCCCGCACCTCCTCCTTCACGCTCCGGCTCTTCCAGCCGCTGGCGCGGAGTTCTGCGAGCGACTTCGGAAGGCGGTGGGGAACAGTCATTGGAGGTTCTCCGGGGCGGTGAACCTGATTGTAGGCGCTCGGCGGAGCCTGGGGCTGGCGCCTTCCGGCGGCGCGCTTGCTGCCCGGCCGCATTGGTCGCCGGAACGGCAGAAGTCGCCTTCACGCTGCAATTTCTCCGCACGCGACCTGCGGAGCTGCCGGCCTCAGAAGGTCGAAATTGCATACGTTCGGCGAACTTCCGCCGATTCCGGCTCCCCGCAGACCGCTTCGTCCCCCGCAGACCGCTTCGTCCCGAAGCGGATCTGGAGCCGCTTCCGGAGGAAGCGGTCTACATTGACAGGCTGAAGCCCGTCCTACTGGATCACCGGCAGGCGGATCGTGATCGCCGTGCCCTTGCCGGGGGCGCTCTCGACGCGGATGCGGCCGCGGTGGGCTTCGATGATCTCGCGGCAGGCGGAGAGCCCGAGGCCGCTGCCCCCCTTGCCGGTCTCGTCGGGGCCGGACTTCGTGGAGAAGTGCGGCTCGAACATCCGCCGCATCACCTCCTGCGTCATGCCGCAGCCGGTGTCGCGGACCATGAGGTCGACCGTGCCGAGGAGGGTGTCGTGCGAGAGCCTGAGAATGAGCCGGCCGCCCTGCGGCATCGCCTGCCGGGCGTTGACGAGCAGGTTCAACAGCACCTGCTGGAGCTGGCTTGGGTTGGCCGAAACCTTCGGCACGGGGGCAAACTCCCGCTCCACCTGCACCCGATACTTGGTCATCTCCCGTTCGAGGATCACGAGTACGTCCTCGATCAGCATCTCCAGGCCCACCGGCTCGAACCGCGTCGATCCCGTCCGCGACATCCCCAGGACGCTCGCCGTGATCTTCGCGGCGCGGGTGCCGGCCGACAGGATCCGCTCGAGCGCCTTCGTACGCGTGGGCTCGTCGCGGTGCCGCAGGCCCATCTTCGCGTAATTCAGGATCGTGGTCAGGGCGTTGTTGAACTCGTGGGTCGTGGTGCCGAGCAGCTCGCCGAGTGTGGCGGCCTTCTGGGCATCGAGCACCTGCCGGCGAAGGGCGGCGAGTTCGGCCGCGTGTCGCAGCCGGGCCACCTCCAGCTGCCGGCGGAGGACGGCCGCCTCGTCGGTGCGGTGGGGCTCGGTCGCGCCGGCGGGGACGATCGATGCGGCGGGCGCGACGCAGGCGACCGGGCCGGCAATGAGCGCGACCGGCAGGCAGGGCCGGCTCGGGCCCTCACCCTCCGTGGCATGGTCCGCAGCGTCCGCCATCTCGAGCTCCCCGGAAACACCTTCTGCGCAGAGACTTGCGCGTTCCCTGGGGTATCGTCCGGGCCCGGCTGCAGACTATAAGAAGTGAAGACGCGAGCCGTTTCGCCTCCTCGACCGTTTTATTTTCGGCGATGCCGGGATTCGATCGCGTACCCTGAGTAAACCCTGCCGGCAGGGCGATTCCGCCGGGCTTTCCTCACCCGCGTGGGGCTGCAACGTGGGACTTCTTTCGAGCATGACCGATTTTTGCGGAGATCGAACGGACCGCAGCGGAACTCGCGGCCGGCGGGCGGGATTCACGCTCGTCGAATTGCTGGTCGTCATCGCCATCATCGGCATCTTGATCGGCATGCTCCTGCCGGCCGTCCAGTCGGTCCGCGAGGCGGGCAGGCGGACGACCTGCAAGTCGAACCTCAAGCAGATCGGGATCGCGTTTCAGCTCTACCTCGACCGCAAGACCCGAGGCCGGTTTCCCGTGGCGGCCCAGCAGCCGAGTTTCGAGGTTCTGCACTACCCGTTCACGCCGCCGCGCGCACTGCGGCCAAGCATCGTCACCAGGCTCGGCGACTACACGGAAAACAGCCGGGAGACGTTTCGATGCCCGTCCGACACGTTGTACTTCATCGCTTCGGGCACGGCGACCGAGTCGATCAAGTCAGCGCATGCGGCCATCATGTCGGGAACCGATTCGGCGGCAAAACAGGCGGTGTCGGATTACGAGTCGGTGGCGTACGAGGGCACCAGTTACGAATACCCAACCCGCCGCCTGATCAACGAGACCGCCGAGCCGGAAACCGGCAAGACCCGCGAAGAGGCACTGACATCGCGACGCTTGGGCAGCAATCTGGCCACCTCGAAACTATGGGTGCTCTACGAGTTCATGCCGTTCCACGCGACCGGCATGGCCGCATTTTTCTCCCCGGATCTTTCCGACACCAACGAGTATGAAAATTGGACGCCACCGGAGGGCGCCCGCAACTTTCTCTACTTCGACGGCCACGTCGAAAACCTGTAGCGAGGTGATTCCATGAGCACGGCTTCGGTGCCCTCGTCGCGATCGGCCACGGCTGAAGGGTCGGGAGGCTTGCCTGCGGCGCTGCGGTGGGGCGGAGTGATCGCCCTCCTCGCCCTGCTCGCGTTCATCGTCGCCTGGCTGCTTGGCTGGATCCGGTTCACGACCGATCCGCGGGTGGTCGAGATCCGGAAACTCCAGGAGGAGGCACGGCAGAAGTTCGCGGCGACCGGTGGCCCGAACACGATCGCCGAGGCGGCGGAGGCCGTCGCCGCCATGGGGCAGATTCGCCAGAAGATCGAGAGCCTGCCGGAGAATCTCCGGCCCGAGGCGGAGCAGGGAGGGGCGGGCATGTTTCGCTCGGCGATGCGGGCGCGGATCGACGCCTATTTCGCGTTGCCGCCGGAAAAGCGGCAGGCTGAACTCGATCGGCAGATCAAGCAGGAGGAGATGATGCGGAAGGCCTTCGAAACGGCCGGCGCCGTGATGGGCGCTTTTGGTGGCGGCAATGCCGGTCGCGGCGCGGGGGGGCAGGCGGGCGGTGCGTCGCAGCAGGCGGCTGGTGCGCAGCAGGCTGGCGGGCCGCCCGGCGGAGGCCCCGGCGGCATGCGCTCGGAGGAAGACCGCAACCGTTGGCGCAAGCAGATGATCGATCGCACCACGCCAGAGCAGCGATCCCGCTATGTGGAATACCGCCGCGCGATGGATGCCCGCCGCGATCAACTCGGCCTGCCGCCGCGCGGCCCGGGCTCCCGCTGACCGGAGCGAGGATCGTCATGGCAGACACGCTCGGACTGCTCGAGGAATCGCTGCAATTGGCCCGCGACCTCGGTTATTGCGTTCGCGAGGAGCCGCTCGGCGAACTGCCGGGCGGCGCCTGCTCCGTCGGCGGCAGGCCCCACATCCTCCTGAATCTCGAGCAGCCGTCTGCCGACCGACTCGATGTGCTGCTCAAATCGCTCGCCGCCGATCCACGGGCTTTTGAGCAGCCGCTCAGCCGCCTGCTCAGGTCCCGGCTCGACGCGACTGCAAAGTAGGGCAGGCTTCTCCGCCTTTTCGGTGCAACGCTTGCGCCGTAGGACAGGCGTCTCCGCCTGTCTGGACAGGCACGGAGGCCTGTCCTACTGGTAGAGCCCATGCGCGTTGATGTACTGCTCGACCGCGCGGGGTGTGCGGTAACGGATGCTGCGGCCCGCTGCGAGCGCCCGCCGCAGGTCGCTCGCGCGAATGCCGATGGCCGGACAGGGCACGCGGTTCTCCACGAGACGCCGCGCCCGTTCCGGGCCGAGCAGGGCCGCGAGTTGCGGTGTAGCTGCGATCGCACGCACGTCGTCGACGCCCTCGCGTTCGACGGCGATGATCTCCGCGCGGGCGAGGATCGTCGCCGGCTCCCGCCACGTGTGCAGATCGGCGATCGCGTCGGGGCCGAGGATCAGGAGAAGTTCGTCGGCCGGGTGGGCAGCCTGCAGCCTTGCCAGCGTGTCGACGGTGTAGCTGACACCGCCGCGGTCGATCTCGTCAGTCGAGATGGCGAAGGCGGGGTGGCCGCCGGTGGCCAGCCGCAGCATCTCGACGCGGTGGGCGGCCTCGGTGAGCGGCCGATCCTGCTTGTGGGGCGGGATCGCCGCCGGCAGGAAGAGCACCTTGTCGAGGCGGGCCTGTTCGCGGCAGCATTCCGCCACGATCAGATGGCCCTGGTGCACAGGGTCGAAACTTCCGCCATACAGGCCGATGCGCATCATTCTTCCTTCATGTAGGCTCTCATCATCTTCCGATGCCCAAGCATACGAGCCAGCGCGAGCTCTTCGAAAGCCAGCCTGCCTGGGTCGAGGACGATGCGCGCCGCGGGACGGTCGCGACGGTCGTTCTGCCCGACGGCGTCGACAAGCCGCTCGACTACCTCGTGCCCGAGCCTCTCGCCGGTGCAGTCGAGCCCGGCCGGCGGGTCCGCGTGCCGCTCGGCCGCGGCAACCGCGAGCGGATCGCCTACTGCGTGGCCGTGCGGTCGGGCGAGTTGCCGCAGCAGCCGCTGAAGTCGGTGGCCGGCGTGGAGGACGACGCGCCGCTCCTCTCGCGGCGGATGCTAGACCTCACGAAGTGGATGGCCGACCGCTGGCTGGCCCGTTGGGGCGAGGTACTCGAGGCGGTGCTGCCGTCGGGCGTGCGGGCGAGCCGGAAGCCACGGCTCACGCCGCTCTTCGAGGCGACCGGCGCGAGCGCGGCCCGCAGGCTCACGCCGGCGCAGGCGGCCGTGCTCGCCGCCGCATCCGCGCCGCGGTCGGCCGATGATCTCGCGAAGGCCTCGGGCGCGAGCCGCGCGGTGGTTGCGAGGCTCGTGAGGATCGGGCTGCTCCGCGAGGCGGGGGCCGTCGAGAAGGGCATCGCCGGGCCGGCACCGCGGCAGCCCATCAGCCACGACCGGCCGGAGGCGCTTTCGCCGGCGCAGTCGCAGGCGCTGCAGACGATCCTCGCGCCGATGCGAGCGGGCCGCCACGAGACGATCGTGCTCTTCGGTGTGACCGGCAGCGGCAAGACGGAGGTCTACCTGCAGGCCGTCGAGGAGACGCTCGCCGCCGGCAAGCAGGCGATCGTGCTCGTGCCGGAGATCAGCCTGACACCGCAGACATGCGACCGGTTTCGCGCCCGGTTCGGCAGCGTTGCCGTGCTCCACAGCCACCTCACGCCCGCCGAACGCCACGACCAGTGGCGGCGGATCGCCGCGGGGCGGGTGGGCGTGGTCGTCGGGGCCCGCAGTGCGATCTTCGCGCCGACTCCGCGGCTCGGCCTCGTCGTCATCGACGAGGAGCACGAGAGCTCGTTCAAGCAGGCCACGGCCCCGCGCTACCATGCCCGCGACGTGGCGGAGTGGATCGCGCGGGCCGAGGGGGTGCCACTCGTGCTCGGGTCGGCCACGCCGTCGCTCGAGACGTTTCAGCGGTGCCTCGAGGGGGAGTGGACGATGTGCCGGCTCGCCGATCGGGTCGGCGGTTCCCAGCTGCCGCCGGTGATCAACGTCGATCTTCGCGACCCGAAGAGCCGATCGCGCGGCGCGGTGAGCCCCCGACTCGCCGCCGGCATCAAGTGGGCGCTCGACAGCGGCGGACAGGTGATGCTGCTCCTGAACCGGCGGGGCTTCGCCACCCACGTGCAGTGCCGCGGCTGCGGCCATACCGCCCGGTGCCCGCAGTGCGACCTGGCCCTCACGCTCCATCAGCCGGGAAATCGCGGCATCTGCCACGGCTGCGGCCTCGTGACGCGGCTGCCGGCCGACTGCCCCGGCTGCTCCGCGCCGCACCTGGTGCATCGCGGCACCGGCACGCAGCGGCTGGAAGAGGAGGTGCGGGGGCTTTTCCCCGGCGTGCGCGTGGCGCGGATGGACACCGACACGATGCGATCGCGCGGCAGCCACGAGCGCACGCTCGACGCCTTCCGCGCCCGCGAGATCGACATCCTCGTGGGCACGCAGATGATCGCCAAGGGGCTCGACTTTCCCGCCGTGATGCTGGTAGGGGTCGTGCACGCCGATGCCGCGCTGCATCTCGCCGACTTCCGTGCCGCCGAACGCACCTGCCAGCTCGTCACGCAGGTGGCGGGCCGCAGCGGCCGCGGCTCGCTCGGCGGCCGCGTCGTCGTGCAGACGAGCACGCCGGATCACCCGGCGATCGTCGCGGCGGCAAGGCACGATTACGAGGCATTCGTGCGGAGCGAACTGCCGATCCGCCAGGCGCTCGTCTATCCGCCGTTCGGCTGTGTCGTCAGGTTCGTCGTGCGCAGCGTCGACGAGCAGGCCGCCGTGAACTGGGCCGGACACATCGCCGACCGGCTCCGCAAGGAAGTGGCGGCGGCCGGCGCCGCGGCTCCGACCGTGCGGGTGCTCGGCCCGGCCCCGGCGCCGATCGCGCGGCTCCGCGACCGCTTCCGCTGGCATCTGCAGATGCAGGGGGCCGACGGCGACATCCTGCGCGACATCGTCCGTCGCGCCACCGCCACGCTCCAGACTCCAGACAACGTCGCCTGGATCGTCGACGTCGATCCCGTCGAAATGCTGTAGGACAGGCTTCAGCCTGTCTGCGTCCTTCACGGAAATCCACGGCATCGTGCCGTGATTTCCTTGGCAACCTCCGGTTGCTGGTGTTGACCCGGCCCTCCGGGCCTGGCGCCTCAGGTGAATGGTCGGCTTTCGCCCGGGAAACCGCCGCGGGTACGATTGAGGTCGGAAACCCACCCTCCATGACATACCGTTCGATCACCGACATCCTGGGCGAGACGAGCCTCGAGCGGAAGTGCCGCTTCCTGTTCGGGCTCTGCCTGCTCGTTTTGATCACGGGCAGCTTCTGGTGGTATGGCAGCCGCACCGAGGAGCTCGTCTACACGAAGACGCGCAGCACCGGCCGGCATTTCGTCGACGCGAAGATGCTGCAGTATCACTGGGAGAAGCTCGAGCCCGACACGAGATACGCGAGCTTGATCGAGCAGCTCGGCTCGATCCTGCGGCCGCAGCCCTATCGGGCCTGGCTGCTCGATCCCGCGGCGACACCAGCGGAGCGGGCCGAATACAACCGGCTCGACCAGGCGGTGCTCAACTACTTCACGGAGCGGCCGGCGACGGTGGCCGCGGGCCTCGATCCGGAGGGCGAGGCCGAGTACCGCGAGTTTCGCACGGCCGACAACAAGGAATATCACTACTACCAGCCGATCCGCTGGAAGAGCAACTGCAAGCAGTGCCACCAATACCCGGGCGTCATCGGCGACGCCCCGTCCGGAGGCGATGCGGCCCATGCCCGCTATGCCGAGAACGACCTGATGGCGGTCGCGAAGGTCGTCATGCTCGACCCGGAGACGCCGAAGAAGATCAACGGGAACCGGGCGATCCTGCTGGCCACCGCGATCATCACCGTGTTTCTGGCCATGCTCGCCGCCTACGCGATCGTGCGGTATGTGATCGTGAAGCCGCTCGACCACCTGCGCGAGGTGAGCGACGAGGTGCGGCGCGGCAACCTGCAGGCGCGGGCCGAGATCCACACGGCCGACGAGTTCGAGGAACTGGGGGTGGCCTTCAACCGCATGCTCCGCGGCCTCGTCGACTCGCAGGAGGATCTCAGCAAGGCAAACCAGAGCCTCGACGACAAGGTCGACGAGCTGGCCCGGGCCAACATGCACCTCTACGAGATGAACCGGCTCAAGAGCGACTTCCTGGCGACGATGAGCCACGAGCTGCGGACGCCGCTCAACAGCATCATCGGCTTCTCGGACGTGCTCGGGTCGATCCAGTCGCTCGACGACAAGCAGCGCCGCTACGTGCAGAACATCCGCTCGTCGGGGCGGATGCTGCTCGAGATGATCAACGACATCCTCGACCTCGCCAAGATCGAGGCGGGCAAGATGGAGGTGCGACCGGCCGTGTTCGCGGTGGAGTCGATCGTTTCGGCGCAGTGCGACATGGCGAGGCCGCTGGCCGAGAAGAAGAACATCGATCTTGAATACCAGGTGGGGGCCGGGCTCGAGGCGGTGGAACAGGACCCGGCGAAGGTCCAGCAGATCCTCGCCAACCTGCTCTCCAACGCCATCAAGTTCACCCCCGAGGGCGGCCGCGTGGACGTGAGCGCGCGGCTCGAGCCGGTGGAGGGGCAGGCAGCCGGCGCGATCGTGATCGAGGTGAGCGACACCGGGGTCGGCATCGCGCCGGAGGAACAGCAGACGATCTTCGAGAAGTTTCGCCAGGGCCAGGTCTTCCAGTCGGGGGACGACGCGATGACCCGGGAGTTTTCCGGCACGGGGCTGGGGCTCTCGATCGTCCGCGAGCTCTGCCGGCTGCTCGGCGGCGACATCGCGGTGGAGAGCCAGCTCGGCCGCGGCAGCCGGTTCACCGTCCGGCTGCCGGCGAGGTTCGGCGCGGAGTCTGCCTCCGGAGCGGATACGGCCGGTGCTGCACAGGCGAACGGCGACGGCGCGCTGGCGGCCGTGGGCGAAGCTGAGCGGGTGTGAGCAAGGAGGACTGATGGCGAAGGGGCATGCGGCGGGCGAGGTGGTGCTCTTCACGGACGGGGCCTGCAGCGGCAACCCCGGACCCGGCGGCTGGGCCTACATCCTTCGCCACCCGGAGAGCGGCCGCGAGGCGGTGGCCTCGGGCGCGGAGCCGGAAACCACGAACAACCGCATGGAGTTGACCGCGGCCGTGCAGGGTCTCACGCAGCTCAAGCGGCCCACCCGCGTCGAGCTCGTCACCGACAGCGTCTACGTGGGCACCGGGCTTTCCGAGTGGCTGCCCAAGTGGAAGCAGCAGGGCTGGAAGCGCAAGGAGAAGGGCAAGCTCGTGCCGGTGAAGAACGAGGATCTCTGGCGGGAGCTC
>JBIIOM010000080.1:0-10653 GCA_044336925.1 Pirellulales bacterium
CTTCTCGGCCAGCCGCACGCCTTCCTCGGTGAGGGCGACGGTGTGCTCCTTCTCCTTCACCTCGAAGTGGGTGTCGGCCTTGAGCTGGCGGGCGATCTGGTCGGCCTTCGAGTATTTCGTGACGTCATCGTGGGCGGGGCCGGAGATGATCAGCGGCGTACGGGCCTCGTCGATGAGGATGTTGTCGACCTCGTCCACGATCGCGAAGTTGAGGAAGCCCTGGCTCTGCTGCATGTGCTTCGGGAAGCGGTCGTCGCCGCGGGACGCCATCCGCATGTTGTCGCGGAGGTAGTCGAAGCCGAATTCGTTGTTGGTGCCGTAGGTGATGTCGCAGGCATAGGCCTTCTGCCGCTCGCCGGAATCCATCCCCGACTGGATGGCGCCCACGGTGAGGCCCAGGCCGATGTAGAGCGGCCCCATCCACTCCATGTCGCGGCGGGCGAGGTAGTCGTTCACGGTGACCACGTGCACGCCCTTCCCCTCGATCGCATTCAGGTAGGCCGGCAGCGTGGCGACGAGCGTCTTGCCTTCGCCCGTGATCATCTCGGCGATGGCCCCGGAGTGGAGCACCATGCCGCCGATCAGCTGGACGTCGTAGTGCCGCATGCCGAGGAACCGCTTGCCCCCCTCGCGGCAGACGGCAAAGGCCTCGACCAGGATGTCGTCGAGGGTCTCCCCCGCCTCGAGCCGCCGCCGGAATTCGGCGGTCTGGCCGCGGAGCTCCGCGTCGGTCATCGCCTGCACCTTCGGCTCGAGCGAGTTGATGGCCTCGATCTTCGGCTCGAGCCGGCGGATGTAGCGGGCGTTGGACGAGCCGAACAGGCCGGTCAGGGCCCGCTCCAGCCGCGAGCCGGCGCCGGCGGCGGCGTTGGAGAGACCATCCCAGAGACGTTCGAGCTGTTGCATGGATTCGGCAGGCGGGCAGGGCGGGGCAGGAATGCGAGACGATCAAATCATTGTCGCGGCCGGCTGTGGCAGGGGTCAAGGCGATCTCGGGCGGGTAGACTCTTCGCACGGTACCCCGATGAATCAGGAACGATTTCGCGACCTCTCCGGGCAGCTGCTCTTTCTCGGCACGGGCACGAGCGTGGGTGTGCCCGTGGTCGGCTGCTCGTGCCCGACCTGCACGAGCGTCGATCCGCGCAACAGCCGCCTGCGGACGAGCGCGGCGATCGGGCTCCCCGGCGGCACGCTCTTGATCGACACCACGCCCGACCTGCGGAGCCAACTGCTGCGGGAGCGGATCGGACGCGTCAACGCGATTCTCTACACGCATGACCACGTGGATCATGTGTACGGCCTCGACGACGTGCGGCCAATCTGCTTCGCCTCCGGGGGCCCGATCCCCGTCTATTGCGAGGAGCGGGTCGAGCAGCGGATCCGCCGGGCCTTCGACTACGCGTTTCAGCCGATGCCCGTGCCGGGGGGCGGCGTGCCGAAGATCCAGTTCGAGCGGATCACGCCCGAGCCGTTCACGCTGCTCGGGGCCCGCGTCGTGCCGCTGCGGCTGCGGCACGGCGTCTTCGACGTGCTCGGCTTCCGGTTCGGCGACCTCGCCTACTGCACCGACACCAACGAAATTCCCGACACCACCTGGCCGTTGCTCGAGGGGCTCGACACGCTCGTGCTCGACTGCCTGCGGCCCTCCCGGCATCCGACGCACTTCTCGCTCGACGAGGCGATCGCCGTGGCCCGGCGCGTGAACGCCCGCCGCACGCTGTTCGTGCACATGTCGCACGACATCGAGCATGCGGCCGTCTCCGCCGCGCTGCCGCCGGGCATCGAGATCGCCTACGACGGCCTCACCGTGCCAGTGGCCTGGTAGACCGCTTGCAAAGTAGACCGCTTACAAAGTAGACCGCTTACAAAGTAGACCGCTTCGTCCCGAAGCGGATCCAGATCCGCTTGCGGAGCAAGCGGTCTACTTTGCAAGCGGTCTACTTTTCGTGGGAGAGCGTCGCCAGTTGGTCGAGCTTGGCCGCGGCGGCGCCGGAATCGATCGCCGTCTCGGCGAGACTGCGGGCTGCGGGCAGATCGGCCGCGTTGCCGGCCGCCCAGAGGATCGTCGCCGCATTCAAGACCACGATGTCGCGCCGTGGGCCGCGGCTGCCGGAGAGCACGTCGCGGATCGCGGCGGCGCTCTCCGCCGGGTTCGACACCAGCAATGCCTCCATCGCGGCGACCGGAGCCGTGGGCAGCCCGAAGTCTTCCGGCGCCCAGCGATGACGCGATTCCCCGGCGGCCGTCACGTCGATCACCTCGGTTGGGCCGAAGAGGCTCACTTCGTCGAATGCCCGGGCTGCGTCGCCCGCGAGCGTGCCCGAGACGACGAGCGCCCGCTTCGCGCCGAGCATCATCGCCGCCTGCGCCATCGGCTCCCGTGCGGCGGGCCGGCCCACGCCGATCACCTGCACGTTGGCGCCGGCTGGATTGCAGAGCGGCCCGACGAGGTTGAACACCGTCGGCCGGCCGAGCGATTTCCGCAGCGGCCCCACGCGGGCCATCGCCGGATGGTGGATCGGGGCCAGGCAGAAGCAGAGGCCGATCCGCTCGAGGCACCGCGCGGCCGTCGCCGGCGGCGCGTCGATCTTCACGCCGAGCGATTCGAGCACGTCGCCGGATCCGGTGCGGCTCGAGACGGCGCGGTTGCCGTGCTTCGCCACCGCCAGCCCCGCGGCCGACGCCACGATCGCCGCCGCCGTGGAGATGTTGAACGAGCCCGAGCCGTCGCCGCCGGTGCCGCAGGTGTCGGCCACGATCGGCAGGGCATGCGCGACGGGCAGCATCCGCGCCCGCAAGGCGGCCGCCACGCCGGCGATCTCGTCGGCCGATTCGCCGAGGTCGGCGAGGGCCACGAGCCAGCGGCCGAAGGCGTCGACGTCGACGGTGCCGGCGAGCACCCCCTCCACGAACTGCCGCGTCGCCTCGCGCGAGGCATGCTCTCCCCGGCGCAGCCGCGCCGCGCTCGTGTCGATATCGCTCTCGAGGGGGCTATTCAACGAAATCTCGCTGTTCGGAATGCTGCGTGCCGGGGCGATCGGCGTGGAGTACCATTTGAGCGTACCACGCCCCCAACCCGGAGACTCCAGACACGTGCCTCGCAAGGTGATCCTCGACGTCGATCCGGGCATCGACGATGCCGTGGCGCTTGTCATGGCCCTCTTCGATCCGCGGCTCGAGGTCCTGGCCGTGACGGCAACCGGGGGCAACGTGCCGCCGGAACAGGCGACGGCCAACCTGCAGTCGCTGGTCGGACTGCTGGATCCGCCGCGGCTCCCCCGCCTCGGGGTCGCGCCTGCGGACACGGTCCTTCCCGAGCGGCCGTTCAACATGCATGGCGCCGACGGTCTCGGCGGCATCGATCTGCCGCGGGTGCAGCTCCACGGCGGCCATGCCTCCGAGAAGGTGATCTGGGAGACGTTCAAGGCCCATCCCCGCGAGATCACGTTCGTCGCGCTGGGACCGCTCACAAACCTGTCGCGTGTGCTCACCCGGGATCCGTCGATCGCCGAACTCATCGGCGACGTGATCGTGGCCGGCGGCACCGTGCAGGGAACGGGAAACGTCACGCCCGCCGTCGACTTCAATTTTTACTGCGACGCGCGGTCCGCCCGCCACGTCGTGCGGGAGCCGATCACGAAGACGCTCGTGCCGCTCGAGACCACGGGGCAGGTGGTCTTCGGCTTCGACCTGCTCGACCAATTGCCGGACGAATCATCGCGGGCGGGGCTCATCCTGCGCCGCATGCTGCCGCACACGTTTCGCGCGCATCGGCAGCTGCTCGGCAGTGAAGGGATCAGCCTGCACGACGTCGTGGCATTGGTCGCGGTGACCAACCCCGAGCTCTTTGAGCGCACGACGGTGGCGGCCGACGTGGAAACCAAGGGCGAGATCACCACCGGCATGCTGGTGGTCGATCGCCGCACCGTGCGGCAGTGGCGGCCGAATCTCGACCTGCTCGTCGGCTGCGACGTGGTGGCCGTGAAGGACTGCATCCTCCGCGGCCTGGCCGCCGCGGCGGCGGGCACGTGAACGTAGACCGCTTCGTCCCGAAGCGGATC
Source organism: Pirellulales bacterium (assembly GCA_044336925.1). Taxonomy (GTDB): domain Bacteria; phylum Planctomycetota; class Planctomycetia; order Pirellulales; family UBA1268; genus RGVT01. Next base: position 4,062 of record JBIIOM010000080.1, read on the forward strand.
CAGATCCGCTTGCGGAGCAAGCGGTCTACGCGGCAGGCTAAAGCCTACCCTACTTTTCGAATTGCTCGCGGCTGGCGACGGGCAGTTGGAGCTCGATCCGCTCGCGGTTGCGAAACACGCCGAGCGACACGGTGCGGCTGGTGGGCGTGACGCTCACGAGGCTCACGAGATGGTCGTCGTCTTCGATCGGCGTGCCGTCGAACTCGATGATCACGTCGTCCGGCAGGATGCCGGCGGCATCGGCCGGCGAGCCCTTCGTGACGCCTGACACGCGGGCCCCCACGGCCCGCACCATGCCGAGCCGTTGGGCCGTCCGCTGCGTGAAGATGCGGTCGAGCGTGACGCCGAGGTAGGCCCGCGACACCGTGCCGGTCTCCACCAGCTGCCGCGTGACGAACATCACCATCGACATCGGGATCGCGAAACCGATCCCCTCGCTGCCGCCGGAGTTGCTGGCGATCGCCGTATTGAGACCGACCACTTCGCCGCGGAGGTTCACCAGCGGCCCGCCGCTGTTGCCCGGGTTGATCGCCGCGTCGGTCTGGATGAAATCCTGGAACCGCACCCCCTCCTCGCCCAGTTCGAGATCGCGGCGGCCCTTGGCAGACACGATTCCGAGCGTGACGGAGTGGGAGAGGCCGAAGGGGCTGCCGACCGCGAGCACGGTGTCGCCGATCTGGACGGGATCCTTCTCCGCGAGCCGGGCCGGCACGAGATCATCGGCCTGGATTTCCATCACCGCGATGTCGGTGCTCGCGTCGGACCAGAGCCGCAGCGGATTGATTTCGCGGCCGTCGTCGAGCCGGATCGTGATGTTGTCGAGGTCGGCCCGATTGATGACGTGGCGGTTGGTGATCACCACGATGCGGCCGGCCACCTCGGCGATCACGCCGGAGCCGGCCTCGTCTTCGCTGGCCTTGCCATTCTTCGGACGCAACGACGGCTTCTTCGTGTCGATGTGGACGACCGTCGGGCGGACGAGCTGCGTGAGCCGCCGCAGCTGGGCGCTCTGCCGCTCGAGGAGCTCGGCATCCCGCTCGACCTGGGCGTACAGCCGCTCCCGTTCGCCGGGCGAAAGCCGGGCCGGGCGGATGGGATCGATCCGAGTTGCCTCGGAGCGGGGCGCCGCGACACGGCTCGGCGCCGCAGCCGCGGGGGGCGCGATCGGCGCCAGCGGCACGGGCGCCTCGTCCGCCACGGCGGACGAGGGAACTCCGATGAGGAGAACGACCCAGAGACGAAGGATGAAACGACGGCTGCGGGGCACGGGCATGGAGTGGCGCTCACGAAGGTTCGGAATCGCTCGCGCTCAGCATACCCGAACCCTCGCGAATCGAGGCCGAAGGCATGCTCAGGAGACGTCGATCTCGAGGTCGCCCGCCAGCTCCTCGCGCGATTCCGAGGCCTCGCGACCCGCCGGGCCGGCGCCTGTGCGCTCCACGTCACGCTGGCAGGCGATGCACATCGTGGCATAGGGCAGGGCGTTGAGCCTCGCCATCGGGATCTTGCAGCCGCAGTATTCGCAGGTGCCGTACAGACCGTTCCGCATCCGCTCCAAGGCGTTCTCGATGGAGGCCAGTTCGCGGCTTTCCACCTCGGCCAGCTGGGAGCTGATCTCGTCCTGGGCGGAATCGACCGCCGCATCGATCACGTCGCCCGGCGATTCGCTGCGGAGCTCCTTGAGGAGCGTCAGGTCGCCGGCCAGGGCGCTGCGCAGGGCATCGCGGCGGCGGACGAGGATCGCCCGGAGGTTCAAAAGTGCTTCTTTTCGTGCCATCGTTGTTGCTCCTGGCCCTGCCGAGACCCTGGAAACAGGCCGTTTGGCGACGGGCCGCAACCAATAATACGGGGGCAGTCCGGGAATGGTTCGGGCGGGAAAATTTCCCACTTTCCCTATCGAAAACCACTGCCGGAACAGATGATGACATTTGGCGGGAGCCCGACAGATTTCCCAAAGTTCCCGACTTGCGGCGATTCAATGGAGACCGCTTGCTCCGCGAGCGGATCCCCAGCTGCCCCCCGGCTCGCGGGCGGCAGAAGTTCTTCGTCCGCCGCTCCAACGGCGGAATGGCTCCTCGCGGTGGCCCTCGAAGACTCGGTCCAAATGCTCGTCGAGCTTCCGCCGACCCGCTCGCCTTGGCCGAAGGTAGACCGCTTGCTCCGCAAGCGGATCCAGATCCGCTTCGGGACGAAGCGGTCTACTTTGGGCGTCAGTCGACGCCTTGCCGGATGGCGTCCCAGGCGGCGGCGACCGCCGGCCGGTCGGTGAGCGTGCCCCCGATCGCGAGCCGCAGGGCGTGGCGGCCAGCCACCCGCGCATGGCTCAAAAACGCCCGGCCGCCGAGGTTCACCCGATCGAGCAGGGCGGCTGTCGGCTCGTCGCCGGCCCGGAGGGAGAACGTGACGAGGCTGAGCGATGGCGGTTGGAGCAGTTCGAAACGCGGGTCTGCCTCGACCCAGCCGGCGAATTCGGCCGCCCAGGCGACATGGTCGCGGATCCGCTCCCGTAGCGGCTCAGCGCCGATCATCCGCAGCGTCATCCAGAGCTTGAGCGCCCGAAACCGGCGGCCGAGCGGCACCTGCCAATCGCTGTAGTCGATCACGCCGCCGGCCTCGGTTGCCCGGTTCCGCAGGTATTCCGGCCGCGCAGCCAGCGCTTGCACGAGCGGCTCGCGGTCGGCCACCCAGAGCGCGTGGCAGTCGAAGTTCACGAGCAGCCATTTATGCGGGTTGAAGCCCCAGCTGTCGGCCTGTTCGGCGCCCGCCACGATTGGTTCGCGGTATTCCGGGCAGATCGCCGCGGCACCGGCCCAGGCGGCATCGACGTGCAGCCACGCCTCGTGCCGCCGCGCCGCTGCTGCGATCTCCGGCACGGGATCGATCGCGCCCGACGCCGTCGTGCCGACGGTGGCGACGACGAAGCACGGACGATGGCCCGCCTGGGCGTCGTTGGCAAGCGCGCGGTCGAGGGCGGCCGCGTCCATCGCGCCTCGTGAGTCGGTCGCAATGAGCCGCACCCAGTCGCGGCCGATGCCGGCGAGCGTCGCCGCTTTCATAACGCTCGAATGCGCGTCGGCGCTGGCGTAGACGACAAGCGGCCGATCGGATTGATCCACGCCATGCGCGTTGCTCGCGAGCCCAGTGGCCCGCTCGCGGGCGGCCACGAGCGCGCAAAAGAGCCCGCTCGAGGCCGAATCCTGGATCACGCCGCCGCCGCGGCCGTCGCTTGCGAATCGCTCCGGCAGTCCGAGCAGGTCGCGAAGCCAGTCGAGCACGTGCGTTTCGAGCTCGGTGCAGGCGGGCGACGTCGCCCAGAGCATTCCCTGCACGCCGAGGCCCGCCGAGAGCAGCTCGCCGAGGATCGACGGGCCGCTCGCATTGGCGGGGAAATAGCCGAAGAAGGCTGGGTGCTGCCAGTGCGTGAGGGCCGGCACGACGAAGCGATCGAGATCGGCGAGCACGCGGTCGAGCGGCTCGGGCTTCTCGGGCGCCGATGGCGGCAGATGCGCCCGGACCCAGCCCGGCTCCACGCCGGTCTGCACGGGCCGCGCGGCGAGCGACTCCCAATAGTCGGCGATCCAATCGACCACGGCGCGGCCTTCGCGGCGGAATCGCTCGGCATCGAAGGCCGCGGCGGGATCGAAGCCCATGGGCGTCATTCCCCGTGAAGGGTGAGCACGAGCCGCCGCGGGCCGCCCCGATCGCGGTGCTCGCAGAGGTAGATGCCCTGCCAGGTGCCCAGCCGCAGGCGGCCCTCGTGGATCGGCACGCTGACCGAACTGCCGATCATCGAGCTCTTCACGTGGGCCGGCATGTCGTCAGGCCCCTCGAGCGTGTGCACGTAGGGCAGCGTCTCGGCCGCGATCGCGTTGAACGCCATCTCCAGGTCGCGCGGCACGTCGGAGTCGGCATTCTCGTTGATCGACACGCTCGCGGACGTGTGCTGGATGAAGGCATGCAGCAGGCCGACGCGAAACGTCGCCAGTTCCGGCAGCGCCGCCTCGATCTCGCGCGTGATCAAGTGAAAGCCGCGATGCCGCTGGGCCAGCCTGATTTCTTTCTGAAGCCACGCCATCCTGCGCCTCGCTCACTTGCTCGCGGAACGGAAACACCAGATCGTTCCATCGTCGGAGGCCGCCACGACATGGCCGGCGGCGACGGCCGGCGACGCCGCGAAGCCGCCGCCGGCGTCGAACTCCCAGACGGGCTTCCCCGTGGCGGCATCGAGCGCCGCGAGCCGGCCGGCGGCGTCGCCGACCAGCGCGATGAGCCCCCCGTCGCCCGCGCGGTGGGCCACGACCGGCGAGCCGTCGACGCGGCCGCGCATCGGCTGCCGCCAGGCCCGCGCGCCGTCGGCGACCGCGAAGGCCTCGACGGCCCGGCCTCGCGAGCCGACGATCGCGAGGCCGTCGGCGATCGCGGCGCTCGACCGATAGGCCTGCGCGTTGGCGGCCGGCATGAACTGCCAGGCGACCTTCGCCGCGGCGACGTCGATCGCGAAGAAGCCGCCCCCCTCGGAGCCGAAATAGACCCGTGATGCGTGGGCCGCGGGGGTGCTTCCGGTCGGCCCGCCGATCGGCACGGCGGTTCGCTCGGTGCCGGTGGCCGTATCGATCACATGCAGTTTGCCGTCGCAGCCGGCCAGCAAGATGGCGCCGTCGGCCACCGTTGGCGAGCAGCGGATCTGGTCGGCGATCGAATGCTTCCAGATGAGTCGGCCGGTGGCGAGATCGAGGCAGGAGAGTGACGCATCCTGCGAGCCGACGAAGACGCGGCCGCCGTCGGCGGCGTGGATGAGCGTCGGGCCGCCCGAGATTTCCCCTTCGGTTTTGTATTGCCAGCGCTGGGCGCCGTTTGCGGCGTCGAGTGCCCGGACGACGCCGTCGGCATCGCCCACCACGACGAGCGGCAGGGCGGGATCGGTTGACGCCGCGGCGCTCGCCGGGAACCCGGCCTCGGATGTGAACGTCCAGCGGGTCGCGCCCGTCTCGAGCGCGAGGGCATGGAAGGTGCCGTCGAGATCCCCCACGTAGATCGTGCCGGCGACGACGACGGGCGTCGCCTCGAACGCGGTCTTCTCGAACGTGCGGTGCCAGCGTTCCACGAGCGGCAGGCTGAGCGCCGCGGCGGAGCGACCGGTGCCCGCTGCGCAGCCGCGAAACATCGGCCAGCTTTCTGCGGCAGCCTCCGGCACGTCTGCCGCCACGAGCGGAGAGGAGACGCTGACCGCGAGAAGACACGCGATGCAAAAACGCAACGAGCCGCCTGGGTGGCGACGATGCTTTTTCAGAATGGCCGTCATCGCGCGGCCTCGTAGAGCGCGGCTAGGTCGGCGGCGGCCACGGGCCGCGGATTGAAGCCTGCCGTCCATTGCTCGGCGGCCACCGCGGCGAGCATTGAAGCATCGGGCTGCGAGACGCCACAGGCTGAAAGCGTCGTCTTCAAATGCGACGCACGGAGCAGGTCGGCCAGCCAGTCTGCGAGCCGGCCTCCGGCAGCCGACGGCGCGGCACTGATGCCGATGTCGCCGAGCAATTCCGCGTAGCGATCGTCGCAGGCCGCGACACCGAAATGTCCATTGAATCGCACGACGTGCGGCAGCATGAGGCCGACAGCCTGGCCGTGGGCAATGCCGTGCGCGGCGGTGAGTGGGTTGGCGAGGGCATGCGCCGCGCCGAGCATCGAGTTTTCGATCGCCAGGCCCGCCAGCGCCGCACCAAATTGGACGGCCGACCGCGCGGCAAGGCTGCCGCCATCGGCAAAGACGGCGGGAAGATTCGTGGCCAGCAGTCGCCAGGCCTCGCGGGAAAAGACCCGCGAGGCCGGCGTGGCCGCCCGGCTTACATGGCTCTCGACGGCGTGCGAGAGAGCATCGATGCCGGTGAGCGCCACGAGCGACAGCGGCTGCGTGAGCGTGAGGTGCACGTCGAGGATCGCGACGCGGAATGCCGCCCGCGGATCGCCGCAGGCCATCTTCAGGCCGGTTTCGGCGTCGGTGATCAGGGCGAACGACTGCGTCTCGCTGCCGGTGCCCGCCGTCGTCGGCACGGCGATCGACGGCCGCATCGGGCCGGTGGCGGTGCCGCGGCCTTTGTAGTCCTGCATCCGGCCGCCACAGGAAAGAAGAAAATTGATCCCCTTCGCGCAGTCCATCGAACTGCCGCCGCCGAGCCCGACGAGCAGGTCGGGGCGGAAGTCGCGGGCGAAGGCCGTGCCCGCCTCGACCTCGCCCGACGACGGGTTTTCGGTGAAGCCGGAGAATGTGGCCGTGGCGATCCCGGCTGCCGCGAGCGAGTCGAGCCCCGCTGCCGTATGGCCGGCGGCGACGATCCCCGCATCGCTCACCACGAGCGCCCGCGTCGCCCCAAGTTCCCGCGCCAGTTCCCCGAGGCGCCCGACGGTGCCTGGCCCGACGACCAGCCGCGTGGGGGCGCGAAACTCGAAGTCAGGAGAGGATTTCTGCAGCGGCATGGAGACATCATTAAGCATGAACAGCTCTGATGCTATTGCGCATGGAACAACGAGGTTGTTCTCGGTTGCTACGGAAGCCCGACGCGCGAGCGAGGTGAGCCGAGTCGTTTTTTGCTGGGCG
>JBIIOM010000081.1:0-10651 GCA_044336925.1 Pirellulales bacterium
CGCACGTGGCGGCGAGAAACGCCCGGTCGTGCGACACGATCAGACAGGCTTCTCGATAGCCACGCAGGAAATGCTCGAGCAGGATCTGCGTCCGCAGGTCGAGGAAGTTCGTCGGCTCGTCGAGGAGGAGGAGATTCGGCTCGTGCAGGAGCAGCGCCGCGAGCTTCACGCGGGTCTGCCAGCCGCCGGAGAGCTTCTGCACCGGCCCATTCAGGTGCGGCGTCTTGAGCTCGAACTGGCCGGCCACTTCGCCGCACTTCCAGTCGGGCTGCCCGCTATCTCGCATCAAGAATTCGAGCGCGGTCTCGCCGGGCAGGAAGGGATCGTGCTGCCGCAGATACCCGAGCCGCAGCCGCGGGTGACGGATCACTTCGCCTGAGTCGAGCTCCTCCTCGCCGAGGATCACGCGGAGCAGCGTGCTCTTGCCGGCGCCGTTGCGGCCGACGAAGCCGATCTTGCCGTCATCGGTGATGGTGGCCGACGCGCGGTCGAGCAGCACCTGATCGCCGTAGCGCTTCGAGGCATTCTTGATGTCGAGCAGAACCGCCATCGGACCAAAGGAATTCCTGATGCCACACGCACGTCATCGGCAGCGGAGGGCATGGGACTCGAACCCACAACCCCTTTCGGGGCACGACATTTCCAGTGTCGCCGCTAGCCATTCGCTTACCCTCCAAGCGCGGCACGGGCAGGGCCCGTGCCGACCGCAGCGATTCTACCCATCGTCCCCACCGTGCGGAACCCATGAATCGTCCGGAAAGCAGACCGCTCAAAGTAGACCGCTTGCAAAGTAGACCGCTTCGTCCCGAAGCGGATCTGGATCCGCTTGCGGAGCAAGCGGTCTACATGCCGAGAACGTCGCGCATCGAATAGAGCCCGGCCGGCTTGCCGACGAGAAACCGCGCCGCGGCCAGGGCGCCCCGGGCGTAGCAATCCCGGTTCGTCGCCCGCACGTTCACGGAGAAACTCTCCCCCTCCATGCCGAAGAGGATCGTGTGCTCGCCCGGATTGTCGCCCGCGCGGACGGCGTGGTAGCCGATCTCGTCGGCGGGCCGCGCGCCGGGCCGGCCTTCGCGGCCGTGCGCGGCCTTCGTCTGCCCCATCGCCTCCTGCACGATCGCGCCAAACTTCAGCGCCGTGCCGCTGGGCGAATCCTCTTTATGACGATGGTGGCACTCGATGATCTCGACGTCGGTGCGGCCGCCCACGCGGCCCAGCAGCGCGCCCGCCCGGCCCACGAGATCCATCGCGATATTGACGGCCAGGCTCATGCTCGGCGATTGCAGGATCGGAATCGTCTTCGCCGCGGCGGCGATGGCCGCATGCTCCTTGGCCTCGAGCCCCGTCGTGGCCACGACGAGCGGCAGCTTGGCCTGCACGCACTTGGCCACGATCCCGGCCACCGCCTCGGGCAGCGAGAAGTCGATCACCACGTCGGCCGGGCAGGTCCACGCGTCGCTCACGGCCACGCCGGCGGACGAAATGCCGGCGAGCACGCCCGCATCGTCGCCGCTCCGCGGATGACCGGCCCGCTCGATCGCGGCGACAAGCCGCCACGGGGGAGTGTCGGTCGCGGCGCAGGCAACCACCCGGCAGCCCATGCGGCCCGCGGCACCATGAACGACCAGACGCAGCGCTGCAGGCTCAGCCATAGAGATCGATCGCCTGCACGATCTCCTCGAGACGATTGCCCACGCTCACCGCCCGGTTGGCGAAGCTCGCCCGGCTCACGCCGCGGCTGCCGAGCACCTCGTTGAAGAGCTTCTGGTCGGTGGTGTGGTAGGCGACGGTCGCGGTGGGATCCTTGAGCTGGTGGCCCGTCAGGATGCAGACCACCCGCTCGTCTTTGCCGATCACGCCCTCGGCGACCAGTTGCTTTGCCCCGGCCACGCTCGCGGCGCTCGCCGGCTCGCAGCCCAATCCGCCGGCGCCGACCTGCGCCTTCGCGTCGAGAATCTCCTGCTCGCTCACCTCGCGCACCACCCCGTCGCAGACCTCGAGCGCCCGCAGGCACTTGTTGAGGTTTACCGGCCGGTTGATCTCGATGGCGCTGGCGATCGTGTCGGCCCGCTTCTTGTCGCGGTCGAGCTCGTCGTAGTAATGGCAGGCGGGGGCGAGATCGGCACGGCCGCCTTCCCACCGCAGGCCCCGCTTGTGATAGAGCTCGTAGAGCGTATTGGCGCCGGCGGCATTGATCACGGCGAGCCGCGGCACCCGGTCGATCAGGCCGATCTTCCGCAGCTCGGCGAACGCCTTGCCGAAGGCGCTCGAGTTGCCGAGGTTGCCGCCGGGCACCACGATCCAGTCGGGCACCTCCCAGCCGAGCGACTCGAGCACGCGATACATGATCGACTTCTGCCCCTCGAGCCGGAAGGGATTCACGCTGTTGACGAGATAAATCCCGAGCTTGCCGGAGACCTCCTTCACGCGGGCCATCGCGTCGTCGAAGTCGCCCGCGATCTGGATCGTGAGGGCGCCATAATCGAGCGCCTGCGAGAGTTTGCCGTAGGAAATCTTGCCGGAGCCGATGAAGATGATGCCGCGCATGAGCCGCGTGACGGCGCAGTAGACGGCCAGCGACGCGCTCGTGTTGCCGGTGGAGGCGCACGCCGCCCGCCGCGCACCGATCATGCGGGCGTGCGTGAAGGCGGCCGACATGCCGTTGTCTTTGAAGGAGCCCGATGGGTTGAGCCCCTCGTATTGCAGATGGAGCCGCCCGGGCTTCATGCCGACGAACGCCCCGACGCCGTCGGAGACGGATAGCAGCGTCTGCCCCTCGCCGATCGTCACCACGCTCTCGCGCGGCGCGAACGGAAAAAGCTCGTGAAACCGCCAGACGCCCGAGTAGGCGAGCGGGTCGCTGCGGCGCATCCACTTTCGCTCGAAGACTTCAAACGAGGTCGGCGGCCGGAGCCGGTCCCAGTCGTAGGCGACGTCGAGGAGGTTGCCGCAGGACGGGCAGCTCGTCAGCACCTCGTCCACGGAAAAGGTCGCACCGCAGGCGGGCGATATGCACTGCTGAAACGCTAGATCGGTACGGGCGGCGACGGCCACGATGGGCTCCTTCGACATCTTCGGGGGCAACACCACAACAGTCGGCCATCCGGGGCGACCGACTACGGCGTGATTCACCACCGACTCCGGCAAAGGTAGGTCATGCCCGGGCGGGCAGCAAGCAGCCTTTTCCCAGGTTGCGCAACCGGAATTCCTGGCTGGCGTCGGCCGCGGCTGCCAGTTTGACAGCCGGCCTTGGAAGGGTAATCTGAGGGGCTATCCCTGACGCGGCTCGGACCACCCAAAAGGGTGTTCCCAACCGCACTCAACAGTGCAACGGCGGGTGCAATGATGAAAGCGGCGGAAATGAAGCCCTTCAAGGCGGCCCTCGAAACCATGCGGGCGCGGCTGCGTGGAGACGTCTCCACGATGGCCGACGCGGCCCTGCGCAAGACCCGCGCCGAGGCGAGCGGCGATCTCTCGAGCATGCCGATCCACATGGCCGACCTCGGCTCCGACGCCTACGAGCAGGAGTTCACACTCAGCCTGATGGCGAGCGAAGAGGGAACGCTCGAGCAGGTGGAGCACGCGCTCGACCGGATTCGGTCGCGCACCTACGGCGAATGCGAGGACTGTGGCGGCGTGATCGCCAAGAAGCGGCTCGAGGCGATCCCGTTCGCAGCGCTCTGCATCCGCTGCGCCGAGAAACAGGAAAACCCGTCGGGCAGCCGGCCACGGCAGCCCCGCTGACACAGATTCCCCACGGCCGACGGGAAGACGAGCGAAACGGACTTCGCACAACCATGCCAGACACTTCTTCCGGCACCACGGCCGGTTCGCGCGGCTGGCCGCTCTTCACCGGGATCGCCATCGTGTCCGCGGTGATCGATCTCGTCACGAAGTGGGCGCTCTTCCGCCGGCTCGGCATGCCGGGCGAGCGGCCCGGCATCGTGCTCGTTCCGCGAATGCTCACGCTCGAGACGAATCTCAACGAGGGCGCGCTCTTCGGCATGGGGCAGGGGATGGGCCTGCTCTTCGCGGGCGTTTCTTGCGTGGCGATCGGCGGCATTCTCTACGCCGTCTCGCGGCGGCCGACCCGCGAGGACCGCTGGCTGCTCGTGGCGCTCGCGCTGATCACCGGCGGCATCGTCGGCAACCTCTACGACCGGCTCGGGCTGCCCGGCCTCACCTGGCACGCACCCGCCGGCCGGGCAGGCACGCCGGTGCTCGCCGTGCGCGACTGGATTCACTTCGCGCTCGAAGGCATCATCGACTGGCCGATCTTCAACCTCGCCGACACGTGGCTCGTGATCGGCGCGGGATTGCTCCTCCTCCTCTCTCTCCGCGCGCCGCCGGCCGAACCACAGGCTGCGACAGAGGGCCAGACCGAATGACCGCGACAACGCCCGGACGTCCGACCAACGCCGCCATCGACGACCGCCTCGGCGCCGCGATCGCCGCCGCGCGACTCGCGGCCGCCGACACGCTCCGCTGGTTCAACTCCCCGACCCTCGTGGTGGACACGAAGGCCGACGCCTCGCCGGTGACGCAGGCCGACCGCGCCGCCGAGGCGATCCTCCGCGGGCAGTTGCTGACGGCGTTTCCCGACGACGCCTTTCTCGGCGAGGAGACGGGGGCGACGGCGGGCACATCGGGATATGAATGGATCGTCGATCCGATCGACGGCACGAAGTCGTTCATCCGCGGCGTGCCGCTCTATGCCACGCTCGTCGGCTGCCGGCAGGCGGGGCAGGGGGTGCTCGGCGTGATCGCGATCCCCGCGCTCGACGAAATGGTCTACGCGGCCCGCGGCGCGGGCGCCTGGCACGTGCGCGGCTCGGCCGCGCCGGTTGCCGCGCGCGTGTCGGCGCGGGCGACGCTGCGCGAATCGCTCGTCTGCTCCAGCGACTTCACGTCGTTCGCGCGGTGGAGCGGCGGCCGCGCGGCCGGCGAGGCCGCCCGAGCCAGAATTGAATCGGCCTGCGGGGTCGTCCGCACCTGGGGCGACGGCTACGGCTACCTGCTCGTGGCGACCGGCCGGGCCGACGTGATGATCGACCCGCTCCTCAACGCCTGGGACGCCGCCGCCGTGGAGACGGTGGTGACCGAAGCCGGCGGCCGGTTTACGGATTGGCGCGGCCGCGCGAGCATCGAGTCGGGCGACGGCGTGGCCACCAACGGCCTCGTGCACGACGCCGTGCTCGTGTGTTTGTAGGCGCGGATCGAATCACCCAACAAAAAGCCGCGGGCCGAAGCCCGGGGACATGCCCCCAAAAGCCCCTCGCGGAAGCGAGTGGGATGCCGCTCGCCTTCACCATCTGGGCATTTCTTCAATCGCCTTGGCGAAGTCGCCGATCCCCGCCGCAGGGGGATGGCACAAACGTTGCATTGTGGGATTTCTGTTCCCATAATGCAAGAATGATTTGCCGTAAATCACTTATCGAGGCCGTTCTCAACGGGCTGAAACGGTCCCCAGGCGTGGCGCTTCTTGGGCCGCGGCAATGCGGCAAGACGACCCTCGCCCGAGAGATCGCGGCCGGCCGAGCGACCCGTTTCTTCGATCTCGAACACCCGGCCGACGAGGCAGCTCTGCGCAATCCGCTCCTCGCGCTCGAATCGCTCCGCGGCCTCGTCGTGGTCGACGAGGTGCAGCGGATGCCGCAGCTCTTTCCGGTCCTGCGTGTGCTCATCGACCGGCCGGAGACGCCAGCCCGGTTTCTGCTGCTCGGCAGTGCATCGCCCCATCTCGTCCGCGGCGTGACGGAGTCGCTCGCCGGCCGCGTTGCGTTCGTCGACATGCAGGGCTTCGCCTTGGCCGACGTGGGTGTCGCGGCGATCAGGTCGCTCTGGCTTCGCGGAGGCTTTCCTCGCTCGTTCCTGGCGACCGGTGAACCGGAGAGCTTCGCATGGCGCACCGACTTTCTTCGCACATTCATCGACCGCGACTTCGGCACGCTCGGGCTGGGAGCCACGCCGGCCTCCCTCGGCCGGCTGTGGCGGATGGTCGCCCATCACCACGGCCAGTATCTCAATGCGTCGGAGTTTGGCCGTTCACTGGGCGAAACCCACAAGACGGTCCAGCGGCACCTCGAGATGCTGGCAGCCGCCGGCATGGTGCGGCTTCTGCCGCCGTGGTTCGTCAATCTCGGGAAGCGGCTCGTGCGCCGGCCGAAGATCTACGTCCGCGACAGCGGCCTGCTCCACGCCCTCCTCGGAATCCCCGACGAAGCGGCGCTCTTTGGTCACCCGAAGCTCGGCGGCAGCTGGGAGGGCTTTGCACTGGAGCAGGTGCTGGCCCGACTGCCGCATGCCGACGCCTTCTTCTGGGCCACGCAATCCGGGGCCGAACTTGATCTGCTCACCACGATCCGTGGCAAAAGGGTGGGCTTCGAATTCAAGGTGGCCGACGCCCCCACGCTCACCCGTTCGATGGCCATCGCCAAGCAGGATCTCGACCTCGCTCGCCTCGTGGTCGTGTCGCCCGCGTGCCGTCCCTATCGGCTGACGGAGGGAATCGAGGTTATGCCTCTCGAGGAAGCCCTGGGGCTCGCAGGGTAGCGCGTCGTTGCCGCCCAACAAAAAGCCCCGGGCCGAAGCCCGCGGACATGCCCCCAAAAGCCCTCGCGGAAGCGATGGGGATGACGCGTGCCACCATCATCCGGCCATTTGCTCCAAGCCGCGTCGTTCGCGATCGCTGAAAAACGCCGCGAAACGGGAGTTTCGCCTTGCGGGTTTGGCCCGAAAAGCTATTCTTTGGGCTTCGCGACATACCGTCGCCAACCGTCAATCCAGTAAAGAGTCTCAATCGTGGCACGTTCCTGTCAGGTCTGCGGCAAGGGTTTCTCGATGGGAAACTCCGTCACCATCCGCGGTAAGGCGAAGTATCTCGGCGGCGTCGGCACCAAGGTCACCGGCATCACCCGCCGCAAGTTCAAGCCGAATCTCCAGCGGCTGCGAATCACCGTCGGCCGGGGCACCAGCACGACCGCCCTGGTCTGCACGCAGTGCATCAAGAGCGGCGCCGTCACGAAGCTCGTCCGCCAGCAGCCCTTCCGGCTGCCCACCGTCGAGAAGGCCAAGGCCGCCGCAGAGGAAGCGGTGCCGTCCGGTCCCCGCGCCCGCCCGTAATCGCCAGTCGCCATGCCACTCTCCCGCCAGGATGTCGCCAAGGTCGGGATGCTGGCCAGGCTTGCGCTCTCCGATGCCGATCTCGATCGGATGACCGGGGAGCTCTCGAAGATCGTCGGCTTCGTGTCGCTGCTCGAAGAGCTCGACACGTCGGCGGTGGAGCCGCTCGCGCACCCGCTCGACACGCAAAACGTGTTTCGCGACGACGTGCCGAAGCCTTCGCTCTCGACGGCCGAAGCCCTGCAGTCGGCGCCGCGGCACGACGGCGAGTGTTTCCTCGTGCCAGCCGTTCTCGGTGAGTCGGGCGCGGCCTGACCGCCCCCACGCGCCCACCCTCCCGATCACGCCCATGCAACCCGCCGAACTCTCCGCGACCGATCTCGTGACCGCCGTCCGGCAGGGCGACCTGTCGGCCGTGCAGTGCACCGAGGCTTTCCTTGCGCGGATCGAGTCGCTCGACGGCGCGATCAACGCTTTTCTGAAGGTTGACCGGGATGGTGCGCTGGCGAAGGCGGCGGAGATCGACGCGCGGCGCAAGGCGGGCAAGCCGATCGGCCCGCTCGCCGGCTTGCCCGTGGCCGTGAAGGACGTCCTCTGCACGGCCGACCTGCCCACGACCTGCGCCTCGAAGATGCTCGAGCACTTCCGGCCGCCCTACGATGCCGACACCGTCCGCCGGCTCCGCGAAGCCGATGCCGTGATCGTCGGGAAGACGAACATGGACGAATTCGCGATGGGCGGCTCCAACGAAAACTCCGCCTTCGGCCCCGTGAAGAATCCCTGGGATCTCACGCGTGCCCCGGGCGGCTCGAGCGGCGGCTCCGCTGCCTGCGTGGCTGCCGACATGGCGCCCGTGGCGATCGGCTCCGACACCGGCGGCTCGATCCGCCAGCCGGCCGGCCTCTGCGGCATCACCGGGCTCAAGCCGACCTACGGACGCGTCAGCCGCCGCGGGCTCATTGCATTTGCGTCGAGCCTCGACCAGATCGGCCCGATGGCCCGATCGGCGGCCGATTGCGCGCTGGTGATGGAGACGATCGCCGGCCACGACCCCGGCGACTCGACCTCGCTCGCCGCCGACGTGCCGCGCTACTCGGAATTGCTCGAGCAGCCGCTCACCGGCATTCGCATCGGCCGCGTGGCGGAACACTATGCCGAGGGCCTCGATCCCGAAGTGGCGAAGGGGGTGGACGAGGCGTTTGCCGTCTTCAAGGCGGCCGGCGCGACGGTGGTGGACGTCGAACTGCCGCACGCGAAGTATGGCGTGCCGACCTACTACCTCATCGCGCCGTGCGAGGCGTCGAGCAATCTCGCGAGGTACGATGGCGCACACTATGGACATCGGGCCAAGCCCGCGGGGGGTCACCGGGCCGAGCCCGGGGGGGGTCACCGATCATCTTCCAAGTCGGGCGGCTTCGAGTCGCCGCTCGTCGAGATGTATTGCCGCAGCCGCGCCGAGGGCTTCGGCCCCGAGGTGCAGCGGCGGATCATGCTCGGCACCTACGCCCTCTCGGCCGGCTACTACGACGCCTACTACGCCAAGGCGCTCAAAGTCCGCCGGCTCATCCGGCAGGACTACCTCGACGCCTTCGAGAGGGTGGACCTGATCGGCGGCCCGGTCTCCGCGACGCCCGCCTTCAAGCTCGGCGAAAAGACGGGCGATCCGCTCGCGATGTATCTCGTCGACCTCTACACCGTGGCCACGAACCTTGCCGGCGTCGGCGGCATCTCGTTCCCCTGCGGCTTCACGAAGTCGGGCCTGCCCGTGGGCTTCCAGCTGCAGGGTCCGGCCCTCGCCGAACCGCTCCTGCTGCGGGCTACCGACCGCTTCCAGCGGCTCACCGACTGGCACACCCGCCGCCCCAAGAAGATCGCCTGACCATGACCTCCGCCGCTTTCGCCGCCGACGCGCCCTACACGACGGTCATCGGCCTCGAGGTGCACGTCCAGCTGCAGACCCGCACGAAGCTCTTCTGTGGCTGCTCCACGAAGTTCGGTGCGCCCCCGAACACGCAGGTCTGCCCGACCTGCCTCGGCCTGCCCGGCTCGCTGCCGGTCATGAACCGCGAAGCCTTCGCGCTCGCCATGAAGGCGGCGCTCGCGCTCAACTGCAAGATCGCGGCCTACACCAAATGGGACCGGAAAAACTACTTCTATCCCGATCTTCCCAAGGGCTATCAGATCAGCCAGTTCGACCTGCCGTTTTCGAGCGACGGGTTTCTCGAGGTGGTCGATCCGAAGGGGGCCTTCTCGCGAAAGGTGGGCATCATCCGCGTGCACCTCGAGGAGGACGCGGGCAAGAGCATGCACGACGAGGCGGCGGGCACCGCCGACACGCGGATCGATCTCAACCGCGCCGGCACACCGCTCTGCGAGATCGTCACGCAGCCCGACCTGCGCACCCCGCAGGAAGCCCGCGCGTGGCTCAACGAGCTCAAATTGCTGCTCGTCTATCTCGGCGTGAGCGACTGCAACATGCAGGAGGGGAGCCTGCGGGTCGACGCCAACGTCAACCTCTACATCCCGCAGCCCGACGGCCGGATCGCGAAGACGCCGATCGTCGAGATCAAAAACATGAATTCCTTCCGCTCCGTCGAGCGGGCGCTCATCTACGAGACCGCGCGGCAGTGGGAGGAGTGGCAGGCCACGAAGGTCGAACTCGGAAAGATGCCGAAGCAGACCCGCGGCTGGGACGATCCCGCCGGCATCACGCGGCCGCAGCGGCAGAAGGAGGAGTCGAGCGACTACCGCTACTTCCCGGAGCCCGACCTCGTGCCCGTCACCGTGTCCGACGCGCGGCTGGCCGAGGTCCGCGGGAGCATGGGGGAGCCGCCGACCGTGCTCCGCAAGATGCTCGCCGAGAAGTGGACGATCTCCGCCTACGATGCCGACGTGCTCGTGAACCAGGGGCGGGACCTCGTCACCTACTACGAAGACGTGGCCGCGAGGGTGGCCGACGGCAAGGTGGCGAGCAACTGGCTCCAGCAGGACGTGCTCCGCACGCTCAACGAGCGCGGCGAATCGATCGACGCCTTCCCGATCCGCCCCGACGCGCTCGCCGACCTGATCGGCCGCGTGCAGAAGGGGGACTTCGACACGAGCCGCGGTCGGGAGATCTTCGCCGAGGTGCTCGCCTCGGGGAAGGCCGTCGCCGACGTGGTCGCCTCGATGGGGATCGCCGCGGTGGACGACGACGCACTCGTCTCGCTCTGCAAGGAGCTGCTGGAGGAAAACCCCAAGATCGTCGCCGACGTGAAGGGGGGCAAGGAGCAGGCCGCCGCGGGCCTCATCGGCCAGGCCAAGAAGAAAAACCCGAACGTCAATCCGGGCAAGGTCCGCGCGATGTGCATCGACCTCATCCGCGCCATGTAAGTAGACCGCTTCGTCCCGAAGCGGATCCCAATCCGCTTGCGGAGCAAGCGGTCTCCTTTACGAAGCGGTCTACTCGAAGACGAGTGAGCCCGGGTCGGCGGAAGCTCGCGGAGCATTTGGACCGAGTCTTCGAGGGCCACCGCGACGCGACTTCTGC
>JBIIOM010000292.1:0-3074 GCA_044336925.1 Pirellulales bacterium
CGATGAGCCGGCCGAGATACATGAACGCGGTGTAGTCGCTCGACCGGCTGGCCTGCTGCATGTTGTGGGTGACGATGAGCACCGAATAGCGGCCGCGGAGCTCCTGGATCAGGTCCTCCACCTTGCCGGTGGCGATCGGATCGAGCGCCGAGCAGGGCTCGTCGAGCAGCAGCACCTCCGGCTCGGCCGCGATCGCGCGGGCGATGCAGAGCCGCTGCTGCTGGCCGCCGGAAAGCCCCAGCGCGCTGTCGTGCAGGCGATCCTTGACCTCGTCCCAGAGGGCCGCGCCCCGCAGGCTGAGCTCGCACACCTCGTCGAGCACGCCGCGGCTGTTCTCGCCGTCGATCCGCAGCGAATAGACGACGTTCTCGTAGATGCTCATCGGAAAAGGATTCGGCTTCTGAAACACCATGCCCATCCGCTTCCGCAGGTCGATCACGTCCATGCGCGGGTCGTAGATCGAATCGCCGTTGAGCCGCATGTCGCCGGTGATCCGCACGCTCTGCACGAGGTCGTTGAGCCGGTTCACGCTGCGGAGCAGCGTCGACTTGCCGCAGCCGCTCGGCCCCACGAGCGCCGTCACCTTGTTGTGTGGAATCGGCATCGTGATCGCGTGCAGCGCCTGCTTGGCGCCATACCAGAGATTGAAGCGGTCGATCTCGAGCACGGGATGCTCGGCGAGCACCGGGTCATGCACCTCGGCGGGCACCTCGCGGCCGGCGGCCACGGCCACGAGCCTGTCGCCCAGCGCCGGATCGGCCGGTCGGCCGACGGCAGCCTCGCGCGAGTGTTCGGTCGGGGCCTGCATGCGTGACGGACTTTCTCGTTGCTGGTGGGAGGGTGCTACTGGGACGGTGCTGGTGCGAGGGGGCTGGCGACGCCCGAATCATACCGGACGGCGCGGGGTCGGCTCAAAACTGCTGGGCCACGAAGCGGCGTTTGAGGCGGGAGCGGAGCCAGATCGCGGCGAGGTTCAACAGCGCGATGATCGTGACCAGCAGAAACGTGATCGTAAACACCATCGGCTGGGCGGCCTGGCTGTTGGGGCTTTGGAATCCCACGTCGTAGATCAGGTAGGCCAGGTGCATGAATTCCCGCTCCGGATGGATGAACGGGAAGGTGCCGTCGATCGGCAGGTCGACGGCGAGCTTTTTCACGCCGACGAGCATGAGCGGCGCCACCTCGCCGGCGCCCCGCGCCATCGCGAGGATCAGGCCCGTCATGATGCCGGGCAGCGCCCGCGGCAGCACGATCCGGCGAATCGTCTGCCACTTGCCGGCCCCGCAAGCGTAGGAGCCCTCGCGCATCGAATTGGGCACCGCGGCGAGCGCCTCCTCCGTCGCCACGATCACCACCGGCAGCGTGAGCAGCGCGAGCGTGAGCGACGCCCACAAGAGCCCGCCGGTGCCAAAGGTGGGCTGGCCGTCGGCCACGAGGCTGGCCTTGAAGAAGAGGTCGTCGATCCCCGCGCCGAGCACGTAGCAGAAGAATCCCAGCCCGAATGCGCCGTAGACGATGCTCGGCACGCCGGCCAGATTGTTGATCGCGATGCGGATCGCGGTGGTCACCGGCCCCCGGCCGGCGTATTCGCGGAGATAGAGCGCGGCCAGCACGCCGAACGGGGCGACGAGGATCGCCATGATGAGCGTCATCGCCACGGTGCCCCAGATCGCCGGAAAGACGCCGCCGGCGCTGTTGGCCTCCCGCGGATCATCGGTGAGAAACTCGCGCCACCGCGCGAGATAGACGCCGAACTTGCCCCACCAGGAGAGCCGATTCGGCTGCCAGGCGTGCACGATGCCGTCGAGCGGCAGCGACTGTTTTTCGCCCGACGCCGTCTCGAATTCCACGCCCCAGCCTCTGTTCTCCTGCCGCAACAGGGCGGCTTCCCGATCGACCGCCTCGAGCTGCCCCGAGACGCGGTCCGCCACGGCCTGCTCGGCGGCTCGGGCGGCGGCACAGGCCGGGCTGTCGCGGCCCGACCGGAGGTCCGCCTGCACCACGGCCAGCCGTGCAGCACGAAGCTGCCGCTGCAGGTCGCCGCGATCGTGACGATCGATCCGCAGTGCCTTGCGCCAGCGGTGCCGGGCGTCGGCATGCAGCCGCTCGAAGGCCTGCCACGTCTCGCTCGGGCCCTCGGCGATCACCTCGTCCCCGTGCACGAGCCGTGCCGGGAAACCATGAAATCGCCCTCCCTCGAGACGCTCCACCGCCGTCGCCCACTCCGGACGGCTGCTCGTCGCGATCTGCGCATCGTCGAACCATTCGTAATGGCTGCCGGTCAGTTCGAAATTCTCCGATCGCACCAGCCGCCGCGGCCCATTCGCAGCCTGCTCCCGTCCCGAGATTTCACCGAGCGTCTTGCGACCATCGACGAGCTCGACGAGTTCGAGCGGCTGCGGCCAAAACGTGCTCGCACCGCGAAACACGATGAAGCACAAAAGCCCCGTGATCATCGCAAGCGCTGTGGCGAGCGCGCCGCCGGTGAGCCATACCCAGGGCTCGCCCTGCGCGGCGACGTTGGTGTAGGCGCTGCGCAGTCGATGCCGCCCGCCCTTCGACCCCGCGGAGGCCGGCAACGCATCAGAGCTCATGCGACCTCCTTCGGAACCGCTGCCTCACGATCTCGGCTGCGGTGTTGACGACGAACGTCATGGCGAAGAGCACGAGCGCGGCGAGGAAGAGCACGCGGTAATGCGCGCTGCCGCGGGCCGCCTCGGGCAATTCGGTGGCGATCGCCGCGGAGAGCGTCTGGAATCCGTTGAACAGGTTCCATCCCATGAGCGGCGTGTTGCCCGCCGCCATCAGCACGACCATCGTCTCGCCGACGGCCCGCCCCAGCCCGATCATCACCGCCGAAAAGAGTCCGCTCGCCGCCGCGGGCACGATCACCCGCACGGCCGTCTGCCAGGGCGTGGCCCCGGCGCCCAGCGAGGCGCTGCGCAGATGGTCGGGCACGCTCGAGAGCGCGTCGTCGGCGATCGTGAAGATGAGCGGGATGATGGCGAAGCTCATGCCGATGGCCACGATCATGGCGTTGCGCTGCACGTAGGTGCCGAAGATGCCGCCGCGGG
>JBIIOM010000293.1:0-3071 GCA_044336925.1 Pirellulales bacterium
TGCACCAAGACCCGCGACCATCTCCGATCGGCGACGCGATGACGTGGGCGACGCGGATCATCGCCGCCGGCCTGGTGATGTTCATGCCCGCCGTGCTCGGGAACTGGCTCGACGCCCGCTGGGGCACAAAATTCCTCGGCCTCGTGGGGCTGGCGTTCGGCTTCGTCACCGGCATGGCATGGCTCGTGCGCGTGGCGGAAAGGAAGCCATGACCAACCGCCCCCGCGATCGAGGAACGATGCGGACGGGTGTTGGGCTCGTCGTTCTGGGAACAGTGCTCGGCATGGCCGTTCTCGGCGCTGCCTGGACGGGTGACGGAAGCCCGTCACGGAGCCGAGCGATAGCGTTCAGCGCGGCGGTGTGCGGCCTTGCGGCGTTGGGTGGCTGGATCGTGGCCCGCTGGCCCGTACGAACGCCGGGCATGGCCGTGGCCGGCGGCCTCGCTGCCGTCGCCCTGCGGCTCGCGCTTCCCCTCGCGGCCCTCGGCTGGCTCCAGACGTACGGCCGCGATTTGCGGACCGTCGGCGCCGACCGCCTGCTGCTCATTTTTTACCTGGCGCTCCTTGCAACGGACGTCGCCCTGCACATGATGGACACCACACGAACGGGCCGGCGACGCGGCGAAAACGTCGCGAATTGACGCCCGCCCGCGGTGTACCACACACTCTCGGTGCGCGGTCTCGGCCACGACGATCTCGCCAGTCTCGGAAGAAGCACAGGAACGCCGGCTCCATGTCCGACCACAACCCGATCTATCACCTCAAGGACGCCTACTACTTCGAGGTTCCGAAGGCGATGTGGCGGCAGGGCTGGAAGACGCTCGACGATGTGCCGCAGTTCCTCCGGGACGGTCGCCCTGACATCACCGAGGTCGCCGAGTTCAACGCGGCGATGGACGGCAAGATTCTCATCCCGCAGCCGTTCGCCGAGCTCGACAGCCTGTACGCGGTGAAGTCGGGCTTCGGCATCTCGAAGTACATGATCCTCGAGGTCGTTCTGGCCGCGATCCTGCTGGCCGTCTTCACCCGCCTGGCAGCGAAGCTCCGTAGCGGCGCGCCCGCCCAGGGCCGCTTTGCCAATCTTTTCGAGGTGATGATTCTGTTCGTCCGCGACCAGATCGCCCGACCGGCGATCGACAGCCACGATCACCACGACCATGCAGATCATGGCCACGCTGACCATCACGGCGGCCACGGGCACGGTCATGCCGCCGTCGCGGTTCACGACGGCGACCGGTTCGTCCCCTTGCTGCTCACACTGTTCTTTTTCGTCCTCGGCTGCAACCTGCTGGGCATGGTTCCGTGGGCCGGATCGCCGACGGCGTCGTTCTCCGTGACGCTCGCCCTCGCCGGCGTGACGATGCTCACGGTGGTCGTGGCAGGCATGCGGAAGTTCGGCTTTTTCGGTTTTTTCGGTAACCAAGTGCCTTCGATGGATCTGCCGCTTCCGCTCGCGATCCTGCTCAAACCGATGATCTTCGCGATCGAGATGCTCGGACTGTGCATCAAGCACCTCATCTTGGCGGTGCGACTGCTCGCCAACATGGTGGCTGGCCACCTCGTGCTGTTGGGCATCATGGGCCTGATCACGGCGGCGGCGAGCTACTCGATGGGCATGTGGGCCACCGTGACGGGCATCAGCGTCGTCAGTTGCACGCTTTTCAGCGTCCTCGAACTGTTCGTGGCTTTCCTGCAGGCATATATCTTCACGTTCCTCTCGGCCCTCTTCATCGGTGCATCGGTGCATCAGCACTGACGCCGTGCGGGGGGCACATCAGGGCCGGCCCCGGGCCCACCCTTCAAAAATCTCAGTTTTTCCGTAGAACTTCGCTCATCGTTTTCCTCGTTTCGCTTTCGTAACCGTTTCCGAATCGGCAGTCCCTCGTTTGCAAGGAGTTTGAACCCGTGATGATTCGCTCGCTTCTTTCCGCCCGCACGCTTTCCGCCCTGGCCGCCATCGTCGTCACGCTGCTGTGTGCCGATATCGCCTCCGCCCAGGAGGCTGCCGGAGCCGGCTATTCGCTCATCAACCTCACCGCTCCGTTCGCGGTCGGCCTGGTGGTCATCGGTGCCGCCCTCGGCATCAGCAAGCTCGCCTCGGCCGCATACGAGAGCATGGCCCGTCAGCCCGAGGTGTCAGGCAGCATCCAGACGGCGATGATCATCGCCGCGGCCCTGATCGAAGGCTTCACCTTCTACGCGCTGTTCATCTGCTCGCAGAAGTAACCGTCATCCGGACGTCGGGTAGGGCGGGCTCCATTATCCCGCCCTACCCGCACCGGTCGGCGCCATACGCCGCGACTGTTCGATCCGGTGGATCGGCATCGCGGAGCCCGTCCCGAATCCCGTTTTTCCGCTTGCGGAGCACTCACATGCAGCCTTCTCGCACGCCGTTCGTCAGCAGCCTTGTCGCTGCCTCCTGCGCCGTGGCGGTTCTGGCCTGCCTGGCGGTCAGTCCCGTCGCTCTCGCTGACGACCATGGCCACGGCCACGCGCCCGAAATCGGCCACAACATTCCCGCCGGCACGACCCAAGCCGCCTTCGAGAGTCCGGCATGGTTCCAGACCGATCTGGCTGTTTGGTCTTTCGTCGTGTTCCTCGCATTGTTCGCCCTGCTCACGAAGTTCGCCTGGAAGCCGATCATGGAAGGCCTCGCCAAGCGGGAGCAGGGCATCGCCGACATGATCGCCGCCACGCAGGCTGCCAACGAAGACGCCAAGCGGTTGCTCGCCTCCTACGAGCGGCGTCTCGCCGAGGCGTCGGATGAAGTCCGCGGCATGCTCGAGGAGGCCCGCCGCGACTCCGAGACCACGCGACAGTCGATCATCGCCGATGCCCGCAAGGCGGCGGAGGAAGAGCGGGCCAGGGCGCGCCACGAGATCAGTCTCGCCACGGACGACGCACTCGCGCAGATCGCCGACAAGGCAGGCCACCTGGCCGTCGAGGTGGCGGGAAAGTTTCTCCGCCAAAAGCTTTCGGCGGATGACCAGTCGCGTCTCGTTCGCGACTCGGTGGCGAGCATCGCTTCTGGAAAGCCAAGCGTGAACTGAGGCTCCGGCCGAAGACCCGATT
>JBIIOM010000082.1:0-10598 GCA_044336925.1 Pirellulales bacterium
CGTGCTCTCCAAGGCCCTCGAGTGCCGCCTGCGGCCGGTGGTGGTGGTCAACAAGATCGACCGCCCCGACGCCCGGCCGCTGGAGGTGCTCGACGAGATCCTCGGCCTGTTCCTGGAGCTCGGCGCCGACGACGACCTCGCCGACTTCCCCTTCGTCTACGCATCGAGTCGCGGCGGCTACGCCTCCCACGATCCGGCCGTCCGCGAGGGCACGATGGAGCCGCTCCTCGACCTCGTGCTCGAAAAGATCCCGGGCCCGCTGGTCGATGCGGCGGCGCCGCTCCGGATGCTCGTGACCACGCTCGACTGGTCGGATTACGTGGGCCGGATCGCGATCGGCCGGGTCGAGTCGGGCGCGCTCACCAAGGGGGCGGCGGTGGTCCGCTCCACGGCGGCCGGCACACTCGTGCCCGCGAAGCTCGTGGGCGTGCAGTCGTTCGACAAGCTCGGCCGCATCGACGTGGAGCAGGCGACCGCCGGCGACATCGCCGCCGTGAGCGGCATCGAGGACGTGGAGATCGGCGACACCATCTGCGATCCCACCGACCCGCGGCCGCTCCCGCGACTCACGGTGGACGAGCCGACGCTCTCGATGGTCTTCGGCGTGAATTCGTCACCGCTGGCCGGAAAGTCGGGGAAATACCTGACGACCCGCCATCTGCGCGACCGGCTCACGAAGGAGCTCGAGAAAAACGTCGCCCTGCGGGTCGAGCCGATCGAGGGGAGCGAGCAATTCTCGGTGTCGGGCCGCGGTCTCTTGCACCTCTCGGTGCTCATCGAGACGATGCGGCGCGAGGGCTACGAGCTCTCGGTCGGGAAGCCACGCGTGATCCTCCACAAGGAGGGCGACAAGACGCTCGAGCCTTTCGAGACGCTCGTCGTGGAGGTGCCCCACGAGAAGCTCGGCCCCGTGATGGAGCTCACCGGCTCCCGCCGTGGCCAGCTCGTGCACATGGGCAACCGCGGCGAATTCGCCCACGCCGTCTTTTCGATCCCCGCCCGCGGCCTGATCGGCCTGCGCACCCGCGTGCTCAATGCCACGCAGGGCACGGCGATCATGCACCATCGCTTCGAGAAGTGGAGCCCGATGGAGGGCGAGGTGGCCGGGCGGGCCAACGGCGTGCTCGTCTCGATGGTGCCGGGCAAGGCGGTGGCCTTCGGTCTCGACGGCCTGCAGGAGCGGGCCGAGCTCTTCATCGAGCCGGGCGACGAGGTCTACGAGGGCATGGTCTGCGGCGAAAACGCCCGCAGCGAAGACATGATCGTGAACCCCACCAAGGAAAAGAAGCTCACCAACATGCGGGCCACGGGCAGCGATCGCAACATCCTGCTCAAGCCGCCGCGCCGGATGTCGCTCGAGGAGGCGCTCGAATACATCGAGGAAGACGAGCTCGTGGAAGTGACGCCCGACGTCGTCCGCCTCCGCAAGATCCTGCTCTCCGAGCACGACCGCAAGCGCCAAAGCCGCCAAAAGTAGGGTAGGCTTCAGCCTGCCAAAAGTAGGGTAGGCTTCAGCCTGCCAAAGTAGGCGAAAGAAAGGTGTCGGGACTCTTTTTCGGTCCACGTCTTTGTGAGACGGGGGAGTCGAGGCCGAAAAAGAGTCCTGACACCTTTCTTTCCAGATCCGCTTGCGGAGCAAGCGGTCTCCTTTGCGTCACTCCGTGAAATCGTACGGTTCGCCGGGCCGTACGAACTCGACATGGCGGAGTTCGAGCGCCGCGAGCTCGCGGGCGATCTCCGCGGCGAACCGCGCCTTGCGGTGCACGACGATCCAGCGAACGTCGCGGGGCAACTTGCGAATCTCGGCCGCGAACGTCTGCGGGCAGAGATGTCCCGTCAGCCGCGCGAGTTCGGCCTGCGAGTCTGGAAAACTCACTTCCAGAAAGACGGCCTTGAGGTTTGGCACCGTTGCGAGATGCCGCCAGAGTTCCACGGTGGGGCCGGTGTCGGAGGGAAACGCCACCGCCACGGAACCGTCGTCGACCACGAGCCCCAGCGCCTCGATGCCGTGCGACACGGGCACGGGCGTGAGGGTCAAGCCGGAGCGGCGCACCGGCACGAACGGCTCGAGGGCCGCCGTGGTCAGAAATGGATCCTCGGGCCGCGAGAGCGCAAAGAAGTCGGGCCAGACACGTCCGTTGAAGACGTCGCCGTGCAGGAATTCCATCACGCTCGGCGCCGCGAGGATTTCGACGGCCCCGGGGCCCGGCTCGTAGACGTTTTCCAGGAAGATCGGGAGCGTGGCGATGTGATCGAGGTGCTCGTGGGTGACGACGACGTGGCGGATCCGCCGCTGCCTCTCCAGATCGGCGAGGAGGCCGATCGCGCCGGCGTCCACGGCGAGACAATCGTTCACGAGAAACGAGACGAGGAATTGCGCGTCGGACGACGGAATACTGGAGGGGAGGAGTTCGACCCGCATGGCAGGGCATCCTTCTGGCTGGTGTGTCACATCGCGAAAAAGTCGCGGATCTTTTGAAAGATGTCCTGCGCTTCAGGCAGGCTCCGCGCCGCGCCGGCGATCGCCTGCGACCGTTCGGCGAGCCGCATGCGGAGCGCCGACCCGAGCTCCTCGACGAGACCGGGACGGGTGGCGAGAATCCGCTTGAACGATTGGCTGCCCACCTCGAGCAGGCGTGTTTCCATGAGCGTCGTGACGGTCGCCACGCGGGGCGAGCCGGTCATGAGCGACATCTCGCCGAAGTAGTCGCCCGCCTCGAGCGTCGCGATCCGCACGGGGGCCGCCCCCTCGGACGCGGCCGTCACCCCGGCAGCGCCGGAGATGATCACGAACATGCTCCCGCCAGGATCCCCCTGCCGGACCACCTGCTCGCCGGCCGCATAGACGCGGTCGGCATTCTCCTCGGCGAGCCGCCGCAGCTGCTCCGATCCGAGCGAGCCGAGCAGACCGACCGCTTCGAGCGATTTTCTCCGCCGCTCGACGGCTGCATCGGGAGGCTCGGTCGGCGGCGGCGAAGGGAGCTGCGTGAGCCGGATCGCCTGCGTGGCCACCGGGATCTCGATTCCGTGGCGGGCCAGCGCATACCAGATCCGGTCGCGAGCCATGCCGTCCACGCGGTCGCGCTTGTCGAATTCGGTCGTGAAAAACCGCACCCAGCTCTCGACGCCCCGCTCCTTGAAATCGTTGGTGACGACCGACGGGGCAGGGTGTTCGAGCACGCCGAAGCTGCCGCGGATGGCCTCGAGGATGATCGCCTGCACCCGCTGCGGCGACACCTCGTAGGGCGTGATCACGAAGAGCGACCGCCGCGACCAGGGATCGGGCTTCGTGAAATTGCGGATGGAGGCCTGGGCCAGCTGGCCGTTGGGAATGATCACGTAGGCCTCGTCGAGCGTGAGCACCTTCGTGGCCCGCCAATTGATCTCGACCACGCGGCCGATGTGGGCCTGGTTGGCGTCGTATTGAATCCAGTCGCCGATCTCGAAGGGATGCTCGGCGTGGATCGCCAGCCCCGCGAAGACGTTGCCGAGCGTGTCTTTCAGCGCGAAGCCAAGCATGGCCGTCACGAGCGCCGATCCCGTCAGCAATTCGCCCGCGTCGATGCCCGCCTCCGACAAGACCACGAGCAGTGCTGCGGCGAGTAGGAGCCACCGCATCACGTCGAGAAAGATCTTCGGCAGGGGACGCGCGAATCGCTCCCACACCGAAACGCCCCCGACGAGCAGGAGCGATTGCAACAGCGACGCCACCACGAAAAACCGCACGAGAAAGTGGGCCCGGGGCGGGGCATTACCCGCGACGGGCAGCACCAGCGCCGCGGCAAGCGGCAGGAACGTGAGCAGCACCAGCGCGATCGGCACCCAGCTCAGCCAACGGCGGCCCTTGGGGGCGGTGGCGAGAAAGACCGCCAGAGCCGCCAAGGCCAGCACGATCTCGCGGGATGCCACGACGTCGGCCCAGCCAGTGAGCGACCAGACGGCCTGGTCGAAGGCGTCGTTTGGGACCAGGCTGGTCTGCATGCCGCTGCTCCGCGGCCGCTGCCAGCCGCCCTAGCCGCGTCGAACGCGGCGGGAAAAGCGGTATTGTGAGGACTGCCCCACATCTCGGCAATCGGCCCGGGGCGGCACGGCATGGACGAGCCGTCCCGGGATCGTTATTCTATCGGGCTGTCTCGGACTCATTCAGACTTCGGAATCCGCATGGTCAAACTCACTGTACGCGATCGGGAAAGCATTCAAGAGGCGGTCCGCCGCTTTCGCAAGTTGGTCGAGCGCAGCGGCATCAAGAAGGAGATGCGCCGCCGCGAGTTCTTCGAGAAGCCGAGCGAAACGAAGCGCCGCGCCCGCCTTCGCGCCGAGCGCCGCACCAAGCGCAACCGCCTCCTCGGCGTGTAGGGCGCAACCGCCTCCTCGGCGTGTAGGGCGCAACCGCCTCCTCGGCGTGTAGGGCGCAACCGCCTCCTCGGCGTGTAGGGCGCAACCGCCTCCTCGGCGTGTAGGGCCGCTTGATGGTAGACCGCTTCGTCCCGAAGCGGATCTTCCCGGAATCCGCTTGCGGAGCAAGCGGTCTACGTTGCGGACGGAGCGTTCTACGCCACGCGCAGGCTAAAAGGTGTGCGTCAGCCGGAAGAAAAAGCCATCGTAGGCGAGGCTCGAGTTCGTCAGGGGAACGGTCGTGGCGTCGCCGGCAACACTGGTGTCGATCGTCTCGGAATAGCCGAGCTGCCCCCAATACATCAGCATCCAGCCGGCGGAAATGCTCGTCCGCTCCCGCCACTGCCAGCTCGTGCCGAGCGAGATGTCGAAATTGGGAACGACGAGTGTCCCGTTCACGGCTTGAGACTCGACGAGCCTGGTGAAACCATTGACCGGAAGCCGCTCCCGGGTGTCGACATTCTGGTAGTTGCCCACGAGCAGGGCCGCGCCACCGGTGGCGAACGCACTCCAGCGTCGCCGCAGCCCGAGGTAGCGCCGCCCCTGGAGCGCCAGCCGCGGGCCGACGCCCTGAAAGACGCGATCCGTGGTCGCGATATAGTTCGGGCACTGGGGGCAGAA
This sequence comes from Pirellulales bacterium, assembly GCA_044336925.1. Lineage (GTDB taxonomy): Bacteria > Planctomycetota > Planctomycetia > Pirellulales > UBA1268 > RGVT01. The sequence goes on from JBIIOM010000082.1 coordinate 5,017, forward strand.
GTTGTCGATTGTCGACGTCACGGCCGAGTCCATGAACCGTATGCCGGCGCTGCCGGCGGTGTCCCACCGCGGAGAGTTGTTCACATCGGGGTCCAACTCGAATCTGCGTGCCAACTCCATGTCGTAGAGGTCCAGGCTGACGTTCGACGATGAGCGAATCGACGCCCCGTCGGGGATCGCCTGCGTACCCATGGGGCCAAAGACTGCCGTCCCGTCTCCGCCCGTGTAGTTGCCGGTGGCGACGCCAAAGACCGAAGTGGCCGCATCGATGCCCAGGTAACTGAACCTGGCCAGCGTGTCTCGGGAAAAGTTGTACCCGAGAAAACCGCGCACGCCGCTGGCAAACCCGAAGTCGTAATTCAGCGGTGATAGTGCGATCGACTGCTGAGCCGTCGAAGTCGCCTGGTACAGAGCGGTGTTGTTGCTGAACGACGGGCGGATCAGCAGGTAATCCGCGCCGAATGTCCAGCGCGGCGGGCAATCCTGTGGAACCGGGCACGCTGGCTCAGATTCACTTGGCTCGGAGATTCCCCCGTCCGCGTCGAATGCCGGAATTTCGAGCGCGTCGACGGCATGGGCCGATGGACCGCACATGGCGATCACGATCCACGCGCAAGCCGACGAAAAAGCGACGCTCGTGCGGGCCCGAATACAACTCATCGCGGCGAACTCCCGAAGGACGGCGAGTTGACGCTCGCCAAAACCTCCCATATGTTCGGCCCGCCGGATTCCAAAAAACCAGAAATACCGCGAGTCTTTCGCCAGCCCCCCCAAACCACCCCTTGGCCGACCGAGGGCCTCAGGGAATCCGCCGACGGATGGCCTTTGCCGCGGCGAACATGGCCGCCGCAGAAGCGGCCAGAAACAACGCCGTCGGCTCGGGAACGGGCGTGATCGTGATCGTCTCCCCCGTCCCGGACGGCAGGATCGTGTCCGTCGGCTTGATGGGGTACTGCTGCAGGTCCAGCGCCGTGGTCTGGATGCCCGGTCCGACGGGCCGGCCCGTGTTGTCGAAGATGAACGGCTGATCGCCTGTGTTGAGCGACATGTCGAAGACGCCTCCGCCGGTCGGGAAGACCACGCAACTGATGGCGGCGGGAGAAAACAGCGTCTGGTTCATGCGGTATTGACCTTCAACTCCCGCCTTCGGTGCGGTGTTCAGCCGCACGACCAGCGACTTGCCGGGCAGCAGCGCATCCTCCAGTTCGAACATCGCCGCCTGCAGATCGGCATTCCACTTCAAGGTCCCATCCGATCCGTAGAGCCAATTGCAGGTGGAGATTTTGGCATTCCAATTCGACAGGTCGAGCCTGAAGCCCACGAGCGGGGATTCGGTTTCATTCGTGATGCGGACGTAGGGCTTTGACTGCGCGTCCCACCGCTCCAGCGTCGAAGTCTGCGAGCCCAGACGCGGCACTCCCCGCACACCTGCCAATTCCTTCCAGGCCGGGAAGTTCGAGATTTCCAGCCGAATCGCCTCCGCGAGGACTCGCGGTACGGGGACGGCGACCAAAAGCAGGGACGCTGCAACTGCGGCCCAGAGCGGCCGTCGGGGCCACTGGTTCAAGGTCCGGAACGACTCGAATTGTGCGACAAAAGATTGAAACATGGCCGGCTCTCGGCACGGCTCGCAAATTCCTCATTCAGCGGTCGCGCCGAACAGCCGTTGGCGTAGGCCAGACGACAATGGGCACGAAAGGGCGAAGAGAGCTGACTAAAAAAAGGCTGTCCGGAGAACTCGGCTCAACTTCGACCACGTGCCCGGAAACCGGGACGACCGCGGTCAGAGGAACTCACGAGCGGACTGCCTATTACGAGAATGCCTCGGGAAACACTCCCGACGACATTTGAATAGTAGTCTCCAACCCGGCTGAGCGTCAACTGTTTGGTTCGGAAAATTTTCGCGCCCTGGAGCAGACCCGCAAGTATGGCCTGAAACACGCTATTTCCCGCACGACCAGTCCAAAGCCACGTCGAGCCAGGGGGCATCGTGGGTGGGCCAGCCGGTGCTCACCCGGTCCACCCCGGTCTCGGCGATCCGGCGGACCGTTTCCGGCCGAATCCCGCCGGAAGCCTCCAGGATGACCGCCTGGGCGAGCTGAGAACGCATCGCGACCGCCCGAGCAAGTTCGGCAGGCGGCATGTTGTCGAGGAGGACCACGTCGGGACCAGCCGGCAGCACCGCTTCGAGTTGCTCCAGCGAATCGACCTCGATCTCGACCACGGTCGTCGCGGCCCGCTCCGGCGGAAACGTCTCCGCCACGAATTGCCGGGCCCGCCGCACCGCCGCGCCCGGGCCGAGGCCATCTTCCGCCGCCGCCGCCGCCAGGTGGTTGTCTTTGATCAAGATGGCGTCGAAGAGCCCCATCCGGTGGTTCCAGCCGCCGCCGAGCCGCACGGCCAACTTGTCGAGCAGCCGCCAGCCGGGAACCGTTTTTCGCGTGTCGTAGACGCGGCAGCCGGTGCCGCTCACGGCATCGACCAGCCGCCGCGTGGCCGTGGCCACGCCCGACATCCGGCCGAGCAGATTGAGCACGACACGCTCCGTGGCGAGCACGCTGCGGGTCGCACCGCGAAGCCTCGCCACCACCGCCCCCGCCTCCACGGCCGCACCGTCGGCCACGATCGGCCGCCACTCGAGATTCTCGTCGGCCACGCGGGCCACGATCGCGGCCGCGTCGAGCCCGGCGATCACGCCGGCCTTTCTGGCCACCACGTCGAGTTCGGCCATGGCGGCGGGGCCCACGATCGCCACGCTCGTCCAATCGCATTCGTGCCCCAAGTCCTCGGCAAACCAGCCGCGGGCCAGATCGGCCACATGGCGGGCGAGGTGGTCATCCCAGACGGACTGCCGGAATTCGCGACGATGGTGCACGGGATGGGAGGGGGGCATGAGGCCAAACGCCAAGGGGACGACTGGGCTATCCTACAACAGGGCGGCGACCGCTCTAGCGTCGCCCCTTTCCATCCGGATCATCTCCCACGATCTTCCTTCGGCCCGATGCCTGCTCCCACACCACGAGACTCGACCTCCGAGCCGCTCATCGCAGCCACGGCGCAGACGCTCATCGCCGGCGCGGTCGCCGCCTGCCTGGCGGCCGCAGCGGCATGGCTCACGCTCGCCGGCGGCTTTTCCGGCCAGCTCGTCGATCACGAGGCCCCGCCCCGCGCCACGGCCCGCTTCACCGTCAACGTGAATCAAGCCACCGTCGTGGAACTCGCGCAACTCCCCGGCCTCGGCCCCGCGATGGCCCAGCGCATCGTCGACCATCGGAGCGCACACGGCGACTTCCCCTCGCTCGACGCGTTGCTCGACGTGCCGGGCGTGGGCGAGGCGACGCTCGCCGCCATCCGTCCGCACCTGCGGCCGATCAAACCACTGGCTCCGCCCCCCGCCGGCGCCGACTGACGCTCCCGATGCCCCTCAACCCAGACATCTTCGAACTCGTCGCCCCCTACGCCCCCGCCGGCGACCAGCCGGCGGCGATCGACGCGCTCGTCCGCGGCGTCGAGGAGCAGCGGGCCTCGCAGGTGCTGATGGGCGTGACCGGCTCGGGCAAGACGTTCACGATGGCCAACGTGATCGCCCGCGTGGGCCGCCCCACGCTCGTGCTCTCCCACAACAAGACGCTCGCCGCCCAGCTCTACGCGGAGTTTCGCGACTTCTTCCCGCACAACGCGGTGCACTATTTCGTCAGCTATTACGACTACTACCAGCCCGAGGCCTACATCCCGCAACGCGACATCTACATCGAGAAGGATGCCGCGATCAACAAGGAGATCGACCGGCTGCGGCTCGCGGCGACCAGCGCGCTCGTGAGCCGCCGCGACGTGATCGTGGTGGCGAGCGTGTCGTGCATCTACGGCCTCGGTTCGCCCGACGACTACCGCGCGATGGTGGTCCGCCTGGCCACCGGAGTCCCGCTCGGCCGCGACGCCCTCCTCGAAAAACTCGTCGCCATCCACTACGAGCGCAGCGACATCGCGCTCGAGCGCGGCAAGTTTCGCGTGCGCGGCGATTCGATCGACATCTGGCCCCCCTACGACGAACTGGCCGTCCGCGTGGAATTCTGGGGCGACACGGTCGAGTCGATCGCCGTGATCCATCCGACGAGCGGCGAGGTGGCCGCCCGGAAGGACGAGATGTATTTCTACCCTGCGCGGCACTTCGTGATGCCGGAAGACCGGATCAAGGCGGCGGTCTCCACGATCCGCGCCGAGCTCGACGCGCGGCTGGAGGAGCTCAAGAGCCAAGGCAAGCTGCTCGAGGCCCAGCGATTGAACGCCCGCACACGGTTCGACATCGAAATGCTCATGGAGGCGGGCTTCTGCCCCGGCATCGAGAACTATTCGCGGCCACTTTCGGGCCGGGCCCCTGGCAGCACGCCGACGACGCTCTTCAACTACTTCCCCGACGATTTCCTCTTCTTCGTGGACGAATCGCACGTGACGGTGCCGCAGGTGCGCGGCATGTATGCCGGCGACAAGAGCCGCAAGACGACGCTCGTGGAGCACGGCTTCCGGCTGCCGAGCGCGCTCGACAACCGGCCGCTCAAGTTCGAGGAGTGGGAAAAGCGGCTGCACCAGACGGTCTACGTGTCGGCCACGCCCGGGCTCTGGGAGCTCGGGCGAACCGGCGGCGAAGTGGTGGAGCAGGTGATCCGCCCGACGGGCCTGCTCGATCCCGTCATCGACATCGTGCCGGCGAAGCAGCAGGTGCCACACCTTTCCGGCGAGATCGAGAAGACCGTCGCCGCCGGCCAGCGGGTGCTCGTGACGACACTCACGAAGAAGCTCGCCGAGGACCTCACCACCTACTTCCAGGAGCGCGACGTGCGCTGCCGTTGGCTGCACAGCGAGCTCGACGCCTTCGAACGCGTCGAATTGCTCCACGACCTCCGCGCGGGAAAGTTCGACGTGCTCGTCGGCGTCAACCTGCTCCGCGAGGGGCTCGATCTGCCCGAAGTGGCGCTCGTGGCGATCCTCGACGCCGACAAGGAGGGCTTCCTGCGGAGCGAAACCTCGCTGATGCAGACGATCGGCCGCTCCGCCCGCAACGTCGATGCCCGCGTCATCCTCTACGCCGACACGGTGACCGAGTCGATGCAGCAGGCCGTCGACGAGACCCGCCGCCGCCGCGCGCTGCAGGAGGCCTACAACGCCGCCCACGGCATCACGCCCGAGACCATCCGCAAGGAGATCCGCTCCGGGATCGAGTCGGAGGCGGCCTCGCGGGCCGTCGCCTTCCAGGCGGTGGGGCAGGGGGAAGACGACCAGCGTCGCACCGCCGAACTGATGGAGGAACTCGAGGCCGACATGATGCAGGCCGCAGCCGAACTCGATTTTGAACGGGCCGCCTCGATCCGTGACCAGATCGCCGCGCTCAAGACCGGAGGGCGTGGCCCGGCGGGCCGCGGGGGCCGAGGCCGCCGCGGCCGGGGCGGCGCCTCGAGCGGCAGGATTCCGCGGCCGAATCGGTGAGAAAGTAGACCGCTTCCTGTAGACCGCTTCGTCCCGAAGCGGATCAGGCGAGCGGGTCGGCGGAAGCTCGAGGAGCTTTTGGACCGAGTCCTCGAGGGACA
>JBIIOM010000294.1:0-3067 GCA_044336925.1 Pirellulales bacterium
CCGAGCCTACCCGCATTTACTTGGGACAGACTGAAGCCCGTCTTACAGAACGGGGAGGCTTCGGGCGACCTGTGCCCCGGGAGCCGGCGTATGCTACAGGCGTTACGGAAGCCCGACGCGCGAGCGAGGAGAGTTGGGCGTTTCTCGCGGGTCGGGTGGGCGCGATGTTGGCTGGAGTGGAAGGCGGATGAACCTTGCTCGCGCTGCGGGCTTCCGTAGCCGACCAATCCGTTAGCGCGGATCGGCGCCCGATCTACGCCGGCGACGGGGTACGGGTCGCCCGAAGCCGGGTTGGGCGCGTTGACGGCGCGGCCAGGAGATCCGCTTGCGGAGCAAGCGGTCTACGGGGACGAAGCGATGTGCGATTACTTCGGCGGATCGAGGACCACGTTGAGTGAGACCTCTGCGCCATCGCGGAGAACCACGACGGGCACCGTGTCGCCCCCCTTGTGCTTTCGCAGGGCGCTGTCGAAGTCTTCGAGGCCGGTCACGGCGCTGTCGCCGAGCCGCACGATGACGTCGCCCCCCTGGAGGCCGCCGCGGGCGGCGGGCGAATCCTTCGTCACGCCGGTGATCGCGTAGCCCTTCCCGGGCTTGCCGAAGTCGGGAATGCTGCCGAAGTAGGGGCGGTCGCCGCCGCGGGCGAACATCTTCGAGGCCACCTCGATGTAGGCGGGCCGTTCGGGGGCCGTGGCGAGTTCGCGCACGATGTCGGTGACGAGCGCCGCGATCCGCACCATGCCGTCGTAGTTGATCTTCTCGGCGGTGTCGGTCGGCCGGTGGTAATCGGAATGGGAGCCGGTGAAGAGGTGGAGCACCGGGATCTTTCGCGCGTAGAAGCTCGAATGGTCGCTCGGCCCGAAGCCGCCCGGCTCCTTGGCCACCTCGAAGGCGTGCGTGCCGACGAGCCGGTCCACGAGCGCGTCGAGGCCGGTGCCCGTGCCGGTGCCGTGGACGACCACCTTGTTGCCGTCGAGGCGGCCGACCATGTCGAGATTGACCATGGCGATCGTCTGCGCGAGCGGCACGGCGGCGTTGGCCGTGTAATGAGCGCTGCCGAGCAGCCCCCGCTCCTCGCCGGAAAACGAGGCGAAGAGGATGGTGCGCGGGAAGGGCCCCTTCGCCGCGGCTTCGGCGGCCAGGCGACGCGCCACCTCGACGAGCATCGCGGTGCCGCTGGCGTTGTCGTCGGCGCCGTGATGCACGGCGGTCTCGCCGGGGGCCGCCGAATTGACGCCGCCGTAGCCGAGGTGGTCGTAGTGCGCGCCGAGCACGACCGTCTCCTTCGCCCCTGGCTTGCCGGGCAGGATGGCGAGGATGTTTTTCGTTTCCGTCTCGGTGCGGTCGATCGTCACCCGCCCCCGGATCCGCCAGCCGGCGAGCGCCGCGGTCTGCGGCTCGAACTTCTCGTCGATCGTCTTCTCGATCGTCGCCAGGTCCTTGCCGAGCGCTTCCTTCACGAGCGCATCCACGACGCCGCGCCGCAACTGGAGCACCGGCATCGTGCGACGATCGGAACCGTCGCCGGCGCGGGTGAATGCCATGAGGGCGTCGTCGGTGGCCGAGGCGTCGTTGCAAAAGACAAGTCCGCCGGCCTCGTGCTCCGAGGCATTGGCCACCTTCCGCGAGAGCGCGGCATATTGCGAGGCCTGGTTGCCGTCGAAGACGCTGTGCGGATTGTCTTTTTGGGGCTCCTGACGGAGCACGATCGCCGCGGCCCCCTTCGCCCCGCCCGGGCCGAGCGGCGCATAGTCGTCGTAGGCTTCCTTCGGCGCCGTGATGCCGAAGCCGGCGAAGACGAGGGGCAAATCGAAGCGGCCCGATCCGCCGGCGGCCAGCGGCGTGAAATCCTTCCCGAGTTCGAGCGGCCGCCGCACGGGCTCGCCATCCGCCCCGGCCGGCCCCACGAGTTCGGCGGTGTTGGCATCGGCCGCGCCGAGCTTCGCCTCGAGCGTCATGGGAAATGGCTGGTAGGGGCTTTCGCCGACGACGGTGGTGTCGAGGCCGGCCGCGGCGAACTCAGCGGCGACCCACTCGGCGGCTTGGTCGATGCCCTTCGTGCCCGGCCCGCGCCCTTCGCGTTCGGGTGCGGCGAGCCATTCGACGGCAGACCGCAGCCGGCCCACGAGCGCGGCTGAATCATCGGCCCCCCCCTCGGCCGCCTGCCCACGAGCCGCGGCGGGGGCCACCACCATGACGAAAGCCGCAGCCGCGGTGAGAAACGCTCGACCCAAACTCATGGAACCCTCGAAATTGGAGCGGAAGTTGGACAAAACCAATTCTATCCGCTTCCCGCGGGGCGGCGCGTGTGCCAAAATCCGCCGGAGATCGGGAAAAAGCAGGAGCGTCTCGTCCGTGCCATCGCTGTTCGTCATCCAGGGCTTCAACAAAGGGGCCCGCTACGACCTCGCCGCCCACGAGGGGGCCGTGACCATCGGCCGCGAGTCGGGCAACCTCGTTCGGCTCGACGATAACGAGGTTTCCCGGCGCCACGCGGAGATCCGTCGCGTGGGCCAGGGCTTCGTCGTCGGCGATCTGAAGAGCTCCAACGGCACCTACCTCAACAACCGCAAGGTGGAGCGGGCGGAGCTGTCGAGCGGCGACCAGATCCAGATCGGCCGCACCATCCTCGTCTATTCGAAGGACGATGCGATGCCCTCGGCCGGCACGGTGGACATCGTGCCCCCCGACGCCCACGAGGCCTCGCGGATCGTGCGGTCGATGCGCGACGACGAGGACGAGATCGGCGTCTTCACCCCCGACGCCACGCAAAACCGCTGGCTCGCGCGGGCCCGCAGCAACGTGCAGGTGATGTATCGCACGGCGATGGCCGTGAGCCACACGCTCGACATCGACGAGCTCCTCGGCCGCGTCTTGCAGCTCGTCTTCGAATGGGTGGGCGCCGATCGCGGCTGCGTGATGCTGCTCGACCCCGAGACACGGCAGCTCAAGACGAAGGCCCGTCGCGACCGCAAGGTGGGCGACACCACCTCGATGGCGATCAGCCGCACGATCCTCGATTACGTGCTCGATCGCGGCGAGGGCGTGCTCACCAGCGACGCCCAGG
>JBIIOM010000295.1:0-3059 GCA_044336925.1 Pirellulales bacterium
GGGCATCCCCTGCGCCGTGCTGAAAAACTTCCGCAGCAAGTATGTGGGCGAGACGGAGGGCAACCTCGAGCACGCCCTCGACGTGCTGCGGAGCCTCGGGCCCGTGGTCGTGATCATCGACGAGGCCGACGCGGCCCTCGGCAATCGTCAATCGGACGGCGACTCGGGCACGAGCGCCCGCGTCTTCTCGATGATCGCCCGCCAGATGGGCGACACCCGCTATCGCGGCAAGATCGTCTGGATGCTGCTCACGAGCCGCCCCGATCTCCTCCCGATCGACCTCAAGCGGCAGGGCCGCGCCGAGGTGCACATCCCGCTCTTCTATCCGCACGACCAGGCGGAGATGGAGGCGATGTTCACCGCGATGGCGCGGAAGTGCCACGTGAAGCTCGCGCCCGGGCTGCCCGGCCCCGTCGATCTCTCGCTCGGCCTCTCCGGGGCCGATATCGAGAGCGTGGTGCTCGCCGCGCGGCGGAAGGGGCTCGAGCGAACCGCCGACGCCGGCAAGCCGGCCCCCGACACGATCTCGGCCGAGGATCTGAAGGCCGCGCTCGACGACTTCATGCCGAGTGCCCAGGGCCTCGAAAAAGAGATGCAGGAGATCGCGGCGGTGCTCGAGTGCACCGAGAAGCGGTTTCTGCCGGAACGCTGGCAGAAGGAAGTGAATCAGCCCGGCGGCCGCTCGCGGCTGCAGGAAAGGCTCGCCGCGATCCGCGACGTGATCAGTTCGTGACCCCGTCCATTCATAACCCCGAGGAGAGACCCCATGGCCAAGTCCAATGACTCAAAGGCATCCCGCGACAAGACCCCGTGGTTCGACGCCGCCAGCGATTCTGAGTTGCTCACCGAATACGCCCGCAAGCTCGACTCGTTTCTCGACGTCGTCGCCGACGGCAAGGTCGACGCCAAGGAGCTCGAGGCGCAGGAGCAGCGAGTGGTGAAGCTCATGAAGGAAGTCGAGCCGCTCCTGCCGCCGGAGGCCCACGCCAAGGTGACGGAGCTGCTCTGCGAGGTGACGGCCTACGACCTGATGAACACGCTCCACATGGCGGGCAAGTCGCGGCCGAAGACGCAGTTTCGCGGGTAACGCGAGAGACGGTGCGCCGGCGAGGGCCTGCCCGTGCCCCATCGCCGGACGTTCACTCCGGGCATCCTGCCCTCCGCTCACTCGGATGCTGACTTCGCTTCGCCATCCTGGCTTCGCTTGTCAGCATACGCCGGCTCTCGGGGCACGGGCAGCCCCTCGCCTCCCGTTTTCCACGCTTCAGTAGGACAGGCTTCAGCCTGCCTCCGGTGGGGCAGGCTTCCAGCCTGCTTGGAGACAGGCTGAAGCCTGTCCTACTTGAAGACGCCAGGCCCGGAGGGCCGGGTCAGAACCAGCAACCGGAGGTTGCAAAGGAAAGTTTGGCAGGATGCCAAGACTTTCCGTGTAGTCAGTCGAGCCAGTCCTGCTCCTCGAGCCGCTCCGGCGTGTAGACGTCGGTGACGTAGCTGATGTCTTTCGAGATGAGCGACTCGACTTCGAGCTTGAAGCCGTTCTTCAGCATCGTCTCGATCTCCTTCTGCCAGCCCTTCTTCTCCGCGAACCATGGGTAGGCGGCGATCTGCTTCGCCCGCTTGATGTCGGTGTCGTTGAGGGTGATCTGCACGCTCTGCGAGAGCTTGCAGCGGTCATAGTCGCGGGAGCGGATGCCGAGGAAGCGGGCGGCGGGGATCGCCATCCGCTTCGACTCGTAGGCCAGGTTGATCGAGCCCTGCTTGAGCACCGAGTAGATGTAGTAGCCCCAGGGATCGTTGTCGAGCAGGCAGTAGACGGGGAGCTTCAACTCGTTGTGGAGCCGGTAGAGCATCCGCCGCACGCCGCGGGGCGGCTGGCCGCCGCCGTGGGTGAGCAGGCAGTTGTGCTTCCGCCAGAACTTGTCTTCGTTGAACCGCCGCCAGACGGTGTCTTTCTCGACGTGGAGGATGAACTTCGCGTCGCACGACTTGAACTTCACGATGTCGGCTTCGACGATCGACGGGATCGAGTAGCCGCCGGAGCCCATGCGCGAGCAGTCGATCTCGTCGCCCGAATCGATGAGCGTGATCGGCCCCACCATGCCGCCGCGGTTGCTGGCGTAGACGTGGAGCTCCTCGCGGAGGCTCTCGAGCGTGACCTCGAGATCCTCGATGATCGGGTCGCACTCCTCCTGCGTGGCGAAGGTCTCCTCGCGGGTGCCCTCGATCGTGTGCTTGAGCAGGTAGTAGAGACCTCGGATGCTCGTGGTCTTTTGTTGGTCGATCAGGGCCTTGCAGCCGGTCGCCACGAGCAGCGTCTGCATGTAGCTCTTGGCCTGCGAGAGGTTGAAGAGCTGGCGGCGATTGGTCTGGCCGCCCATCTCGATGATCTTCCGCGACTTGTTGAAGCGGACGTTCGAGAGGCTGCGGGTCGGGATGTCGAGATGGGGATCGCGACGCTTCTCGGCGGCGGCGGCGACCTCGTTCGCCAAATCGACGATCAAATCGAGCGTCTTGACGTCGATCGGCGGCAGCTTCGACTTCGCCGTGGTGGATTTCTTGGCGCTCTTCGCGGTCGTGGCCATGCGGGAAGGAACCTGAGGGTCGTGGATGCCTGACGTGGCCGGCATCCTACCCTCCCGCAAAACCCGAGGCTAACACCTGACGTCGTCGGCCCTGCCGACGGCCTTCATGCGGCGGAGGAAGTGCGGGCCCTCCATCGGCCGCGATTCCTCGGCCTGCTTCGTCTCCGGCGCGGGCTGCCGCAGCTGGCGGGCCGAGAAAAACTCGGCGATCCGGCCGACCACGGTCCGCTGTTCGGCGGGCTCGAGTTCCGGGAAGATCGGCAGCGCGAGGGTCTCCTCGGCGGCCCGTTCGGTCTCGGGCAGATCCCCCTTCTGCCAGCCGAGCGGCGCGAAGCACTGCTGCAGGTGGAGCGGAACGGGGTAGTAGATCTCGGTGCCGACGTTGCACTTCGCGAGGTGCGCCCGGAGGGCGTCGCGGCGGCCGCCGGCCACGCGGATCACGAACTGATTCCAGACGTGGCGGCCCCGCGACTCGTC
>JBIIOM010000296.1:0-3058 GCA_044336925.1 Pirellulales bacterium
GTGTAGGTTAGCGTCCATGACCACGCTTCAGCAGAACCCCCCGATGCACGCCGACGAAACCGGCCACGAGGCCTGGCCCGACGCCGACGGCCAACCGACCGACCGCAAGCGGCTGCCGGGCTGGCTCAGCCTCGTCCTGCGGCTCTCGGCCACCGCCGCGCTCATGGCATTCGCGTTGCGAAACGTGGAGTGGCACAAACTCGTCGGACTCTTCAGCAAAAACGATTGGCGCTGGTGGGCGGCCGGCCTCGTCGTCGGCCTGCTGGTGCAGGTGGTCGGCGCCATCCGCTGGGCCGCGCTCGCGCGGCCGATCGGTTTTCCTTATTCGCTCGGCCTCTTCGTCTGGCGGTTCTTCGAGGGGATGTTCTTCAGCCTCTGCCTCCCGACGACGATCGGCGGCGACGTGGTGAAGGCCTATCGCCTCGCCGACTCGACCCACGGCCGACTGCTGGCCGGCTGCACGGTGCTCGCCGACCGGCTGATGGGCCTCACGGCGCTCGGCGTGCTCGCCGGGGCGGCCGCGATCGGCAAGGAGGCGTCGCTCGGCACTCCGCTGACATGCGCCGTCGGGGCGGGGCTGCTCGCGGCGGCGATCGCCGTCGTCTGGCTCGGCGTCGGATCGCTCGATCGGCTGCTCTCGCTCTTTCCCGAACCGCACGCCGCGCGGCAATTCATCTCCCGGCTGCTCCCCTACCAGCTGCGGCCGAGCCTGATGGTGCAGGCGCTGGGCTGGAGCCTCGTCGTGCAGGCCGGGGGCTCGATCGCCGTCGCGCTGATCGCCCGCGGAATCGGCGTCGACCTGCCGCTTTCGATCTGGTTCGCGGTGGTGCCGCTGATCGCGCTGGCGATGGTGCTGCCGATCAGCATCAGCGGCGTGGGGGTGCGCGAGGGTGGGCTGGCGATGCTTCTGGCCCCCTCGGGAGTTTCGTCGGAACAGGCCGTCGCGATCGGGCTGCTCTGGTTCCTGACGACGATCCTTTCCGGGCTCGTCGGCGGCGCCCTCTTCATGCTCGACCGCAATCCCACCCACGGCGCGCCGCCAGCAGCATGAGGCCTGCGACGGTCTTCGCATCGTCGATGCGGCCGTCGAGACACATCGCGATCGCCTCCTCCGAAGCGACCACGCGGGTGGTGATCTGCTCCCCCGGCTCGAGCGCCTGCGGCCCCGGCACGAGCTCGTCCGCGACGAACAGGTGCATCCGCTCGCGCAGGATGCCCGGCGACATCCAAAACGAGGCGACCGGCTCGATCCGCCCGGCGCGGTAGCCCGTCTCCTCGGCGAGTTCGCGGGCCGCCGCATCGCGGAGCGACTCCACGCGGTCGAGCGTGCCGGCCGGCAGTTCGAGGAGCGTGCGGCCCACCGCCACGCGCACGACCTCGACGAGGCAGACCTCACGTGGCGACACCATCGGCACCACGACCACGCTCCCTGGATGCTCGATCACCTCGCGCGATCGCGGCGGCGGGCTCGCGTGAGCGCCAGCATCAGCGCCGTCGCCAGCCCCGAGCGTTTCGGCGATCCGCACGACGCGAAACCGCTTCGACTCGAAGACGATCTCGCCGCCGCGCTCGGAAGGCGAGGGGGGAAGTTCGGCGGCGGGTTCAGGCATCGTGAGCAGCCTCCATGATGATGTCGAGCGACGAATTATCCCGCGACGGGGAACGCCACCACGCGGGCCGGCACACCGGCCACCTCGACCGGCGCGTCGGCGGCGATCTTTTTCGTGAGCGCGAGCACGAGGCCGAGCCCACCGCCGGTGCGCGGCGACACGCAGGCCGACGTGACGGCGCCGATCGTCTCACCGCCGCACGTGACGGCGGCACCGCGCTCGATCGGCCCGGCCGTGGCCACCGCGGCGAGCCGGCGATTCACATGCCCGAGCGCGTCGATGCGGGCCACCGTCTCCTGGCCGAGATAGCAGCCCTTCGTGAACGATATGGCCCGTGCGTCGCGGCCGAGTTCCTGCGGCAGCGTCTTCTCCACGATGTCGGCGGGCGACGGCCGTCCCTCTTCGATTCGCACGGCCTCGAGCGCCGCGGCGCCGGCTTCGGGAATGCCGGCTGCGCGCAGTGCCGAAACCAGCCGATCGCGGTCACCGACCGCCACTCGCAAGAGAAAACCGACGTCGCCCGCCCAATCGACCCGCGCCGCCGTCACGTCGATGCCGGCGATCTGGAGCGGCGCATGATCGAGCAGCCGCGCGGGCAGCGCCGCGCCGACGAGTGGACCGAGCACATCGGCCGCCGCAGGGCCGGCCACGAGCAGGAGGGCGTGCGCGGTCGATGCATCGACGAGTTCGAGTCGCTCGCGAATGTGGTAGCGGTCGAGGTGGCCGTGGAGCGGCGTCGGCAGATCGGCCGCCGCGTCGATCCAGACACCGTCGTCGGTGCGAAAGATCGTCGCCAGCGCCAGCACCCAGCCCTTCGCATCGGCGAAGAACCCCTCGGTGCCCGTGCCCGGCTCGAGCTTCGACACGGCCGCGGTGGTGAAGCTGTCGACGAACTTCACGGCGTCGGGCCCGGTGGCGAAGACCACGGTCCGCGGCCCGAGGTCCGCCCAGGCCACGGCCGTGCGGAGCGCGTCATAGCCTTCGGGTGGAGCGATTGATGGACTATTCATATCGAAGCGTTTTACCAGTCAATCAGTCTTCACGAAAAACATCGCCATCCAGGCGATTTTTTCTTGGCAACCTCCGGTTGCTGGTTCTCACCCGGCCCTCCGGGCCTAGTGGAACGCGTTCAAGCCGGCTGCGGGCGACCCGTGCCCCGGGAGCCGGACGCTTGCTTCGGGCAACACGGAAGCCCGACGCGCGAGCGAGGAGCGTTGGGGCGTTTCTTGCGGGGCGGGTGGGAGCGTCGCCGGTTGGAGTGGAGGGCGGATGGACCTTGCTTGCGCTGCGGGCTTCCGTCTGTCTCGAGTTCGCTTCAGCGTGTCACCAATCCAGACAGGCTGAAGCCTGTCCTACGAGAGACGGAGGCTGCGGGCGACCCGTACCCCGTCGCCGGACGCTTGCTTCGGGCAACACGGAAGCCCGACGCGCGAGCGAGGAGCGTTGGG
>JBIIOM010000083.1:0-10522 GCA_044336925.1 Pirellulales bacterium
CTCGACCGACGAAGATGGCTTCCTCTGGTTCGCGGGCAGGCAGAAGGACATGATCTCGCGCGGAGGGTTTAAGGTGGCCCCGGCGATGGTGGAGGACGCGATCCTCTCGCATCCCGGCGTGGCGACTGCCGCGGTGGTGGGGGCCTCGGATGAACGCGCGGGCCAGGTGCCCGTGGCGTTCTACGAACTCCGCCCAAGCGCCGTCGATCCCGGCGCGGAGGCCTTGGCCGCCTGGGCCGCCGCCCGCCTGGAACCGCTTTCGGTGCCCGTCACATTTTTTCGCGTCGACCGCTGGCCACTCACAGCCCAGGGCAAACTCGACCGCGCTCGGTTGGTGTGGATGGCCGACTTCGGCGACGGCAGGGAAATCTGATATCGCCGTCGGGTGACGTGCGTCAGGGTTTCGCCCAGCTGGATGAGGGCAAGAGCACGCCCGCCGACGCGGTCTTTTGCCAAGGCGGAGGAACGCATCACTTCGATGGAACAGTCTCGCAGGGCGTGAGCAGGGCGAGGTTTTCCGCGGATGCCGCAGCGTGTCGGTCGGCGTGTACATGATCTTTTTTCGTCCCACAAAGGACGGCTTCGAGATCACTCGAGTCCTGCACGGGAGCCGCGACCTCGGCAACCTCTAGGTGGCCGCCCGGGGTAGAATCAAGGCAAAGCAAGCGTTGACAAGGAATGTGAACGCAGGTACACTCACTGGCTAAACATCAAGCACGCAGCAGCCCCCAGTCACGAGACTCCGCCATGGCGACTGTGCATTCCGCGCTCACTGATCTCCTCGACCCGCTTGGCGACTGCATGACGCCCGAGGTAGCCAAGAAAGTCGTCCAACTGCGGGCATCCGCTGATGCCAACAGCCGCATGCAGCTTCTGGCGGGCAAGTCGGCTGCGGGCACGCTAACCGACGAGGAGAGAGAGGAGTACGAAGCCTGTGTGTCGGCCGGCACCTTCATCGCGATCCTTCAAGCCAAGGCCCGGCGGATGCTGGGCCAGAACGGAGCGGCCTGATGGACGCTCGGCTCCGGACGCAGGTCCGGGACCGGGCCGGCGGACGGTGCGAATACTGCCGGATTCACGAAGACGACGACCCGTTCTTCACCTTTCCGATTGACCATGTGATCGCTCAGCAGCACGGCGGGGCCACCACGCTCGACAACCTGTGCCTGAGCTGCTTCCGATGCAACGCCCATAAGGGCCCGAATCTCGCAAGCGTAGATCCAGCGACGGCCATGACGGCTTCGCTCTTTCATCCGCGTCGCGACTCGTGGGACGAGCATTTCCACTGGGACGGGCCGGTTCTCGTGGGCGACACGCCGATGGGGCGAGCCACCGTTCGATGCCTTGCCATCAACCATCCCGACGCGGTCATTCTCCGAGAACTGCTCCTGGCCGAGGGGCGGCTTCCGGGATAACTGCCGCATCGAAAGTCCAGCCGAGAAGCTCACGCTCACGCTCACGCGGCGCAGGCTCCTGCGGCAACCGGCGGCCAAGCCGTGGGCGTGGTGTGGGCCATCAATGGCGTGCCCAGCCATGCCGACCCTCTACTCCGGCGGCTTCCGCCGGCGTTTTCCAGAGCGGCGGGCCTGTCGCTTCGCCTCCACCTCGTCAATCGCCGCCTGCGCGACCCGGTTCATGGCGGCCTCGGCCTCCGCTCTCGTGGCCACACCCATTTCGATCAGCAGCGTGAGCCATCCCGCTTCGTAGTCGTGCAGCCGATTCTTCGCTGGTCCGATCATGAGAGACTCCTTTGGAAAGCTCCTCTATTGTGACGGACGAGAGGGACAACCTTGGTCCGCAGTCCAATGAAGCTCGAGGCGGGCGTTGACATCGGGCCGCCTTGCAGTTGGCAAAGGCCGAAAGATCTCTGAGATCAGCGCCGATCTCGAGAGCCGGTCGTGAAATACTCGGTCACCTGCTCACCCGCGACGGTGTTTGCCCCTTCCGACGTGGCGTGTGCTCGTCAGGGCCGGCCGCCAAAAAAAGCTGCCGCCCCACGAGGGGGCGGCAGCCGTAGGAACCATTTGGTGGGCTGCATCAACGGCAGGCCCGTCGACTCGCCGTTATCGGCGCAGCCCTCCGGTACAGTCTTGCGTCACTAGACCACCTCCTTTCGCGAAAGGAATCCCAGCCGTCGCGACCACTGCAGATCGCCGCCAGGCGGTTATCTCCCCGGCCGTCACCGGGGAACGACGCGCTGATTGTAGGCGGGTGGCCAAAAGGTGTCAGCCTAAAAGGTGGCAGGTCTTTTTTTCTGGGTTACTCGCCGATCAGCTTGACCAGCACGCGCTTCGGGCGGCGGCCGTCGAATTCGCCGTAGAAGATCTGCTCCCACGGCCCGAAGTCGAGCCGGCCGTTCGTGATCGCCACCACGACCTCGCGGCCCATCACCTGCCGCTTCATGTGGGCGTCGGCGTTGTCTTCGCCCGTCTTGTTGTGGTGGTAGACCTTCGGATCGGCGTTGAACGGGGCGAGCTTTTCGAGCCAGGCCGCATAGTCCTTGTGAAGCCCGGCTTCGTCGTCGTTGATGAACACGCTCGCGGTGATGTGCATCGCGTTGACGAGGCACAGGCCCTCCTTGATGCCCGACCGCGCGACGAGCTCTTCGACCGTCGGCGTAATGTTCACAAACCCCATGCGGGCCGGAATGTTGAACGTCAGATGCTCAGTGAGGCTCCTCATGGCCACATCAGGATAGCCTTAATGCAAAAAGGAACGGAAAAGAGTCCTGACACCTTTTTCAGCGCTGGCTATAACACGACTAAACCATGGGACGAAGTGTCGTACTCGCCGGTGCCGCCCGCTGCCCACGCTGCAGTCTGCCGCCGCGGCTCTGCGTGTGCGATGCCTTGCCGCCGGTGGAGACGCGGCTGGCGGTGCACGTGCTCATCCACAAGCACGAACAGCGGAAGCCGTCGAGCACCGGCAACCTCATCGCCCGGGCCGTGACAAACGCGGCGTGTCATGTCTACGAACGAGTGAGCCGCCATTTTCCCGCGACGGGGCTCCGGGCCGACGCCCTCGCGGCCGACCGCGAACTCTGGATTCTCCACCCGGGTGGCGAGCCGCTGCCTGCGGCCTCTGCGCCGGAAGACAATCCCAACTGCAATCGGATCCAGATCCTGATGCTCGACGGCACCTGGCGGCAGGCGGGCGAAATGCTGCGCTCGGTCGAAGGGCTCGGCCGGTGCGTGCGGCTGCCGGAGAGCGCCGCGGAACCGAGCCGCTACTGGCTCCGCGACCAGCCCCAGCCGTCGCACGTGTCAACGGCCGAGGCACTCGTGCACGTGTTGCACGCACTCGGCGAGGCGGATGCGGCGCGGCAGCTGCGGCTGCACTTCGAACTGCACGTCTACGCGACGCTTCTCGCCCGCGGCAAGCGCGAGATGGCCGAACGCTACCTCGGACATTCGCCCCTGCTCACCGAGGCCCGCCACGTCCTCGGCTGAAAAAGGTGTCAGGACTCTTTTTCAGAAAGAACGCTGTGGATTTCCGATAAAGAGCGAAGTTCCGCAGGCCAACGAACCCCACGATCAGCATGTCGACACAGACATTTTTGCCCGGCCCCACCCCCAACACCGTCCGAACCCAGTCTGGCCAGACACTCGCCGTGCCAGCCGGCTGGGTGCTGCTGCCGCCGGGTGACGCTGCGCTGACTCGCCGCGTGAAAGCCGCCGGTGAGTTTTGGCCGGTCCAAGAGAAAGTCGGCCGGAAAGTCTTCTCGCGAGGCGTTTGGGCACCTCAGGCAACGATCGACCAGATACAGAAAGACTTGGCCGCCGAGCGATCCACCGACGAGTATTCACGGCGCCGCGAGGCTGATTCGAAACGTCGGGACGCCAAGCAGGTGGAGTACGTCGAAGACTTCCAGGCGGCTGTCGTGGTGTTTCTGGCGTTTCATGAGCGGCACGCAATGTTGTCGCAGAGCCTTGCCAGAGTCGTCGCGGCGCACGCCACGCCCGTCGGCAGCGGCACCGTGGCCCGCACCCAGAGAATCCCGATTGAGCGCCGGGCCGAGGCCGCGGTGATCGCGTGGATGCGCCACCAGACGACGGCGTATGATTCCATGAAAATCCCCCGCGTGAAGGGGAAGCGCCGGGAAGTGCGCCGGATGCTCGCCCAGCGTTCCAAAGAACTGCTGTGGCGCTACCGGCGAGGTGAACCAGTTGTGGCAACATGCCCTCTGGCGATGGCGCTAGCGCAGGGGCAGGCTCGGTCCGCCTGACGTCAGTCCGTACCGCGTCACTCGTCCAGCAGGCGGAATCGCGGCACGGTTTGGCCGGCCACCTCGACCGTCTCGGCAAACATCGCCGCCGGCCGCACCCACAGGCCCCGCTCGCCATATTCCGCTCGGTAGACGACGAGCTCCTCGAGCGTCTCGCTGTGGCGGGCGACGCCGAGCACGGTGTAGTCGTTGCCTTTGTAGTGGCGGTAGCGGCCCGGAGTGACGGTGGCCATACGGTGTCTCGTGGCGAAAAAGGGCTGGAAACAGCGGAAGCGATCCATCATGCCCCAGGCCCGGTAGAATTGGAATCGAGGAGTTGCAGCGGTGAGAAACAGCCTCAAACAACTCGTGTGGGCCTGTGCGGCCTGTGCGGCAGTGATTGCTCAGGCCACGCCGAAGGTCTTTTGCCAGGCCTGCGACCAGCCATGCTGCGTTCTCAGAGCCGATGAACTTGCCGCAGGTTGCCCGCTTTGCGCGGCGGCCGGCCTCCGGCAGGCCGAGAGCGATGAAGAGCCCTGCCACTGCCAGTTGAATGCCCGGCACGAGCAGCCGCTCTCGCTCTCGCGTGGCTCCGTCACGGCGGCTGCCGATGACAGTTTGGCGGTCTGGCTGCCGGCTGCCCAGCAAGACGCGCCGCACGCGCTCGGCGTCAGCCGGGAATATCTGGCGGCGTCGCTCGCCATGCCGATCCGCCCACCGCGGATCCTCTTCGGCGTCTGGCGGAATTGAATCGGCCACGGCGTTTTCTGCCATGGCTTTCCCGCGTTCACACGTCGTGACGCGGAGTGAACGATTCAGTTTCATCATGCAAAGAGGATTTTCCCATGAACAGTTTCTTTCTCTGGGCGACGCTGGGCCTCGTGCCCTTCGTGGCCGCCATCGAAGACGGCGCGAATGCCGGCTGCCCGCAGTGCGATTGCTGCGGCTGCTGTGAGACCGGCACCTGCAAGTGTGCACAGTGCACCTGCGCGTGCTGTGTCGACGAGTGCCCGACCGCCGGCGCGAAGGCCGAGCGGGAGGAGTGCTGCGGTTCCGGCTGCTGCGGCAAGTAGCGGCTGACCGGCAGTCGAGGAGTTTGTGGGGCGGCGGGGGACGCAAGTTCCCCGCCGCCTTTTTTCCTGCTTCAAGCGTCGACGGCGCTGGCGGCGCGAGGATATATACACAGGGTCGCGCCACGCGATCGCCTCCAGTCGCCGACCCACCATGAGCCTCTCAAACCAGGAATTCGACCGTCTCGAGGGGCTGATCTACCGGCCCGTCTCCACGCGGCCCGACTGGCTCAAGGCCTGGCGAAACGAGGCGAACTATCTCCTCTCCCTCGCCCGTCGGGCCGCCGACAACGGCGACGAGGACGAACTCGAGGAGCTCGAAGACCAGGCTCGCGAAATGGCCGACGTGGTCGAGGCCCGGCTCAGGAGCGAGGGCTTGCTGTAAAAAGGAGTTTATCCATGAAGTTGCTGCAACCATTCCAGCTCGGTGACCTCACGCTCCCCAATCGGGTCGTGATGGCGCCGCTCACCCGCAGCCGTGCGGGCAAGGAGCGGATTCCGAACCCGCTCATGGCGGAGTATTACGTGCAGCGGGCCAGCGCGGGGCTGATCATCGCCGAGGCCACCACGGTCTCCGAGCAGGCCAATGGCTGGCTCGAATCGCCCGGCGTGTATACGACCGCGATGGAAGAGGGATGGAGATGCGTGACGTCGGCCGTGCACGCCGCGGGCGGTCGAATCTTCCTGCAGCTCTGGCACATGGGCCGCGCGTCGCACAGCGACTTTCACGGTGGCAGCCTGCCTGTGTCGGCTTCGGCCGCCCATTCATCAGCAACCCGGATCTCGTCGAGCGGTTCCGCCACGGCTGGCCACTCGCCGCGCCGGCCGAGATGGCCGACTGGTATTCGCCGACCGGGGCGAAAGGCTACACCGACTTTCTCGTGCACGGCCGCTGAATCCCGCCGTGCCGATCATCCCTGCGGGCGGCCTCAGCCGAACGTGATCAAGACGACGGCATCTTCGTCGTCGTCGAAGGGATCGAAGTCGCCGTCGTAGGGACCAAACACGCCGAATTGTTGCGGGGCGGGAAACATGGCTGCGGCTCCTGTGAAATCCACTCCACCACGGCGGCGGCGCCGAATCAAATGCTTGGAAACGCCCGGAGAAACCGCTATCGTTGCGGGTCATGCCCAGCCGGGCACTCCACCCCCCAACCCCTCCCACGAAGGGGCGGCTCGCGCCGACCTTCATCCCCCGCATGGCCACCACCACCGCCCCCGCAACCGCCCCACAGCCGACAGATCCCTGGTTCCAAGACCGCTTCGCCGACCGCATCGGCGGCGCCAACTACGGCAAGGGCAACGAGATCTACAAGTTCGAGCTGATCAAGCGGGCCAAGCGGAAGGCGATGGCCGACCATCCCGAGCGCCGCATGCTCGATTTCGGGATCGGCGAGAACGACGAGATGGCGCCGGAGAGCGTGCGGGCCGTGATGCGGCGGGAGATCGACCGCCCCGAAAACCGCGGCTACGCCGACAACGGCATCGCCATCTATAAGGAGGCGGTGGCGAAGTTCATGCAGCGGGAGTTCGGCGTCGCGCTCGATCCCGTCACCGAGGTGAATCACTGCATCGGCTCGAAGACGGCCTACGCGATGCTGCCGGCCGCCTTCATCAACCCCGGCGACGTCACGCTCATGACCGTGCCCGGCTATCCGGTCGCCGGCACGGCCACGCGGTGGTTTGGAGGCCATGTCCACAAGCTGCCGCTCGTGCCCGAGAACGATTTCCTTCCCGATCTCGATGGCATCCCGGCCGAAGTGCTCGCGAAGACGAAGCTGCTCGTGCTCTGCTACCCCAACAGCCCCACCGGCAAGACGGCCACCCGCGGCTTCTACGAGAAGGTGGTGGACTGGGCCCACAAGCACCGCGTCATCGTGGTGCAGGACGCGGCCCACATCATGCTCTCCTACGACGACCAGCCGCTCTCCTTCCTTTCGATCGACGGCGCGAAGGAGGTGGGGGTCGAGGTCCACTCGATGTCGAAGGGCTTCCACATGATCGGCTGGCGGCTCGGCTGGGTGTGTGGCCACGAAAGAATTGTGCGGGCCTTCGCCGACGTGAAAGACAACTGCGACTCCGGCCAGTTCATGGCGATCCAGAAGGCGGGGGCCGCGGCGCTCGGCGATCCCGAGATCCCGAAGCGGGTGTGCGAGAAGTATCGCCGCCGCCTCGAGAAGCTCGTCGGCGTGCTCCGCGCGGTGGGCTTCGACTGCGAGATGCCCGGCGGCACCTACTTCCTCTATACGAAGAGCCCGAAGGGGGCCGGCGACCGCGTCTTCGCGACGGCGCAGGATGCGAGCCAGTTCCTGATCCACGATCTCTCCATATCGACCGTGCCGTGGGACGACTGCGGCGCCTACCTCCGCTTCTCGGCCACCTACGAGGCGGAAGACGAGTCGGTCGAAGACGACCTGATGGCCGAAACCCACGCGAGGCTTTCGCGCGCACGACTCAAGTTTTAATCTTTAGATGCTTCGGAAGCCCGACGCGCGGGCGAGGAGAGTGGGTGTGGATCGTGTTTAAACCTTGCTCGCGCTGCGGGCGTTCGTAGATCTTTTTGAACCGCAACTATTTTCTGGGGAGTGCCGGCGATGCGTGTGGATGGCTGCAACCGTTTTCTGGTGGTCTGCGCCCTGGCGCTGGTGATCCTGCTCCCAGCCGCCGGCTGTGGCACGAAGAAGAAGGGCAAGAAGGGGCTCACGATCGCCCAGCTCAAGGAGAAGGCGGAGAAGGAGTCTTCCCCCGATCGCAAGGCGGCCGCCTATCTGAAGATCGCCGCGCAGCAATTCGGCTCGGGCGACAAGACCGGCGCGAAGGCCTCGGCCAACCAGGCCCTCGACGCACTCGTTGACAAGGACGGAAAGCCGGTGGGCGAGGCCAACCAGTTGGCACCGCGCATGGTCGAAGTGGCCGACAGGCTCGCTCTCGTCGG
This sequence comes from Pirellulales bacterium, assembly GCA_044336925.1. Classification (GTDB taxonomy): domain Bacteria; phylum Planctomycetota; class Planctomycetia; order Pirellulales; family UBA1268; genus RGVT01. Next base: position 8,209 of record JBIIOM010000083.1, read on the forward strand.
CGACAAGAAGCAGGCCCGCAAAGCGGTTGAAGTGGCCACCGCTGACGACTACGTCAACACGATCGAAGACACGGTCCGCAAGACACAGGTGCTCGCCGAAGCGGGGGGCATCTACGGCGACAAGGCGAAGGGCATTGGTGACAGCGCGAAGGCGAAGGAACTCCTCGCGAAGGCAAACGAAGTGGCCGGCGCCGCCGACGAGCGGTTTCGCGCCGATGCGCTCGCGGCCGTGGCGCTGGGGTATACCCGGAGCGGACTCGCCAAGGAGGCCGGCGCGATGGTCAATGCCCTCGTGGAGGCCGCCAAGGGGCTCGAGCAGCCCCGCGCCAAGGCCGAGGCTTTGGCGGCTGCCGCCAACGTGAAGGCGCAAACCGGCGCGAAGGACGAGGCGAAGGAGCTGCTCGAGGAAGCGGCCAAGGCGGCGAAGAGCGTCGAGCGGGCCGACGGCAAGGCCTTCGCGCTGATCGCGATCGCGATCGCCACCGAGGCCAACGGCGACGTGAAGAAGGCCCTGTCGCTCTTGAAGGAGGCCGACAAGTCGGCCAACAAGGCGAGCGAGCCAGACACTCAGAAAATGCTCGTCGAGAAGGTCAACAAGCTGACGATGGAATTCAGCAAGAAGTAGCGGGCCGGAGATCACATGGGCCACACCACGATCGTCTGGCTTCGCCACGACCTGCGGCTCGACGACAATCCCGCGCTTCTGGCGGCCGCGGCCCGTGGAACGGTGGTGCCGGTCTTCATCTGGGCGCCTGACGAGGAAGCCCCCTGGGAGCCCGGCGCGGCCTCGCGGTGGTGGCTGCACCATTCGCTCGAGCGACTCGCGGCCGCCTTCGAGAAGGCCGGGGCGCCGCTCGTGATCCGCCGCGGCGGCTCGCTCGAGACGCTCCGGTCGCTCGCCAAGGAAGTTTCCGCGACCCACGTGGCCTGGAACCGTCGCTACGAGCCGGCGGTGGTCAAGCGCGACACCGGCATCAAGAAGGCGCTCGCCGCCGACGGCCTCGTGGCGGAAAGCTTCAACGGGTCGCTCCTCTTCGAGCCGATGCACGTGGCCACGAAGGAGGGCCGGCCCTACCAGGTCTTCACCCCCTTCTGGCGATCGCTCCTCGCGCGGGAAGAGCCGGCCGAGCCCGAGGCGGCGCCGCGCAAGCTCTCGACCGTGGCGAAGCGGCCCAAGAGCGTCGCGATCGAATCGCTCGGCCTCCTGCCGAAGATCGATTGGTCGGCCGGGTTTGGCACGATGTGGACGCCTGGCGAGGCCGGGGCCGCGAAGCGGATGGGCCGGTTCCTCGAGAAGGGGCTCTCCTCATATGGCAGCGGCCGCGACCGCCCCGATCACGACGGCACGAGCGCCCTCTCGCCCCACCTCCATTACGGCGAGCTTTCGCCGCGACGGCTCTGGCATGCCGTGCGCGAGCAGGTTGGCGGCAAGCCGGCGGCGAAGATCGCCGGCAGCCCGGAGGTCTATCTCCGCGAGCTCGGCTGGCGCGAGTTTGCCAATCATCTGCTCTTTCACTTTCCCCACACGAGCGACGCGCCGCTTCGCGCCGACTACGCCCGCTTTCCCTGGGCCAACGACCCGGTCGGCCTGCGGGCCTGGCAGCGCGGCCGCACCGGCTTCCCGATCGTGGATGCCGGCATGCGTCAGCTCTGGGCGACCGGCTGGATGCACAACCGCGTGCGGATGATCGTGGCCAGCTTCCTCGTGAAAGACCTGCGGGTCTCGTGGCTCGAGGGAGCGAAGTGGTTTTGGGACACGCTGGTCGATGCCGATCTCGCCGCCAACACCCTCGGCTGGCAGTGGGCCGCCGGCTGCGGCGCCGATGCCGCCCCGTATTTCCGCATCTTCAACCCGACGAGCCAGGCCGCGAAATTCGATCCCGACGGCGCGTATGTGGCCACGTGGGCCGGCATGGACGCGAAGGACTACCCCGAGCCGATCGTCGATCATGCCGAGGCTCGGAAGCTGGCGCTCGAGGCACTGAAGACCGTCTCTCGCTCCTCGAAGTCCAAGTAGGACAGGCTTCAGCCTGTCTGAATCTAGTACGACAGGCCTCCGTGCCTGTCTTCATCGGCCGCGTGCCTTTCTGGACCGGCCTCCGCCCGCGCGACGGAATTCTTTCGCCCGGTTCGGCGGAATCCGTCGCGGGCATCGCGGGCGACTTCTTGCGGGTGTTTCCGGGGAGTCGTACAACTTCGGTTCTTCCACGATCAATTTTCCAGGGGCAATCTCATGGCCACCGCCACCGCAACCAAGAAATCCGCCAAGCTGCCTGAGGCGAAGAATGTCGGCAGCGCGCTCGACAAGGCGCTG
>JBIIOM010000297.1:0-3044 GCA_044336925.1 Pirellulales bacterium
CGCTATTGTAGACGAGAAATCGCCGGCCCCGATTCCCGAATCCACCCCAACACCCCTCGCTCGCGCGTCGGGCTTCCGTGGCAGCCGCGATCAACCTCGTTTTTCGAGACTCAACATGCCCGCCGGTTCCATGATCCTCGAAGGCGTCGTCGCCACCTGCGATGCATCCGGTAGTGTGCACCTGGCGGCGATGGGGCCGGAGGTGGCGGAGGCCGCCTGCCTGGGCGGGGCGATCGAGTCGCTGGTGCTCAAGCCGTTCGAGACGAGCCAGACGGCGGCCAATCTCGCGCGGCTGCCGGAAGGGGTGTTTCATCTCACCGACGATTGCCTGCTCATCGCCCGGCTCGTGACGGGTTCGCTCGGCGCGTTGCCGGCCTGCCGGCCCGCCACGGCGGTGCGGGGCTGGGTGCTCGAGGAGATGTGCCGGGCGTATGAGTTTCGCGTGGAGTCGGCCGACCGGTCGCGGGAGCGGGGGCGGCTCGAGGCGCGGGTGGTGAAGGTGCACGAGGGGCGGCCGTTCGTGGGGTTCAACCGGGGGCGGCATGCGGTCGTGGAGGGGGCGATCCTCGTCACGCGGCTCCACCTGCTCGGGGCGGAAGAGGTGGCGCGGCAGCTCCGCGACCTGCGGGTGCTCGTGGAGAAGACCGGCGGCGAGCGGGAGCACGAGGCCTTTCGACTGCTCGAGGCACGCACGTAGACCGCTTGCTCCGCAAGCGGATCGGGAAGGTAGACCGCTTGCTCCGCAAGCGGATCGGGAAGGTAGACCGCTTGCTCCGCAAGCGGATCGGGATCCGCTTCGGGACGAAGCGGTCTACTTTGACGAAGCGGTCTACGTGACACCCCTTTCCCATCGCGGCGAACGATTGTCTACTGCTGCTCGTCGAGAATGAAAAAATCGACTCACGAAAGCCCGCAGCGCAAGCAAGGACAATCGGCCCCGTTATCCTGCTCGACCTCGACTCTCCTCGCTCGCGCGTCGGGCTTCCGTGGCAAGCTCGTTCGAACTTGTTTTTCAAAGCGCACGCACATGGCAGCCGAACGTGACACGTCGAACTGGAAGCCGACCGCGGTCGAGGTGCGGGCGCCGGCGCGGATGCACCTGGGCATGCTCTCGTTCGGCACGCCCGCGATGCGGTCGTTCGGCGGCGTCGGGGTGATGGTGGATCGGCCGGCCGTGCACGTGCGGCTGCGTCGGAGCGACGCCTTCAAGGCCCGCGGCCCGCTCGCCGAGCGCACGCTCGAATTCGCGCAGGCTTGCATGCAGTCGTGGAGCCTGCCGCCGCAGTCGGCCTGCGAGATCGAGGTGCTCGCGACGCCGCGGTCTCACGTGGGCCTCGGCAGCGGCACGCAGCTGGCCCTCGCGGTGGCCGCCGGCATGCGGCATCTCTTTCACGAGCGCACCGACGAAGCCACCCATGAATTCGAGGTTCATCCCACCGACGACGAGTGGCTCTTCGACACGCCCGACGTGCTCGAATTGGCGAAGGCCGTGGGGCGTGGCCGGCGTTCGTGCGTGGGTGTCTACGGCTTCAGCCGCGGCGGGCTGATCGTCGAGGCGGGCCGCCACGTTTCTGCCGGGGGCGATCCGCCGGGGGAGCGGTCCTTTTCGCCGATGGTGGCTCGCGTGCGGCTGCCGTCGGCCTGGCGGTGCCTGGTCATCGTGCAACGCGATTCGATCGGCCTGCACGGCGAGCCCGAGAAGGCGGCATTTGCGGCGCTGCCTCCGGTGCCACAGGAAATTTCGGCGGAGCTCGCCCGGCTCGCGCTCATGGATCTTTTGCCCGCGGCGGTCGAGGCCGACTTCGCGGCATTTTCCGAGGCCGTCTATCGCTATGGCCGGCTGGCCGGCAAGCCGTTCGAGCAGGCATCGGCGAAGCTACCGCACGCCGCCTCGACGGAGCAGCTCATCGAACTGTTGCGCGAGCTCGGCGTGGCGGGCGCGGCCCAGAGCAGTTGGGGCCCCGCCGTGATGGCCTGCTGCGAGTCGCTCGACGCGGCGGGCGAGCTCGTCGAAAAGCTCGACTCGCTCGGGCTGTCGAAACAGTATGAATTGATCATCGCCCGCTACGATTCGCAGGGTGCGGTGCTGCGAGTGACCGAGTAGGACAGGCTGAAGCCGATTGGGGGCAGGCTGAAGCCTATTGGGGGCAGGCTGAAGCCGAATGGGGGCAGGCTGAAGCCGAATGGGGGCAGGCTGAAGCCTACCCTACCAGGGCGGGCTGGAGTCCGTATTCCCGGAGCACGCCGCGGAGCTTGTCGGCGAGCGGCTTTTCCAGATTGACCAACGGGAGGCGCACCTCGCCGGTGTCACGGCCCATCATCGCCATCGCGGCCTTGATCGGAATCGGATTGCTCGCGAGGCCCAGCAGGTCGCGGCAGAGCGTGAAGAGCCGGTAGTGCAGGGCCTGGGCCTCGGCGAGGTTGCCCGCGTCGAAGGCGTCGATCAGCGCCTTCATGTCGGCCGGCACGAGGTTGCCGACGACGGAGATCACGCCGCGGCCGCCGATCGCCAGGAGGGGCAACGTCATGCTGTCGTCGCCCGAGAGCACGGTGAGGTCGGTGGCGGCGAGGATCTGCGAGGCCTGGTCCATCGAACCGGTCGCCTCCTTCACCATCGCGATGCCCGGAATCTCGGCGAGCCGCAGGATCGTCTCCGGCTCGATGTTGCGGCCGGTCCGCGTGGGGATGTTGTAGACGCAGATCGGGATGTCGACGCTCTCGGCGATCGCCTTGAAGTGCGCGTAGATGCCCTCTTGCGTGGGCCGGTTGTAGTAGGGACCGACGACGAGGGCGGCATCGGCGCCGGCCTTGGCGGCGTGCTTCGTGAGGCGGATCGCCTCGGCGGTCGAGTTGCTGCCGGTGCCTGGCATCACGAGCAGCCGGCCGGACGCGGCGGAGATGCTCTCCGAGATCACCCGCTCGTGTTCCTCGTGCGTGAGCGTGGGGGATTCGCCGGTCGTGCCCACCGGGCAGATGCAGGTCACGCCCGACTGCGCCTGGAAATCGACCTGCTCCCGGAGGCGGGCGTAGTCGACCTCGCCGTT
>JBIIOM010000298.1:0-3024 GCA_044336925.1 Pirellulales bacterium
ATTGGCCGTCGAACGGTCGGCGGAGTGTCCGCGGCTCGGGCTCGCGCTGGCACAGGCGCGGCATGCGCTCGAGGAACGCTTCGGCTGGGAGACGCTCGAGCTGCCGGTGAGCGAGGTGATGCGACTGCCGACCGTCATGGTGTTCATGGGATGGCTGCTCGCGCACGGCCGACAGTTTCATGAAGCCTACAACGAATCGCTCGCCGCCTACCGCCGCACCTACAAGGTGCGCGGCCGTGGGCGGCCGATGCCCGAGCTCGCCGTGCGGATCGACAACACCGCGGAGGGCCCGTGGTTCGAGGTGCCGTGGTGGATCTGGTCGCGCGAAGACCGCCGGCGCCGCCGCGTGTTTGCCAACACCGACACCGCCGGCATGCTCACGCTCTCCGACATGGAGACGCTCCGGGTGGAGCTGCCGATCTCCCCCGAGACATCCCCGTCGAAATGGGTCGACGCGCTGCAGCGGATGGAGGAACACTCGCTGCGGCTGCGGCCGCGGGCGATCGTCACGACGATGGTGGCGCGGCTGCTCGTGGCCGACGTCTTCGTGCACGGCATCGGCGGGTCGGCCTATGACCAGATCACCGACGCGATCGTGCGGCGGCTCACCGGCTGCGATCCGCCGCGGCATGCGGTCGTGTCGGGCACGTTGCGGCTGCCGATCGACCGGCACTTCCCCGAGGCGGCCGGCGACGATCCCGCCGCCAACCTGGCTGCCTTGCACCGCGAGCTTCGCGATCTCGAATTTCATCCGGAGCGCCACCTGCAGCCAATCGGTGAACAGCCGGAAGATGCCCGCGAGCTCATCCAGCAGAAGTTGCGCTGGATCGAGACCTACCCGACGGCCACTCTCGCTCGCCGGCGCTGCCGGGAAATTCGTGCCGCAAACGATCGAATGCAGTTTTACACACAGCGGTTGCGCGACGACTTGCTCACACGAGTGGGCCCGCTGGCCACGGCGATGAAGGCGCGAAAGATTCTCGAATCGCGCGAGTTTCCCTGGTGTTTTTTCCCGGAAAAGGCGCTCAAAACTTTCCTGCTACTGGAAACCGACTGAGAATCGGCATATCTTGACGCCCAACGGACTGTGTTTCAGTCGCTCCAGGGAAAGGAGACCTCATGCATCGGGCAGATCGTTCGCAGCAACGTTCACCACGCCGATCACCACAACGGTCGGCACCGCGGCCCGAGGTGCGAGCGGCCGGCAAGTCGGCCCGCCCGGCCGCGAAGCTGGCGAAGCCCTCGAAGCAATCGTCGGGACAGATGGTCGCCGTCGCCGTCCGCCCGGCCAAGGCCAGGAAGAAGGCCGCCGTCAAAGAGGTACACGCCGTCGAAATCCGTCCGGCCGGCACCGTCGTGAGCCGCCGTCCGCTCAAGAAGCGGCCCGCGATCCACCACCTGCCGCAGCACCCGACGCTGCCCCTCAAGCCCCCCTCCTGGATGCTCGAGGAATGCCACATCGCCCCGGCCCGGGCCGGCGACCAAAACGAGATCCTGCAACTGCTTTCCGGACTGCCCGCAGGCCCCTCCAAGGCGGAATTTCATGCGGCGGTCGATCATCCCGATCATGACGCGGCCAACCGGCTCGTCGCCCGGCTTGCCGGCCGAATCGTGGGGCATGTCGAGGTGCAGCCGCGGGTGGTGCTCGTGAGCGGCGTGCCGATCGCCGCGGCGGTGATCGACCGGGTCGCCGTCCTGCCCGAGTGCCGCGGGGCCGGCCACGGCCAGCGTCTCGTGCGCGCCGCCGAAGACCGCATGCGCCAGATCGGCGCCGCGATCGGCTTCTCGCGGACGCGGATCGCGCCCTCCTTCCACGAACTCGGCTGGTCGGTGCTGGGCCGCGATTGCGCCACGCCGGGCCGCCCCACCGAGATTCTCGCGCGGCTGCTCGACGGCCCGCAGTGGATGGGCGAGCCGGTCACGATGCGCCAGTGGCGGCACGTGGAGCTGCCCGCCATCCTGCGGATCTACAAGCAAAACGCCTCCCGGTTCATCGGCCCGCTCGACCGCAGCGAAGCCTATTCGCGCTGGCTCGTCAGCCGCGGCGCGTTTGATTCGCTCATCGTCGCGCTGATGGGCCAGGATCGCTACGACCTCCACGAGACCACCGCGCGGATCGTGGGCTATGCGATCCAGTCGGGCAACCGCGTGCTCGAGCTCATGGCCGATCCGGAGTTTCCGGGCTTGGAACGGGAGATTCTCGCCCGCGTCTGCGGCGAGGCGGTCGAGAACGATCGCCAGGAGATCATCTATGAGTCGGGCGCGGCCGATCCGCTGCATGCGGCCGTCGCCGGCATCGACGCCTCGGTCGTCGGGCAGGTGAACGCCGGCGATCGGATGATCGTCGCCAAGGTCTTCCGTCCGCTCGACGTGCTCGAGGCGGTCGCGCCATCGGTGGCCGCCAGGGTCGCCGAGGCGGGCATTCGCGAAACGGTGGAGCTCGGCCTCGACGCGCCAAACTTCCGCGGCTCGGTGATCGTGGCCGACGGCAAGGCGACCGTGCATGCCGGCCGCGTGGGCCGCAGCTACCTGCGGCTTTCCGCCGACGAGCTCGCCCGCCTGTTCCTTGGCCAGTGCGATCCGCACGAGGCCGCGGCCGCGGGACGGCTCGAAGCCTCGACCCAGGTGGCCCAGAAGCTCGCCGCGCAGCTCTTCCCCCGGACGCCGCTCTGGTGCCCGATGTGGGACGATCTGCCGGCGTAGATCGCACGCGCGGCATGAACCGTCTCGCCGATTGGCAACGCGGCTGGTCCCGATTCGCGCTGGTGTTGTGCTGCGGGCTCGCTGTGGCCCTCGTTGCGCGGCCAGGGCGCAACCGCCCCACGCACCCGTCGGCGACCGACCGCACCCGCGAGATGCAGGCGGCGGCCGAGCGTGCAGGGCAGGCCGAATGGGGCCACTGGGGCGATCGGCCGGGCGTCTATGCCGCCTGGTCGAACCATTCGAATCGCCTAATCCCGGTCTACACGTTCGGCCTGTCGCTCGAGAGCGTGACGGGAGCGCAGAGCATCTACCGCGATGCCG
>JBIIOM010000299.1:0-3010 GCA_044336925.1 Pirellulales bacterium
TGACGCTGAACGGAAATCCCAGTAAGGCATCGAGCCACGTCGCGGAAGCACATATGCGGTGCTCGCTCGCGTGGTGGTAGACTCGATGCATGAGCGCGACTCGAAATCATCCGCGGCGGCCGCTTTCCGTCTGGCTCGCGGGGCCGATCGACATCGATGCCTATTGGGCGATGGCCGAGCGGCTGGCTTACGAGGTGGCCGAACCCGGCGGGCGATCGCCCACGCTCGTGCTCTATGAACTCGAGCCCGTGATCACGATCGGCCGGCTCGGCTCGCGGACCGACGTCGATCTCACCGACGACGAACTGCGGTCGCGGCAGCTTGCGATCCGGTTCGTCGGCCGCGGCGGCGGCGCGGTGCTGCACGGACCGGGGCAGGTGGGCATCGCGCTGTTCGCGAAGCTCGAGGACCTCGGCCTTGGGGCCCATGACGTCGGGGCGTATCTCGAACGCTTCGAGTCCGCGCTCGAGGGGGCTGTGCGTGGGGTGCGATGCGGCGCCGCGCGGGATTCGCGGGCGCATGGGATCTTCGGCCGCACGGGGCTCCTCGCTGCGGTGGGCGTGGCCGTCCGCCGCGGCGTCGTCTGGCACGGCGGATTTTTGAACGTGCAGCCGGCGGTCGAGCTTTTTCACCGCGTGCGGACGGTACCGGTCGCCGCCGGCCCGGGATCGCGTACCATGGGGGCGACGATGAGCTCGATCGAGGCCGACGTGCAGCGGAAGGTTCGCCTGCAGGACGCGCGGTCGGCGCTCGTGCAGCATTTTGTCGACGCCTTCGGTTTTCCGCAGTCACACATCCAGTCGGGGTTTCCGGTGCCCCTCCGCGGCGCCGGCCCCAGCCACCCGGAGTTCGCCAGCCGTGTCGGATAGCAGTGCCGGTTCGCCGCTCCTCTCCCTGCCGATCATCGATTCAAGCGCGCCGGCCGCGGCTGCCGTGCCGCCGCAATCCCGCCGGCTGCCCCCCTGGCTGCGGCAAAACCTCGCGCCCGGTGGCGGCCACGCCGAGACGGCCCACCTGATCGCCGAGCTCGGCCTCGAGACCGTCTGCTCGTCGGCAAAATGCCCGAACCGGCTCGAATGCTGGTCGTCGCGGACCGCCACGTTCATGATCCTCGGCAACGTCTGCACTCGGCCCTGTGGATTCTGCTCCGTACCGAAGGGCAAGACCGAAGAACTCGAGCACGACGAACCGGAGCGGGTGGCCGAGGCGGCCAAGCGGCTCGGGCTCAAGCATGTCGTGATCACGAGCGTGACCCGCGACGATCTGCCCGACGGCGGTGCCGATCACTTCCGGCGGACGGTCGAAGCGGTGCGGGCCGCCACGGGCGCGGCGATCGAGGTGCTCGTGCCCGATTTTATCGGCAAGGAAGGCGCCCTCGAACGGCTCATGGAGTCGAAGCCCGACGTCTTCAACCACAACACCGAGACGGTGCCGCGGCTCTACCGCACCGTCCGTGGCCGCAAGAGCGTCTATCCCTGGACGCTACAGCTGCTCGCCGACGCGAAGAAGTGCTTTTCCGGCGTGAAGACGAAGAGCGGCCTGATGCTCGGCCTCGGCGAGACGCGGGACGAACTGCTCGATGTCTTCGCCGATCTGCTCGAGCATGACGTCGATTTCCTGACGCTTGGACAGTATCTCCAGCCCACGCTCGACTCGCTGCCGGTCGAGCGCTATGTGCCACCGGAGGAATTCGACGAACTGGGCGCGATCGCCCGCGGCATGGGATTCAAAAAGGTGGCCTCCGGGCCGCTCGTGCGGTCGAGCTACCATGCCCGCGAGATGACGGAGTAGGCATTCACGGAAGCCCGCAGCGCGAGCAAGGTCCATTCGCCCGCTACTCCCACGAGCGTCGCTCCCACCCGCCCCGCGAGAAACGCCCTGCCTCTCCTCGCTCGCGCGTCGGGCTTCCGTGGTGTGAAGAGCCCACGACAGGCTGAAGCGGGCTTGGGGGCAGGCTGAAGCGGGCTTGGGGGCAGGCTGAAGCCTACCCTACCGAGGCAGGCTGAAGCCTACCCTACCGAGGCAGGCTGAAGCCTACCCTACCGGGGCAGGCTACTCTTCGAGGCCGTGCTCGAGGAGTTTTTTGCGGAGCGTGTTGCGGTTGATGCCGAGGCGGGCGGCTGCTTTCAATTGCACCCCGTCGCAGGCGGCGAGCATCTGCGAGATGAGCTCACGCTCGACGCGGCTCACGATCCGGTCGAAGAGATTTTCGTCGTCCGGGGCGGCCGTCGTCATGCCCTGCTCCACGAGCTCCCGCGCGAGGCTGTCGAGGTCGCCGCCGCGGCCGGGGACCGACACGGCCGGCCGGTCGCCGCGCATCGCCGGCGGCAGGAGGTCGAGCGTGATCTCGTCGCCGGGCGCCATCACCACGCACCGCTCGACGACATTTTGCAACTCGCGCACGTTGCCCGGCCAGTGGTATCGGGCAAGCGCCTCCATCGCCTCCTTGCGGATATGGACGACATAGCGGTCGTTGGCCTCGTTGTAGAGCTCGAGGAAGTGGCTCACGAGTTGCGGGATGTCTTCGCGACGGGCCCGCAGTGGCGGCAGGTAGATCGGGATGACGTTGAGGCGATAGTAGAGATCCTCGCGGAAGTGTTCCTTCGCCACCTCGTCGAGCAGTTCGCGATTGCTCGCCGCGATCACCCGCGTGTCGACGCGAATCGTCTCGGTGTCGCCCACCCGTTCGAACTCCCGCTCCTGCAGCACGCGGAGGAGCTTCACCTGGAGTTTCTGCGTCGTCGAATTGATCTCGTCGAGAAAAATCGTGCCGGTGTGGGCGGCCTCGAAGCGGCCGGCGCGGTTGGCGACGGCCCCGGTGAACGAACCGCGGACGTGGCCGAAGAGTTCGCTTTCGAGCAGGCTCTCGGAGAGCGCTCCGCAGTTGACCCGCACGAAGGGGCCGGTGCCGCGGGGCGAAAGCTCGTGGATCGCCTTGGCGATGAGCTCCTTGCCGGTGCCGGTCTCGCCGACGAGCAGCACCGACGCGTTCGACGCGGCCACCTTCCGC
>JBIIOM010000084.1:0-10370 GCA_044336925.1 Pirellulales bacterium
CGTCAGCGGCCTCTACTTCGCCCATCCGGAAAGCCGGTATTTCGCCGTCGACCGGATCACGCGCGAGCAGGTAGAGTCGTATGCCGCAAGGAAGGGCATGCCGGTCGCCGACGTCGAGCGCTGGCTGGCCCCGAACCTCGGCTACGATGCATAAAGCGAATCACTCAAAGAGTGACCGACGATTGCATTACCAGAAGAGGTAGGTGAGGTGGTCGGCGAAAGCTCGAGGAGCTTTGGGCCGCCGCGGCCCACGCGACGAGACTTTTGCCGCCACCGAGCCGGTGTCTGCAAATAGCGGAGGCAGGCAAGGTGGCCTGACATTCAGTCATTCATGCCGCACCGCCCACGCAAGCCTGATCGCCCCGTCGAGCCGCCGGCCGTCAAGCGGCCACGCACGCGGCGAATCGTCGTCGACCCCGGCGAGGCGCCCCGCCTCGGGCCGGCCTCCGCGCCCGAGTTCGTGCAGCGCTTCCTGGATTACGTCAAACACGAGCGGGCGCTTGCCGACAACACGCAGGCCGCCTACCGCCGCGACCTGCGCGACTTCACCGACTGGCTGGCGGGCCGAAATCCGGCGCGGCTCGGCGTCCGCGACCTCGGCGACTATTTCGCGGCATTGGGCAAGCGGGGGCTCGCGCGGGCGAGCGTCGCGCGGCAGGCCGCCACGCTCAAGACGTTCTACGCATTCTTGCAGCTCGAGGGGGTGATCAAGGAAAGCCCGGCCGAACTGATCACGTCGGCCCGCCGCGACGACGCGATCCCGGGCACGCTCTCGCCCGATCAGGTCGATCGGCTGCTCGAAAGCCCCGACGCCACGTCCGCCGTGGGCCGTCGCGACCGCGCGCTGCTCGAATTGCTCTATGCCACGGGCTGCCGGGCATCGGAAGTCTCGGCCATGCGGCTGGCCGACGTGCACCTCGCGGAGAGCTTTTGCACCTGCCGCGGCAAGGGCAACAAGGAGCGGGTGGTGCCGCTCGGCAAGCGGGCGATCAGGGCGATCCGCGAGTGGATCGACGGCCCGCGGGCCGATTTCGCCGCCCATGGAGCCGCGAAACCCGCCTGGGTGCTCCTGTCGTCGCGCGGCAACCGGCTCTCGCGGATGCGGATCTGGGAGATCGTGCGACGGCAGGCGGAGCAGGCCGGTGTGCCCTCCGACATCGGCCCCCACACGCTGCGTCACAGCTTCGCGACGCATCTGGTCGCCGGCGGCGTCGACCTGCGGCATGTGCAGGAGATGCTCGGCCACGCGAGCATCGCCACGACCCAACGCTACACACACGTGGACGCCGCGCGGCTCAGGAGCGTCCACGAGAAGTTCCACCCGCGGCGGTGAGCAAAGTAGACCGCTTGCTCCGCAAGCGGATCCAGATCCGCTTGCGGAGCAAGCGGTCTACGGGAGACAGGCTGAAGCCTGTCCTACTGGCACGGAAGGCTTCCGCGACGGAAGCCCGCAGCGCAAGCAAGGTCCAACCGCCCTCAACTCCCACGAGCGCCGCTCCCACCCGCCCCGCGAGAAACGCCCCCACTCCCCTCGCTCGCGCGTCGGGCTTCCGTAACATCCGCAGCGAACGTCCGCAGAGAGGGCATGTGCAGGCCTGAGCCGGGTTGGGCGAGTTGCCCCGCCGAACCGCACGGGACCGGGCCCGTGTTACCCGCGCTTGGGCGGCGTGAACTTGATCTTTTTGATCAGTTCGACGGTCTGTCCGTCCTGCACTTTGCCGGACACGGCAGTGATCGCGCGGACGACGTTCACGTATTTGAGCGCGTAGTCGCAGTCGAGTTCGACCTCCGTCAACTCGGCGAGCGAATTGGGGCCCGTATCGGTGCCGACAACGCCGATCACCCGCCTGCGCAGTTCCTCGAAGTCGGAGACGGGAGAGCCGTTCATCGAGATACTGGCCAGGCTGCCGTCGGCGCCGGCCGAGAGCTTGACCCGCATAGGCGGCACCTGCTGGTCGTCGGGGGCGGCTGCCGCGGCTGCCCCGAGCGGCATGCGGATGTCGAAATCCCCCTCGGGAGCCACGACCTTCAGCGTGCACATGAAGAACGACATCAACTGGAACACGACGTCGATCATCGGCGTCATGTCGACCGCCACCTTGTCGCCCAATGAAGATGATTGCCGTTTGGCCATGGATCACCGCCCCTCGTCATATTGGGCCCGGAGGGCGAATCGTTCGAAACCCTTTTCCTGACACTTGCGGACGATTTCCTGCACCTCGCCGGTCTTCGAGCGACCATCGGCCCGCACGATCACGGTGGCGGCATTGGGCTCCTTGCCGGCATCGAGCATCACCGTCTTCTCTCGCTCGAGATACGTGCCAATGTCGCTCACCGCGACCAATTCCCCGGCGTAGATCACCGAACCCTTGTCGGTCAACTGGAGCGTGATCGGGCTCTCCAGCGCCCCCTCCACCGGCTTTGCCAACTGGCTCGAGGGCAACTGAATCCGATCATCCTGCTCGGCCTCGGAGAAGTTCATGACGAACATGAAGAACGTGATCAACTGAAACGTCATGTCGATCATCGGAGTCATGTCGATGTCGGTGGTCGAAGGGTCGCCGCCCTTTTTTCTTGCCATGGCGGATCACTTCTTCCCCATGCTCTGAAACCGCGACATCAGCCGCATGGCTTCGACGTCCACGTCGGCGTTCAACTTTTGCAGCCAATTCTTGAACAGCGCGAAGCAGGCGATGGCGGGAATGGCGAGCCACAGTCCGATGAGCGTCGTGATGAGGGCCTGCGAGATACCGATGGCGAGTTCGTTGGGCTTCGGCGCGGTCGACGACTTGGCGATGATCATGAACGCCGACACCATTCCGTCCACCGTGCCGAGCAGGCCGAACATCGGGGCCAGACCGCCGACGAGCGACACGTAACTGATCTTGTGCTCGAGCTTCATCGCCTGCTCCCCCTCCTCCTCCTGCATTGCTTCGACGGCGGCGCCATAGCCCGACTGCAGCTTGCCCATGCCGGCGGCGAGCACGCGGCCCAGGTAGGAGTCGTCGCTCTTCGCGAGCTCGTAGGCCTGCTGATACTCCTTGTTTTCCAGGTGTGCCTCGAATGCCTGGCTGAGCGAGGCCGGCATCAACACCGCCTTGCGGACCTGGAGGAAACACATCACCAGGAGCGCCACGAGCCCGAACGAGAGCGCCAGAAACACGATCACGTATTTCAGCCCGAGCGCGTTGTAGTAGAAGACGAGCATGCTCTCGCCCTCCGGCTCAGCCTCCTCTTCGGCGGCCGCCTCAGCGGCCACCTCGTCTTGGGCGAAGGCGACATCAACGCAGAGCAGGGCGGGAGCGACCGTGGCCGCACTGGTCGCACCAATCATGGCGACCGCCAGCAGGCCCTTGGCGAGCCCGGCGGAAAGACCGCCGATCCAATTCCGCCAGCCCGCGGCCAGCCCACACTCGGTTGCATCCCACTGCATGAAATGTCTCCTTGCAAAGATAAAACGTTGTCGATAATCGTAAGCCATGCAGGCGATTCCCACAAAACGGACCAGGACGCCCTTGCTCCGGCGCAAACGATCAGCCTTTGCCGGCCGCCGCCGCCTTCTTGGCCCACACGCTGGCCGGATAATCATCCTCGAGCACCTTGCGGGCATCGCGGGCCCGCTCCGGATTCTTGGCCCGTTCCCAGAGTTCGCCCAGGTTGTAGAGCGCCTCGGCGTGGCTCTCGGGGCTTCCGCTATAGACGAGATCGACGGTAAGAAAGGCGACCAACGCGTCCTGGTCCTTGTCGCCGGCCGCCCGGTAGGCGACGCCGAGCGCATTGTAAGCGTTGGCGAGCAGGTCTCTCTCCTCCGGATCAGCTTGCCTGATGGTGCCCCGGATGAGCTTCAAGGCGTCTTCGGTCTTGCCGATTTGCGACAGGCACCTCGCCTTGCCCAGATAGGCAGATCGTTTTTGCGCCGCGCTGGCATCATCGGCAGCATCGATCTTGATGGCGCTTTCGTATTCCTTCATGGCATCTTCGAATTTCCCTTGGTCGAGGAGCATTCGGGCCTTGGCGCTGGCAGCCCGCACCTTGAGTGCCGCCGGCCCCTTGGCCATGTCCGAATAGGCCGCGATCGCCCCGCTCGCGTTGCCATCGCGGGCGAGCAGGTCGCCGAGCAATTCCTTCATCTCGTAAAAGTGATGGCTCTTGGGGTGCTTCGCGATGAAGTCGACCACGAGCTTGCCCGAGGCCTTCACATCACCGCCATTCGCGAGCGCGGAACGGCCGGCCGCCGCAGCCTTCACGAACTGGAGTTCGTCGAGCACCAACTCCTCGGCTCCGTCGAGTTCCTCTTCTTCGATCTTGCCGAGCTCCTTGATCGCGTCGGCAGCCCGCCCCCGCGAGAGCATGGATCGCGCCGAACGCAGCGCCGGGGGCTCGCCTTCGAACTGCACCTCGCGCACCTGGTCGATCGGAATCTTCTTGATTTCGCCATCTCGATCCTCGACATCGACGTCGTTGGCCGACACCGCCGCGACCTTGCCGCTCACGGTGCCTTCGGTCGTCAACACCCGGTCCGCCGACTGGCCACGCACGACGGCCGGGGCCACGGTCGCGGCGACCAGCACGGTCATCCGGACAAACGCCGGCACAACGGCAAACAGCCCGGAACGACGAATCGAGGATCTCACCGCTTGCATCATGAACTCCTGCACACGTTTTTTCCGCCGCCTGCCGCCACTCCCACCTACCACACCACTCATGGACCGCCCACGGCCTCCGCGGCCTGGGCTTTCTTGAGATCAGCGAGGCCCTTGGAAGCCCCGTTGCCGCGGTCCCTCTCGATGTCCTTCAGCAGCTTGTCGAACTGCATGGACATCGACGGCCCGCCCAGCTCCGGATAGAGTTTGTAGGTGATGGCAATGTCGTTGACGGCCATTTGCAGCAGTTTCTCCCGATCGGCTTCGGAGACCCTGGCCCGCTCCAGCCGGCATCTGGCCACGTTGAGCCGCGCCGCGAAAAATCTCACCCGCGCCTCGAGCGACTTCTCGTCACTGCCGGCGAACGCCTGGCGGGCGAGCTTATTGGCGATGCCGCCCCAGCCCCAGATGACGCTGCCCCCTTCCTTGCGGCCCGCGATCGCCTGCTTGAAGTACTGCTCGGCCTTGGCCTTGTCGCTGCCGGCCGACTTTTCGCCGGCTGCCTGCAGCAACTCCGCGGCTTCGACCTGCGTCTCGAGAGAGTTTTGCCGCTTGGCATCGGAGAGCAGCCAATCGATATGCCCTTGCGCCTCGTCCCACTTTCCGAGCTCGCGGTACACGCTTGCCATCTTGAGCCGAATCGAAGGCTCGAACCGGGCGATCTCGCCTTCCCCGCTCGCAAGCAGCTTTTCGTAGACCTCGGCAGCCTTGGACAGGTAGCCCTCGGCCTGTCTCCTCGGCACGACGGATCCCGCGCCGGCCCCGGAACCCAACGACAGGTAGGTGGTCGCCACCCACATCTGCGAGGAGACCTTCTGGTCTCGCTTGGCCACGCCATCGAGAAACTTTTCAAAACCGCTGAGGATCGCCATGGTCTTGGCCTGCGCTTCCGGCGTGCCCGCCTTGTCGCCACTGCCCAGTTCGTCGAGCTGAGCCTGGAGATCGAGCCCCATCGAGAGATACATCGCGGTCAACTTCGCCGATGCCTCCTCACCAACGCCGGCGACGACCTCGAGCCTATCCATGGCCTGCTGGGCCTTGTCGAGCTTCTCCGACTGGATGAAGTAACGCAACGCAAGGCTGAGCGTGCTTTCGGCGATCGCCCCCTCGGTGAACGTGGGATCCTGACCGTTCACCACCGTCCACGGCCCATAGTCTGGCTGCTCGAGAAGCCGAGCCACGAGATCGCTGTCGCCGTCGTCGATCGCGATCTGGCAGCGGGAGATCGCTGCAGCCACGGTCGCCTTGTCGGGCTTCGTGCCGGCGGGAATGGTCGCGAGCCCTTCGTCGATGGCCTGAGTGGC
This sequence comes from Pirellulales bacterium, assembly GCA_044336925.1. Classification (GTDB taxonomy): domain Bacteria; phylum Planctomycetota; class Planctomycetia; order Pirellulales; family UBA1268; genus RGVT01. The sequence goes on from JBIIOM010000084.1 coordinate 5,948, forward strand.
CTTCTGTTTCCAGTCCGCAAGCACTTCTTCAGCCGGCCGCACGCCCTCCTCGAGCCGCCGCTTGTCGAGCACCTCGCGCCAGAGCGCTGGCCCGCCGCGCAGGAGCACCTCGCCGCGCCGCGGCGCAGCTGCAGGCACCATCCCGATGACCGAGAGCAGTTGCTCCGGATTTCGCGACTCCATAGCCGAGGCGATCGCGATCAGGGCGGCATCGGCGCTTTCGGACTCCTGCGGCCACGTCTGCAGAATCATTGCCGCGATGTCGGCACAGCTGTTCTTCGCGGCGCCGCGCCATTCAACAGGCCCTTCCTTCGAGAGCATCTGCCAACTCGCCATGGCGATCTTCGCAGCCTGCCTGCTGCCGCGGGCATTGGGATAGCGATCGGCAAGGAAACTTCCGAGCGCCGCCGCATCGTACAGGCGACGAGCGTCATAGTTCAGGAATGTGAGCATGGAGCGGGCTTGGTTCAATGCCTCGATCTCATTTGCGGCAGCGAGCGGAATCGCCCTTCGCAACGCCTTCATCGCCTTGTCGCGCTCGACAGCCGCTGCTTGCCTTGCCTGCTCGGCTTCGGCCGACTTGCCGGCGGCGATGGCCTGTTTCATCTCGGCCTGCCTGGACTGCATGTACTGCATCGCCATTCGCGCGGCATCCATCGACGCTTCGAACGATTCCTCCCCCCCGGAGCCGTCGTCGGGCAGCGCCTTGCCCAGCTGTTCGAGGAGTGCTCTCGCCTCGGCAGCATAGTCCTTGTTGAACTTGGCCACCTCGAGCGCCAGCTTCTTGGCATTCTGAAGCAGCGGCTTGCCCTTGACTCCTTCTTGCATCGCATCGACGCGCCGTTCAAGCATCAGCGCTGAACGATACTTGAGTCCAAGCCAGTCGGCATCGAGGTTGCCGTCCGACACTTTTGTCGTGGCAATCTTCAGCAAGCGCTCGTCGAAATCCTTGAACTCCTTGTCGGCGTAGGCCTTGGCGTCGAGCCAACACTCGAGCGATGAATTGATCGCCTTGGCCCGGAGCCCCGGCACGAAGCCCGCCTCCCCCTCGAGCGATCGAATATCGGCGAGGGCCGTCAGCGCCTGGCCGAGAAGCTTTTTCCGCTCCTCGGCATTCTGCTCCGCGAGCGCGAGTGCCGCGTAGTTGCGCCCCTCGTAATACCGGGCAAAGAGGCCGGCCCCGCGGCTGCGATATTTCTCGTAGAGCACCTTGTACTTGGCCGCGGATGTCTCGATCGCCTGCTTCCAGTCCGGCGATCCCAACGGCAGCGCCCGGGATTTTTCGTAGTACGCTCCGCCGACGAGCAGGCGTGTCTGTAGCAACTGTCCGCGGAGGGCGTCCTGCCGCTCCTCGAGCCGCTCAATCCGTTTGATGTCGGCGGCCGATTTCCGTGCCGGTTTCTTCGGCTTCTTTTCTCCGTCTTCGTCATCCTCCTCGCTTGCCCGAGACGCGGCGATTTCCTTGTCCACCGCGCGCAATTCCTTGAGAACGGCGTCTTCGGCGTTGCTGACTTTGTCGATGATCGCGTTCGGCTTGCGAGTCGGCGCCTCGAGCGACTTAATCGCGGCATCAAAGAAGGGCAGCCCGTCTGAGAGCACCTTGGGGGCATCTGCCCCGGCCCGTTTTGCCTGTTCGACCTTCGCCCGTCCCCGCTCGATGAGCAGGTTGCCCTTCTGAGTGTAGGCTGCGATCGCCAGTTCGCCCGTCGGTGACTTCCCCAGAAAAAGATCGATTTCATTCTCGGCCTTCGTGAGGATCGCTGCCCGCTTGTTGCTATCCGACTCGAAACGCGTGGTGCCGACGAGCGCCGCGGCTCGGCGGATTGGCACTTCCTTCTTGAGTTCGGCCGATGAGTCTGGGTCTTTTTCGACCCGCTCGAGCACCCAGAGCGTCACGTCCGGAAGCTTTTTCTCGTCCAGGGCATCGAGCAGCCGCCGCGTGGAGACTTCGGCGGCCGAGGGCCCTTCATCGGCCGCGGTGGCCGGCTGCACGCAGGGGGGGAAGAACGCGAACGCCACCAGTGCCAACACGCACGTGTTCGTCGACGCCAAAACCCTCCGAAGCATGGTCATCCTGCACGCGTTGCCAAACAGGGATGTCAGATTCTGCCGACCGACCGCTTCAATTGTGGGAATCAGCGGCCGGGCAGTCAAACCTGCCGCCGACTATTTCCCGGCCTGCTGCGCCTTCCTGCCCTGACGGGCGGCGGCCGACGACGAGGCGAGCCAGTTGGGCACCTGCCCCGCGGGCGGCAGCTTCACGACCCGAGCCGAGCGGATGCCCGGGCAGGCGAGCACGGCGGCAAGCGCCTCGGCCGACGGCTCCTGATCGAGGTTCAAGACGCCGATGGCATCGCCGCCGGGAGTGGATCGGCCGACCGTCATCTGGGCGATGTTCACGCCGAGGCTGCCGAAGGCGGTGCCGACACGACCGATGATGCCGGGGACGTCTTGATGGGTGAAGACGAGCAGGATGCCGTCAAGATACGCCTCGAGCCTGTGCCCCTCGAGCTGCACCAGCCGGGGCATCGCGTGGCCGAAGAGCGTGCCGGCAGCCCGGTGCACGCGGTCGCCCGCCACCAGATCGACCGCGACGACCGAGCTGAAAGCCCCCGGATCGGTGCGGCTCTGCTCGACCAGGTCGATCCCACGCTCCCGGAGAAGCATCTCGGCATTGACGATGTTGACGTCCTCGAAGGCCGATTCGAGCAGGCCCGCCGCGAAGGCGGCCGTCACGAGCCGCGTGTTGCGCGAGGCGATCTCGCCGCGGTAGGCGATCGAGCAGGAACGCGGCGGCGGCCCGTCGAGTTGCGCGAGCAGCAAGCCCAGCCGCCAGGCGAGATCGAGGAAGCCGCGGACGCCCTCGAGCGCCGCCGGATCGATGGCGCTGGAATTGACGGAGTGCCGAATCGTGCCGGTCGAGAAGAAATCGACGAGCAGGCCGACGCCCTCCACCGCCACCTGCGACTGCGCCTCCTCGGTGCTCGCCCCCAGGTGCGGGGTGACGACGACCCCGGGCATGCCGAAGAGCGGGCTTTCGGTGCAGGGCTCTTTCTCGAAGACGTCGAGCGCCACGCCGCCGATCACGCCGCTCTCGAGCCCCTCGACCAGCGCCGCTTCGTCGTAGATGCCGCCGCGGGCACAGTTGACCAGCCGCACGCCCCGCTTGAGGATCGCGAGCTCCGGCTTGCCGATGAGATGGCGGGTTTCGTCGGTGAGCGGGGTGTGGACGGTGAGGTAATCGACGTCGGGCAGCATGCCGCGCACGCTGTCGACCAGTTCGATGCCGAGCTCCGCGGCCCGTTCGGCCGACAGGAAGGGATCGAACCCGATGACCCGCATGTCGAACGCCCGCGCCCGCTTCGCGACGGCCTGGCCGATCCGCCCCAGCCCGACGATGCCGAGCGTCTTGCCGGCCAGCTGCACGCCCATGAACTTGTTGCGGTCCCAGCGATGGTCGCGGAGGCTGGCATCGGCCGCCGCCACGTTCCGCGAGAGGGACAGGATGAGGGCGAAGGCGTGCTCCGCCGTGCTGACGGTGTTGCCGGCCGGCGTGTTCATCACGACGATGCCCTGCCGCGTGGCAGCATCCTTGTCGATGTTGTCGGTGCCCACGCCCGCGCGCACGATCGCCTTGAGCCGATGGTTGCCGGCCAGCGCGTCGGCGGTGATCTTCACGCCGCTGCGGCAGATGGCGCCATCATGCCGGGCGAGGGCCGCGCGGAGCGCGTCGCCCGAAAGCCCCGTCACCACCTCGTAGGTGATCCCGGACTCGGCGGCGGCGTCGAGCAGGGCGAGGCCGTCGGGGCTGAGCGTATCGAGCACGATGATCGAGGGCATGGTGGGATTCCGTGGGAGCGAGGCCGGTGATGAAAGCGAAGCTGGGGTGCGGAGGCGAAGGGGCCGTCAGGCCTGGCGAGCCTTCTGAAACTCGATCATATAGTCGCGGAGGCTCTCGACGCCCTCGACGGGCATCGCGTTGTAGATGCTCGCGCGGATGCCGCCGACCGAACGATGCCCCTTCAGATCGACGAGCCCACGCTGGGTCGCCCCCTTCACGAACTCCTTCTCGAGCGTCTCGTCGGGCAGGCGGAACGTGACATTCATGTCGGAGCGGCAGTCGGGGCGGGCGTGCCCAGCATAAAAGCCCCCCGAGCCATCGAGCACATCGTAAAGCAGCTTCGCCTTGGCGGCGTTGTGCCGCTCCATGCTCGCGAGGCCGCCCATGGTGTCGCGGACCCAGCGGCAGACGAGGCCGAGGATGTAGACCGCAAACACAGGAGGCGTGTTCGGACGCGAGCCGTTCTTGACGTGGGTGCGGTAGTCGAGCATCGTGGGCAGGTCGTCCCGCGACCGCTCGAGCAGGTCCTTGCGGATGATCACCGCCGTGACGCCGGCGATGCCCGCATTCTTCTGCGCACAC
>JBIIOM010000300.1:0-2973 GCA_044336925.1 Pirellulales bacterium
TCGCTCTTCGGCGCGATGCGCGAGGCGGCGCAGGTGGTTAGCTACGAGGTGCCGCTGGGCATGTGCGTGGTCGTGCCGGTGATGCTCGCGGGCACGATGGACCTCGTCACGATCGCGGAGAAGCAGGCGGGCTGGTTCACGAACTGGTATCTGTTTCACGATCCGTTCACGTTCGTGATCTTCTGGGTGTATGTCACCTGCGCCGTGGCCAGCGTGAATCGCGCGCCGTTCGATCTGGCGGAGGCCGAGAGCGAGCTCGTCGCCGGCTTCCACACCGAATATTCGGGGCTCCGCTGGAGCTTCTTCTTCATGGCCGAGTATGGCTCGATGTTCCTCGTGAGCGCGCTTGCCGCCCTGCTGTTTTTGGGAGGCTGGAATGGGCCGATCCCGATCGCGAAGCTCGTGGGCCTGAGCGAGGGCACCGGCGACACGGCGCACTACCTCGTGCGGCTTCTGGGCCTTGCCAACCTGCTCGGGAAGGCGACGCTCGGCGTGCTCGTGATGATGTGGGTGCGCTGGACTTTGCCGCGCCTGCGGATCGATCAGGTGATGACCACCTGCCTGAAATACTGCACGCCGATCGCGGCGCTGATGTTCGCCGGCGCCATGCTCTGGCAGCTCACCCTGCCGGGCGGCCTCGTCCCGGGGCTTTCGCGGCCGGCGGGGGAGATTCGCGAGGGCTGGCTCGAGGGCCCCGGCGGAAGGGCCCCGCGGCCGGTGGCGGCTCCTGAAAAGAACGTGGCGCAGGTGCAACCATGACGGGGCTCGCGCTGCTGGCGGCGATCAATTTCCACACGCTCTTGTTCCTGCTCTTCGCAGGGCTGGCCTGCGGCTTCGCGGTGGGCGTCGTCCTCGCCGACAACGTCGTCCGGATGGCCCTGTATCTCGTGCTCTCGCTCGGTGCCACCGCGGGGCTCTTCTTCCTGGCTGGTGCCGAGTTTCTCGGTGCCATGCAGTTGATGATCTACGTCGGCGGCACGCTCGTGCTGCTCGTCTTCGGCGTGATGCTCACCGCTCAGGCGCCGTTCGTGTCGATCAAGACGTCGACGAGCGACCGTGTGCTCGCCGGAATCGTCGCGGCGTCGCTGCTCGCCCTGCTCCTGCAGGCCGCCTTTTCGGTCGATGCGTGGCGGCGGCCGGCCCTCGGCGAGGTGGCGCAGCCGTCGGCCACTCCGCTGGGCATGGCTCTGCTCGGTGCCCGCGTGGACGATCCGGCTGCCGGCGCTCCCGCGGCTCATTCGCGGAGCGGCTACCTCCTGCCTTTTGAAATCGTCTCGGTGCACCTGCTCGTCGTCCTGGTCGGGGCCGCCTATCTCGCCCGCGCCAAACGCCGGCGGACGCCGCGGGCGATCGAGGTGGCGGCGTCGGTCGTGGAGCCGCGGGCGGCTCGCGGCGCGGCCACGGGCTCCGCTTCTGCGCTCGTGGGGGGAGGTTCGCGATGACGTTCGGCATCGACGCGTGCGTGGCGCCCATCTTCGCGGCCGGCCTGCTCGGTGAGCCGGTCAGTGTCACCCACTACCTCGTCGTGGGTGCGATCCTGTTCACGGCGGGCATCGTCTGCATGGCCGTGAAGCGGAATGCTCTCGGCGTGCTGATGGGGATCGAGCTCGTGCTCAATGGAGCGAACGTGAATTTCGTCGCTTTCGCTTCCCCCTACCTGCGCGGCGAAAACGCCGTGTCGCTCGGCCTCGACGGCCAGGTGATCGCACTCTTCGTCATCCTGCTCGCCGCCGCCGAGGCGGCCGTCGCGCTCGCCATCACGCTCAACTTCTACAACAACCACTCCACCGTCGACATCGACCGCGCCGACGACCTGAAGGGCTGATCGCCCGCAGTCCCGCCGCCCACGATCATCTCTCCACGACCATATTCATGGATCTCGCCGCCCAACTCCCGTTCCTGCTCGGCCTGGCCTGGCTCGCGCCGCTCGTTTCGTTCGTGGCGATCCTGTTCTTCGGGCCGCGGATGGGGCATCACGGCAAAAATGCCGCCTGGGTGGCGACCGCTGCGATCGTGACGTCGTTCGTGCTCTCGCTGGCCGCCTTCGGGGCCTGGCTCGGCACGCACCCGGTGAAGGCCGTGGCCCACGGTTCCCATGCCGCGGACGCCGGGCACGGCGATGCGCATGAGAAGGATCATGGCGACGCGCATGGTGGCGATCACGGCCATGCCGCCCACGTGCCGCATGCCTATTCGGGCGACTGGTACACGCTTTACAAGGGGGGCACTCTCAAGCTCTCGATCGGCTGGTACATCGACGCGCTCACGGTGCTGATGTTCGTGGTCGTGACGTTCATCGCCACCTGCATCCATGTCTACGCGTCGGGCTACATGCACGACGAGCTGCACGACGTGACCGACCACGAGGTCCATCTCTCGGGCGGCGGCCACCTCCACCGTCCCGGCAGGTTTCCGCGGTTCTTCCAGGCGCTTTCGCTCTTCTGTTTTTCGATGCTCGGCATCGTCATCGCCGGCAATCTGGCGATGGTCTTCATCTTCTGGGAGCTCGTCGGCATCTGCTCCTGGTTTCTCATCGGCTTCTACTACGAGCGCAAGACCGCCTCGAATGCGGCGAACAAGGCGTTCATCGTCAATCGCGTCGGTGACTTCGGCATGCTGATCGGCTTGATGGCATTGTGGGGCGCGCTTGGCACGCTGCACTTCGCCGACACGCCGGCTGCCGATGGTGCCGGCGGTCCCCGTCCGGGGCTCTTCAGCCTGGTGCGGCCCGCGGCCGAGGGGCACGCCCTCAAGGTGCCCGATGGCATGGTAAAATTCTCGGCGGCCCGCGAGGTCGCCACGATCGCAGCCGGCCGCGCCGCGAGCCCGGCCGATGCCGCGGCCGAGGTGAGCCGCAAGGTCGACGATTGGCGGAGCATGGGGCTGGGCCGGTGGCTGCTCTTCGTCGCCGGCGTCGGAATCTTCTGCGGCTGCGTCGGCAAGAGCGCCCAGTTTCCGCTTTTCGTCTGGCTC
>JBIIOM010000009.1:0-30695 GCA_044336925.1 Pirellulales bacterium
GGCTCGCATCCTTGCGACGGCGGCCGCGGCGGCGGCCCGGGCTCCGACGAGCGTCGACACCTTCACGGCCCGCGGCTCCGCCGCTGCCGACGGAATCGTCTCTGGCGTGTCGTCGATCCAGATGTCGACATCGAGGCCGGCGGCCTTCGCGGCGTCCCGCTTCTGGGTCCCGGTCCCGCACATCACCAGGCCGGCAAGGGCCTCAAAGTCGGACGCGAACGCCTCGCGGATCTCGGCGGCGTTCTCGTCGGTGTTCTCGCGGCGGGTGATGCAGACCACCCGCGCGCCGCGGTTGGTGGCGTCTGAAATGAACGACCGCCACAGTCCAGGAGCCGCGGTAAATGTCCGGTCGAAGTCGAGGGCGATCGTCAGGCCGCCGGCGCTGCGATGCTCGACCACGCCGCGGGCCTGCTTCCACGCCTCGAGCGACCGCAGGCCCACCGACGAGCTCGGGTAGGCTGGCCGCGTGACGACGGATACGTCGAAGAGGTTCGCGTCGGTGATCGTGCGGACGGCGTTCCCCTTCTCGTCCTGGGTCCAGTGCTCGCCCTTGTCTGCCACCGTGAAGGCGAATGAGGCTCCGGTCACCAGGCCAGCCCGCACCAGGGCCAGAACGTCCCGGGCCGCCTGGGTGTCGGGGAGGTCCGACATCTCCCATCCGAGGCCGCGGTCTTCCTTGGAAAGCCGGAGCGTGCCGTTTGTGGTCCGAGCCAGGAGGAGCGAGTCGTCGTGGTTGAACAGACCCACGACATCCGGCTTCGGGCGCGGGTCGTTCTTTGAGCGGCTGAGAATCCGGTCGAACGCCGACGGCGAGAACTGCTCGCGGAAGCCGCCGAGGTCGACGGAGAGCGAGTTCCAAGGCGGGGCGATGCCGCGGAGCTTCGGCGGACTGCCGTCCCGCTCCTCGAGGCCGAGGCCTTCGTCGCCCAGATCGGATACCGCCAGATACCTACGCTCCGGTTCCATTTGCGCCCCCCTGCGATTGATCCTGACCCGATGCCGCCCGGTCCAACGTCGAGAACCCGAGCTGTAGGAACGTCTGGTCGGCCGCGTCCGTCTCGAGCGGAGGCATATCCTCGAGGGCTCGGATCTCGTTTGGCGTGATGGCCGAGACCTGGAACAACGCCTGAAACAGGGCGGCCCGGGCGGCGGCGTCACCGCGGAGAAGGCCGCGGTTATCGAGCTTGGCGTATACGTCGTCGCCATAGGTCGACAGGATCGAGCGGTCGATCGCCTGCTCGAACCGGCGAGCCCAGGGGAGGAGCGTGTAGACCTGGGCCGATAGCCATTCCTGCTCGACGCTCGCCCACCGGCCGGCGGCCTCGTGGCCGATCATGCTCGAGGGGATGCCGAAGGCCCGGGCGATCTCGCCCGTGATCGCGTTTCGCAGTTCCATAAACTGCGCCTGCTCGACGTTGGCCTCGATGACCTTCGCCTCGACCTTCTTCGGCAGGATCGCCGTCTTCCCGCGGTTGCGGGGGCCGCCGTACATCTCGCGCCACTGTTGCCGCAGGCTGGCGACCGCGGCGTCGGGAATCGCCTCCTGGGTCTGGAGCACGACATCGGGGCGGGCAGAGTTTTCCCAGAGGGACGTGGCCGCTACGTCCAGCTTGCGGGCGAGCGAGATCGCCGTCCCGCACAGCTCGGCCGGCACCATGCCCGTGTAGCCGTTGTCGGACATCCACCGGAAGTGGAGCACCTCCGACTGCTGAAAGGTCCGCGTGCCGTCGGGACCCCAAAACTGATACTCGATGGTCTGATTCGCCAGGAGCCTGGGCGTCACCCGCGACGGGTGCATCGGGACGAGGCTCGTCGCGAACCCACGCTCCCCGGGCACGATCCGCGAGTAGGCGTTCCCCCAGAGGGCGCAGTGATGGGCCATCAACTCCGTCCACTCGTAGGACGACTGCCAGCCGTTAGGGACCTTCGAGAGCGTGCGGTAGACCGGCAGGTCGCGGGCCTCGGCCCGGCGGCCGTCGCCAAGATTCCGCATAACGTGGATCGGGCAGCTCGCGATCGACTGGGCGATAAACCGGACGCACGCCAGGATGGCCGTTACCCGCATCGCCGTTTGGGCGCTGATCGCGTCCGGACTCTCGACGAAGAACGACGAGTCGACCGCCCGCATCTCGAAGGTGTGCATGGGCCGCTTGCCCGCCCGGCTCCGCGTCGATCGCGTAGATCGTTTGGGTGTAGTCGACTTGGCGGAGGGCTTGCGGCTCATAGAGAGATAATGTTCCAGTCTTGCTCGGCGGGATCGTCGGACGTGATCGCCAGGGCGACGGCGTTCACTAGGGCGGATATGCCGTCGATCTTCTCCGCGCTCTTTGCTTTGTCCGGCTTCACGGCCCCGGTCGGGTCCGTGTAGAGGCAGACGTTGTTTGCGTTCCACGCCGCGATCGGATTCGCCGGGCTCCCCGTCCGAAGCCGGCCCTCGAGCACCAGGGCCTCGAGAAGCTTGCAGGGAGCGTTTAGCGTCGCCGTTCGCTGTGTGATGGATACCACTTCAATATCGGCACGCTGAAGTAGCGTTGCGGCTGCGCCGGCCTGCCACGGGTCCACTCCGAGACGCTGGATTCGGTGGGCCTCGGCGTATTCGATGATGTCACGGGCCACCTTCTCGTGATCGAGGCGAGCCCCCTCGGTCACCGTCAGCCAGCCTTCCCGTATCCAAGTGGCATACGGAATCCGGTCCCGCTTCTCCCGGTCGGCGACCGTGCCCTCCGGCACCCAATACTTCCACTCGGCAAAGTAGGAGCCGTCCTTCTCGCGGTAGAGGAAGCAGGCGCTCGTCATGTCGAGGTTGCTCGCCAGGTCGAGGCCGACGACGCACGTCCGGCCGTCGAGCGGCTCGAGCGGCGGCTTCGCCGTCGCGGCCCAGGCGTCGGCGGATCGAAACCATCGGTTGTCGCTGGCCGTGTCCCAGACGTTGAGCGAGTAGCGGAGAAACTTCGACATCTTCCGTGGGTCCGTCGTCGCGTCCTGGTAATCGGCCGCGAACTCGTCCTCCGGGAAGGCGATGCCGAGCGACGGATTGGCCTTCCGCCAGACCGCCGGGTCCGAGAAGTCGTCGGTCTCGTCGGCCGCGTAGATCAGGCCGTAGAAGGTAGGGTTGGAGGCGGGGTCGGCCATCACGAGCTGGCAGTCTTTCCACCACTGCCAGCCGATGCCGTTCCGGTTGTCGCCCGCTGTGGAGATCGAGATCACGAGGCCGTTAGTCGTGCCTCGCGTCGCGTACATGAGGGCCTGCACCAGGTCGGGCGACTTGAAGGAGTGGATCTCGTCCAGGATGACCGAGCCGTTGAGGCCTTCATTCCGCCAGGAGTCGGACGAGAGACAGCGGATCTCCTTCCCCGTCTGCTTGTTGCGGATCACGCTCCTCGAGTCGACGACATCGAGCAGGGCCGACAACTTCGGCGAGGCCTCCACGCTCTGCCGCACCATCCGGTACATGGTGCGAGCCTGGAGGCGATCGTTGGCCGCGAGGAACACGTCCTGGGCCGGGGCGTGGCAGGTGATGATGAACTGCGCGAGCTGCGACATCAGGCTCGATTTTCTGTTCTTCTTCGGGACGAAGATCCCGGCCCGGCGGTAGCGGAGGCGGCCGTCGGGACGACGCCACCCGAACAGCGGACGGATGACGCTGTCCCGCTGCCAGGGAATCAGCTTGATTCGTTTTGGCGGCCCGCCGCCCTCGTCGGGATGACGGCACAGCGTCTCAATGAACTCGCACGGAGCCTCGGCGGCCGCGGCGTCCCACTGATACCCGGCGACGTGCTCCGGTCGCCGCTGCGGATCAGATGCCGCGGACCGAGAGCTTTTTGAGGAGCGCGGATTCTTCGTCTTCTTCGCTGGCATCGGTCGGCTCCTGTGGGAGGCGGGCCTCGCTCGCGGCCGTAAGGCCGAAGTCGCGGGCCAGGGCGACGAAGTCGCGGCGGGCATCGCGGAGCAGCTTGGCGACCGGGCTCGCGGCCTGGCCCTTGTCGGTCGCGGTTATGAATCCCTCGGCGGCCACCTGCTCGGTAAGCTGGAGAATGTCCGCAAACAAGTGGCAGAGGATGACGAACGACTCGGCCTGTTCCTGGCGGAGGCGGCCGGCTTCGGCCAGGCCCGGCGCGTGGCGGTTCCAGAACGAGACGGCGTGCGGCCGATCGGCCAGCGACGCCGGGGCCTCGAGCTCGCCGACTGGAGGCGGCGGCGTCTTACGGTACATCGTGTTCCGACCGCGCTTCGTTTCGCTGCTGTCGGGCTTCGGTAGCGGACCTCTGCGACCCATCAAAGACCTCCCAAAAACTCAAAACTCCCCGTTAATTCGCGACGAGGGGGCTCGGCATCTTCCGTCGAGCGTCGCTGTTTTTTGGAAGGGCACCTGCCAAAGTGGCAAACATCCTTCCGGCCGACTTGCGGTGTGCGACCAAATGGAGCGCGGCCGTCAGTCTCAATCCATGCCCCTCGCCCGCTGTTCTCGCCTGCTTTTGATGCCGTGGCAGTGCAGGCAAAGCGTCTGGAGGTTCGCCATGTCGTCGCTGCCGCCATCCTCCAGGGCGATGACGTGGTCGATCTGCGCCCGCTCGACGCAAACGATGCCGCAGGCCTGGCAGCGGTAGGAGTCGCGGACGAGTACGGCCTTCCTGCGGATGGCCCATTCGCCGGAGTTGTAGTGGTCCGCGTGAATGGATCGCCGCCGCGGCCTGGGCGGTTTCCACGAGCGTATAGGGGCTGGCATCCCGTTAGGCTAGGAGGCGGCTGGCGGGGCGGCGAAGTTGCGGTCTCTCGCCGCTATAGCGCACCGGGCCAGACGCTATGTTCGCTCAAGAGCGTCACTCGGCCGAAGGTTCGCCAGACTGCCCACGACTCAGCAGATGTTCGACAGCCGTCTTGGCGTTGTGAATGATCATGTCACCGGCCAGCGGCTCCATCATCACTTCGTCTCTAATCTGAATCCGAGATGCAACCTTTCGGCCGTCAGGCAGTCTGGTTGTGAGTTCAAACGTGGCTTCGCCTTCTCGCGGCTGCCAGTTGCCTTCCTCGTCGTAGTGACCGGCAGCCACAATCACGATCCTGCGGCCGGGGTGCTGATGCAACCACTCAACTACTGATTGCCATGCGTGCATGTGGCCCTCTCTGCGTCCTGTAACGTCGGGGCGTCATTCTACCCGAGCGGCAACCGGGCGCAATCGGCTTTCCGTGCCGTCTTCTGGTGCAAGAGCGCACTTCAGCCGACGACCACGCCAGCCCACTCGCTAGCCGTCTCCGATAGAAGCCGCTTGGCCCGCTGGACGGAGGCGTGCATATCGACCCACCAGCCCTCAATGGAATCCTTTTCGTCTTGGCTGCGGCCCTTGCCGGGAAGGCCCGATTCCAGCACTTGCTCCAGCCGGTCGGAGGCATCCCGCAGAGCGGCCCGCAGGGTGCAAATCTCTTCCGCCATTTTCGCTTCGTTGTTAGTCATCGCATCGCCCTTTCGTGTGTGAGTAGAGAACCCACTCCACAACTGTAGCGAGCGCCTTCAGATCGTAAACCAAAAAAAGTTACGTCTGTATCTAAGGTGAAGAGCGCACCGACCGGCTCGCCGGGTTCCCCAGTCCGCCGGAAGGTGCGCTAGGTTGTGGGAAGACCGCACCTACGGCGCGACGGGCCACGGGATCGGCCCTTCGCCGCTATAGACGCTCGGCAGGTCGCGGAGCGCCTGTCGGTAGGCGGCCCACGCCTGGCGATCTACCGGCGCGTCGGCCACCTGCGTCCAATCGCTCGCGGCAAGCCGCTCGTTGCGCTCGCGGCGAACGTCCGCGAGATCGTGCCGCTCCGGCTCCATCTGCCAGCCTGCGGGCAGATGATCGTCGGGGATGGCCGTGCAGCCGTCGGGTGGCGTCCAGCATTCGGGAACGTCCGCGCGAACGAACGTGACGACGCGGCCGGCAGCGTTGAGGATTGCGAGAGCGTTCATTTCACCACACCGTGATCCTGACGTATCCATCGCCGCCGTTGCCGCCTGCGCCGGAATTGAAGCCGTTCGCGGAAGCGCCGCCACCAGAGCCGCCGAATCCGTAGGTGCGGCCGTCTGGCCCGGTGCCGCCGGCCGCAGTTGTCGAAGCGGCAGCGCCGGAAGTAGTTGAACCAGGCCCATAGTAGAAACCGCCACCGCCAGACCCCGCCGCCTGACCACCGGAATATGCTACATCTGACGCGCTAATTCCGCCGCCGCCACCGCCAGAGCGCGGCGATATGCCAAAACTACCTACAGATACCCCGGCGTTTGCAGTGATTGAAGAACTGCCGCCGCCACCGCCTTGGTACGTTCTGTTGGAGTTGCCGGACGCGGTGGCACCTGTTCCGCTTGTTGTGCTCCCACCGCCGCCACCGCCGCCGCTGATTCCAAGCGCAACATTTCCCGAAAAGCCAGACATGGTTATTTGGGTATTGGAACCGTCAGAGCCAGCGTTTCCATTTGTGTTATCCGCAGTAACAGCAGCGCCGCCCGCGCCGCCAGCGCCGACCGCAATGTTGAGCGCTCCCGTAAGCAAAGACCGCGGGATCGTCGTGTGCGTGACGTTCGCACCAGCGCCGCCGCCGCCGCCGAACCGCGCCGAGCCAGCCGCGCCGCGCCGCCCACTCCCGCCGCCACCGCCACCGCCTATCACGAGAAACTCAACCATCGTGCAGTTGGATGGCGGTGTCCAGCTGTACGATCCACCGCTTCCAGTTGCGTCCGCTGGTGCTGACGTTCGCGTAAACTCGTACACGGTGCCAGGCAGAACGCCGCCAGTCTTGCCGTTGACGCTGGTCACCGCAGGCGCGAAAGTCGAATCGCCGCGCAGGTAGGTCGTCGCGTCCGCCGTGCCGCTGCCGAGCCTGGCCGTGGCGATTGTGCCGCTGGTGATGTCTAGTGCGCTATGCTCATGAGAGAGCGGCGTTCGAGCGTCCGACAGCCTGGCGTCGTTGCCTTCGCAGGCCGTGCCGCTGGTCGTGCCGTAGCTCACAACAAGGGAGCCGCTCGAGGTCGCCAGGCCAGAGCCGATCGACAGGCCGACCGTCTGTGAGGCGTAGGTGATCGGAGCCGTGGCGGAGACGACGCCGGGGTCCCCCTGCGGTCCCTGCGGCCCAGTCGCGCCCGTGGCCCCGGTGGCACCCGTCAGGCCTTGCGGGCCTTGCGGCCCGGTGTCGCCCGTGTCGCCTTTTGGTCCCTGCGGACCCGTTGGCCCTGTCGAGCCGGCTGGCCCCTGCGGCCCAGTGCTGCCAGTGTCGCCCTTCGCCCCTTGCGGCCCGGTCGCACCCGTCGCGCCCGCCGGGCCTTGTGGTCCGGTGTCTCCGGTGTCGCCCTTTGGTCCCTGCGGACCCGTGGCCCCTGTTGCACCCGCTGGGCCTGTCGCCCCGGTCGCGCCCGTCGCACCCGTCGGTCCGGGATCGCCTTGCGGCCCCTGCGGGCCTGCCGGCCCTTGCGGACCAGTAGCACCCGCCGGGCCTTGCGGCCCCTGCGGTCCTGCTACGCCGCTCGGCCCGATGCCACCCGAGACCGTCGCCGAGATGTCGTCGCCGCTGACGGAGACGCTGATCTGCTCCTCGGTGACGTTGGCGTTGATGGGGCTCATGCTTTCACCTCGACGAAGCCCTCGAGGTAGGTCCGCGTCAGAGCGCCGGCCGTGCCGACGAGCTGCCAGCGGTATGTGCCGGGCGTCAGGCTGGCCGTCTGCGAGTCGGTAAGGCCGATATTCACCTTGCCGGCCGCGGCGTCCGTCACCGTGACCACGAACTCCGCCACCTCGTCGCCAGTAACGGCGCTCGTGATCGGGGCCGACATCGAAAAGCCGGTCAGAGCGACCGAGAAGTCGATGAGGGCCGAGAAGTCGTCGGAGGCACGGAACGCGACGTTCAGGCGGCCCGGGAGCTGGTCATAGGAAGGCATAGGTCACCTGGTAGGCGTCGCGGGCACGAGGAAACGCTATACCTCGGGACGTTGGCCGCTGAAGTTGACGCGGCGTTCCTGCTCGATCTCTGGCGTCCACTCGGCGCGGATGGCTGCGGCCCGCTCGGCTATCTGCTCCGGTGTCGGATCGTCGTCGTATCGCCGCTCACGCTCGCGGCGGCCCTGGCCGACCCGCACGTCGCGGAGCTGGTCGCGGAGCCTGGTGTCGAGCCGCCGCCGCGTGATCCCGGCCATCTCGGCCGCCTGGTCCCGCGTGTACCCGGACAGCAACGCCACCCGAATCGTCTCCTCCTGCTTTCGCGAGAGCATCTTCGCTTGGCACTGCGGCGGGAGCGGAGGCTTCGGCACGTCACAGCCTCCGCACCATGACGAGCGTCCGCGGGGCCTCGCCGCGCTCGGCGTAGCGCTTCCGGCATCTGCCGTCGATGACCTGGTCGTCGTCATGCCAGAGGATGCCCGTGAGGGCGTCGCAGATTCCCTTTGCCAGGTTGTCCCAGTCGCACCGAGGCGGCCACGCCGGGGCGTCTGCCGCGAGGCCCGACTTCCGCCAGTGACTCGGCGGCCTGCCGAACACGGCCTCGATCTCGACAGCCACCGGGCCAGCCGTCGGCCAGCCTTCGACACGGGCCGCCCGGCCGACGAGGGCGATCGTCTCCCGGTAGGCGTGGATCGGGTGATGGGCCGGGATGTAGGCATGGGCGAACCGGCCGCGGGCGGCGACCTTGTGCCGCGGCTGCGGGACCGGCTGGCCCGGCACCTCGAAGACGATCTCGGAGGGAGCATCCATGCCCCCGAATCGTCAGCCGGGCCGCCGGCTCAATCCATGCCCGCCGCCGTCACCGGACCTCGTTCAGCGTCCGATTCCAGGCCTCGACCTCGTCCCACTCGTGATCGCCATCGTAGGCCACGGGAATTAACTCCGTGCCGTAGATCTCGTCGAGGGCTGTCGCGACGGCTCCCAGCCTCACCAGGCTGATCGGCTTTAGCCCCTTGTCGAAGCAGGCCCGTAGGTAGAGCTGGTCGGCGGCCTGGTAGTAATCGAGCCAGAGCTTCGCCGGCACGTCGTCGAGGTCGGCCTTCGAGAAGTAGACCGCCGCCGTCTTCGCGAGTTGCTCTTGCGTGATGTCGACGTAGGCCATGCCGTGAGTGTCGCCGCCGCCTCCGCTGCGGCGAAGTTACGAGGCCTCCGCCCGGAGCTGCTCCGCGAGTCGCCGCTTCGTCGCCTCGAACCTGGCCGCGTCGTCGCCTGCGAAGGCCTGCGGCGGCGGCCGGTCGTCGAAGCCGCCACGGGCCGGGCGTGGCCGCTGCTCGCGCTCGTTGTCGAACTGGCCGCCGAGGATCTTGTCGACGAAACCGGCCGCCACGAACTGCGGCAGCGTGACCGGGTCGCGGAAGTAGCGGCAGCGTGGCAAGGCCTCGATGGCCGCCAGGGCCTTCGGGAACCAGCCCTCCTCGGCCAGGCGGTCGGCCGCCTTCTCCGGCGGGTCGGGCAGCTTCCAGGGCCGCCCGGTGCCGTCCGCCCAGGCCTTGCGGAGCGTGTCCCAGCCCGCCGGGGCCGCTGCCTCCTGGCCCTCGTGTTCATCCGACGGAGGGGAAGAAGAAGAATTTCTATCTCCTCTATCTCTTCTCTCTAGGGCGCGTCGCGCCCCCGGTTGGGGCGCTGTGCGCCCCCGTGCGGGGCGCGTTGCGCCCCCAGCCTTGTCGACGGCGTGGCGGACTGACGCTAAAGCCCGTGATTTTGCCGACTTAGAGAAACGGCGATCCCATCCGGGGATAGCAACGGTTCCGTTTTCGTCGTCAATCACGAGCCAGCCCACCGCCTCGACCTCCCGCCAGAACTCGTCGTCGCCTCCGCACAGCCTCGCCAGGAGCCGGAGGGACATCCTGGCCGTGCCGTCGGAGGAGTTGAGCGAGGCCCAGCCCCAGAGCATCACGAGCCGCCCGACGACCTGGTCCGGCTGGAGCCCGGTCCGGTCGACGAGCTCGAGCACCTCCGGCTTTTGCGGGAGGCATACGTCATAGGGAATCCATTCACCGGCCAAAAGCCACCTCCTTGCCTTTGTCTAGGAACCATTCACGCCTGAAGTCTGCCCACCTCATGCCGCCGCCGTTTGCCCTGTGGGCCAGGTAGGCCACGACGGCCTGCTCCGTCTCCGGGTCTCGGTTGGCCTCCTGGGCCGCCTTGCGTGCGGCCAGGTCTTCGCGGCGGCGCTGCTCAAGCCATTCATTTAGCATTTGGAATGCGCTCGGCTATGTCGTGATGGCGGTTTGACTTCCCTAGATTGCACTCGTCGCACGACGCCACAAGGTTTTCGATGTCGTCAGAGCCACCAAGGGACTTTGGCATCACATGATCGATGTGTAGCTTCTTCTCAGACGCATCCGCGCCGCAGTAAACGCACCTAAAGCCGTCGCGTCGAAGAACTGCAAATCGCACCGACTTCTTTATCCCAGTCCTTTTTTTGTGCCTTGAAAAAAGAGGGACGATATGGGTCTGAATGTCTTCAGGTCTGAGGTAGTCTGACTCCATCCTCTTAAGCCCAACCTTGTAAAGATTGCACTCAATCCGCAGTCTCTCCAGAGCTGTTGAGTGGTACGTGTCGTGCGGAGATGGAGATATTCCGAGCGATGTTGAAAACCTCCACTTGATTAAGTCGCAGACCTTATCTCCTCGCTCTTTTGAGTCCCATCCCTGCTGGAATCCTCTCCGGCATGACTTCTCGCAGCACCTCGCTATAAGCCTCAAAAGCATCGTTTTGTGGCTGTCTTCAAGCCCGCGAAACTCATCAAGCGCGAGCCCGTGCAGCGGGCTTGTTTCGTCGAAAATCGCCACGTCAATATCCTTCACGTCTTCACCCTCCACACCCGCTCTGGCCGTCCACTCGCCGATGGCCTGGTCGTCCCGGTCGGCTCGACGCGCCCGGCCACCTCGAGGCCGTGCATCCGTCGTGCGACCTGTTGCTCCGTGAGACCGCACCGGGCCGCGATCTCGTCCTTCGTCCCAGGCCCCACGGCCAGGGCCTCGACGATCCGCCGCTCCTGCTCGCCTAGGAACCGCTTCGCCGCGATCCCGGCCGCCTTGCTCGTCGGCGGGTCCATCGCCCGCCAGAGCGGAAGGTCGCAGCGTGTCTCGATGATCGTTGCCATCCGTGATCTCCTCGTGTCTTGGCGGCGTCTCGTGCCGCTGACGGTTGGCGTCCGGTGGAGGGTGTCCCGTCGCCCACTGCTCGCGATGTACGGCTCCTCGAGCTGACCGGCCGATACCGCTCTTAGGCGGACCCACGGCGGGGCCGGGCTTGCTCCTCTGTGACTGGTGGTAGTGCCATCTGGAGGCGAAGGAGCGGGTCGGACCAACTGGCCCTGATCCGCGCCTTCGCCGCCTCGAGCTCTTCCGGCGTCGGGTCCGGGGCGCGGACCGTAATGCCTCCATGCTTCCCGAGATTCGCGACGAGCGACGTGTCATCCGTGACGACGCTGTGCATCTAGTAGCCCTCCTGGTCCAATCGTTCCGCCTCACGCTCCGTCAGCCGGCACGCCGGCACGCCTGGCCGCAGCCTGGCCGACGGCAGGTTCCGCCACCGCTCGCGGGCCTCGTCCTCGAGACGCCGCTCCTCGCGGGCCACAGGGTCCGCGAGCTCGGCGAGCTCGGCGTCGAGGCTGTCGATCAGCCGCCGCCGCTCGCGGGCCGCCTCCATCGCGTCCTCTTCCGGCTCGTAGTCGTCCTCGTCGTCTCGTCGCATGGCAGGCCTCCTAGAACGGGATGTCGTCGGGGGCCAGGTCCACCGCCGCCGCCGGCTTCGGCCGGGGCGTCGTCCGCTTCTCGATCTCCTTCGGGAGCGGCTTCGTGCCGGCCAGCCACTTCACGCGGACGTATTCCCGACCGCTGGCGGCCGCCGCCTGGGTCGTCTCGATGGGGGCCGTCTGGCCCTTCAGCCGCTCGCAGAAGGCCGGGAACGCCTCGCCCTTCTCCGGGGCGTGGATGCCGGCCGACCGGCAGATGCCCTCGATGATGCCCCGCATCTGGACGGGGACGATGTCCTCGGCCAGGCGGTAGCCGTGGACCGCTACCTTCACGACGAGCGACTTCCCGGTCGGGTTGCGCTCGCTCACCTTGAACCCAAGATCCTTGACCTCGGCCACGACGATCTTCCCGACGTGCTTCCCATCGGGCAGCATCGGCAGGTCGGCGGCTGGCGTCGCCTCCTGTTGCGTCTCGGCTTCCTGCTCCCACCACTCGCCAAACGTGTCGGTCATTTCTTCACCTTCTTTCCCTTCGTCTTCGCGGCCGTCTTCTTCGCCGCCGGCCGCTGCGGCTTTTGCTTCAGTCCAGCCCACCCAACGTCATGCCACGCCATCGGCGACTTCTCCCTCGATGCTGGCGGAGCGGGCTTCGATCTGGTCCGTGAGCGCCTCCCACTGGGCCGTCGAGAACGTGCCGTCGGCGAGGTAGGCGTCGATCCGCCGCCGGCACGTCGCGATTGACTTCGACGAGTCGGCCGCGGCGATGGCCTTCGAGGCCTTCGTCATGAGGGCCGGCACGTCGGCCGTCGTGGCCGGCTTCAGTTGCGGCCGCGGGGCCGCCGGGGCCTCGCCGTCGGTGAGCCATGCGGCGAGCTTCTTCCCAAGATCCTCACCCGCCTCGCGGATGACGGCGTCTTTGAGGAAGGCCGCCCGCGTCTTCGTCACGACCAGGTCGTGATCCTGGGTGACATCACCCACAACCGTGAACTCGTACTCGAGGCCGTCTCGCTGGACCGGCTGGAGGCCGACCTTGCGGACCTGGTTCCGGCCGCCGACGTTCTCGACGATGTACTCGACCTTGCTCCGCAGCGTGCAAATGACGTGCAGCGGGGCCGCGAGGATTGCCTCGACCAGGGCGTTGTGCCGTGGCGTGGCGTCCCGCCAGGCTCCGAAGTTGCCGCCGCCCTGGTTCCGCTTCCCTGCCTTGTCGACGAACTCGAGGATGCCGCCCTTCCCGGCCCAGGCATGGGAAAGGCTGTCGATGATGAGCACGCCGTAGCCGCCGTCGACCGCCTGGCCGATAGCCTCGATGAACCGCTCCACCTCGTAGGAGTCGAGCTCGAGCACGTCGAACTCGATGCCACGCTCCCCGCTGTAGAGGCTCGCGGAGCCACGCTCGGTGTCGATAACGGCGATCCGGCCGCCCAGGCCAGCCGCCACCCGTAGAGCCGTCATCGTCTTTCCGCTGCCTGCCGGGCCGATGAGCCCGAGCCGCAGCTTGGCCTGTGCCTTCGTCGCCCTTTGAAAACCGCTCATAGAACCTCCTTAGAAATGCCGCTTTCCGATCCCTCGGTCCGCGGCTTGTGGTTGCATCCGTGCCCCGCCGGCATCCGCCGGCATCCTCGCCGCCTGCATCCGTTGCAGCCGGCGTCGTCCTTGTGCGCGAGAATCGATAGGTAGGCGAAGGCCGCCCCGATCCAGAGAACGGCGAGCCAGTCGAGCGAGCTCATAAACGGACCCTCCCCTCGAAGTCCTCGAGGTAGGGCCTTGCGTCTTCCCAGGCCATCCGAGCGGCCAGCACGACCGCGGCGTCGGCGTCGTAGCCGGCCCGCTTGCCGACCCGCTGGCCGCTCTGCCTCATGTCGGCGATGAGAGCGCCGAGGGCTCGCACGGCCGACATCACGCGGGCCAGGTGGAAGGTCCGGCTCCGCTCGGCCATGTCTCGCTCTCGGTGATACGGTGCGCGATCCATCGCGGTGGCCTCCTAAAGCGAGACGATGTCGTCCGCGAAGATCGTCGACCGGTTGCCGGCCTCGTCGGCGACGACGTAGGCCCCTAGCGGCGTGACCTCGATCACGCGGGCCGCCGCCGGGTAGGTCATGTCGGCACGTCGGAACCAGACCTGGTCGCCGACCGCGTGCTCCGCCGGCTTGCGGCCGTAGGTCTCGGCCATCCCCTCTGCCGCGCCGAGGTATTCGTTTTCGTGGGCGTCCATGCCTGCTATCTCCGTTAGGTGAGATTGAGAACGAAAAAAAGAGAATCAGTTCGCGAGCCCGGCGGAAACGATCCGCACGAGCATCACCAAAACCTCGATCCAAAACTCCGCGTTCATGTGGTGCCTCCTTGCACTCGACTCCAGCCGGTCATCCATGACGCTGGCGGGAGACTAATTCAGTTATCGGAGATTGGTCAATGCCAGTTCAGCCGTTTTTTTCTGGCGAGAAAATGCCCGGGAAAGCACGCTATTTTCCGAGGGCCGCCGAGATGGCGTCGGAGACCTGGCCCTTGCTAGCACCGGGCGGGACGGCGATTCCGAGATGCTTCGCGTAGTCGAGCTGCTTGGCTGTCGGTGGGTCGGTCCGCCAGGCGTCCGGAAGCCTGGGCCAGGACAGCACGACGGCGGCGATAGCCAGGCCGCAGCCGTAGGGCATCATCCCTGCGGGCTTGTCGCCAGTGACGGAGAAGAAGAGCAGCACGGCGGAAACGCCACCGACGAAGAAGAGCCCGATGGCACGGACGAAAAACCGGAGCACGTCGACGAGCTTGGACATCTGACACCTACGCGGCGCTTGATCCTCGCGGCGGCCTGCCTCCCCGCTTCCTGCGCTTGTCCCGATTCTCCTTTGCGATCCGGCGGACCTCCTCGAGGTCGTACATAATCGCCCGCTCTGATTGTCGGAACTCGGTCAAGTGTCCGAGCCTGGCGAGCGTGCGGATTTGCGTCGTGGTGCATCCGTACTCTTTGGCCGCCTCGGCCGTCCCGATGAGCCGTTGGCCGGGCCTTGCGACGATAGACATCTTCATAGCCTCCAATGCTACGAGGGGAGCCCATTCAGTCCATGCCGCCCCTCCGCTTGCCTTTGGCCTGGCCGCCGGCATAGCGTTGGGTACGGCCGTTTGTTCCCCGCGAGGGGATTCAAACCTTCTTCAGTGGCGGGGGCAGGAGCCAACCAACCACTGACCAAGGTTGCCGCGGCCAATCGGAACAACCTGAACAACCAGAACCCACCAAAGGACTGGCCGACCCCGCACGGAAGCGTGACCTACCACTCTCCAGGAGGATCACGCCGATGACACTCACACAATTTCTCGAAACCGTTTACGTTCCCCTTCGTCTCCGCGGCCGCTCGGCCGAGAGCGTCCGCCTGCTCCGCCACGCGATTACCCAGTTCTCGCGGTGGCTGGACAGAGACGCGACGCTCGATGACCTCGACGACCTCGTCGTCTCGCGGTGGCTGTCCGCGATGGCCGCGAAGAAGTCGCCGAACAGCGTGGCCCGCGAACGCTCCGGCATCCTCGCCCTGTGGAACCTCGCCCAGGGCCGGGGCCTCGTGAAGCTGCGGCCGAGCGTCGCCCCCGAGCTCGTGCCGCACGCGGTCCCGCGGGCCTTCACGACCGATGAGCTAGCCCGCCTCGCGCAGTCCGCCGGCCAGGCCTGCGGGTGGGTGGGGCCTGTCCCGGCGAAGACGTTCTTCCGCGCCCTTGTGGCCGTAGGCCTCGAGACGGGCGAGCGGATAAACGCCATCCTCAATACGCCGCGATACTGTTGGCAGCGGCCGACCATGATCGTCCCGGCGTCGATTCGGAAGGGCCGCCTCCAAGAGCGTGTCTACGAGCTGTCGCCGGAAGCCTCGGACCTCGTCGACGCCGTCTCGGCTCACGAGGGGCCTACGGTGTTCTGGTGGATCGCGAGCGATACGGCCCTCCGCAAACGGTGGAAGGTAATCACCCGCCGAGCCGGGCTCGGCGACGGCCGGGACGTTCAGTTCCACGCTCTCCGTCGCTCGACGGCCTCGCACCTCGCGGCCGCTGGCCTGGACGCGACGGCCTTCCTCGGCCACTCGTCGGATCGGATCACGCGGAAGAGTTACCTCGACCCGCGAGTCGTCGACCAGAGCCGGCCGAAGACCTGGCAGTCGTTGCCGCGGATCTTCCGGCCGGACCCGGAGCCGCCGGCACAATCGGCGTAGCCTGCCCTAGTCGGGCGTAGTGCCCCCGGTCCCGAAAGAACGTCGAATCCTGCGTGACACAATCGGCACAGGCCGCGTCAACCGTCCGCCTCACACTCCGCCCAGCACGCCGCATAGCCAGCGGTGTCGACCAGGTTGTCGCCGTGCGGCCGCTCCTGGTGGCGGCTCAACTTGTCCAAAATCATCACCTGTGCCCAGTCGGCGACGGTCAGCGGCTCGCGGAGTTTGTTGGCGAAGATCGCGTTAATCGCGCCGACCGTCCGCTTGAAGTGCTCCGTCGCCGGGCCGTAGGTGTCACGCCGCTGGGTGATGGTGGCCTTCGCCGTCTCGAGCAGCTTCTCGCCTGGTGTCATCGGTGGCCCTTTGCAGTTGACGGATGAAGAAGATACAGCGGAGCACGTCGGCCGCGAGCGTCCCGGACGTGCCCGTATAGGCTCCCGAGAATCGCCGCGCCCGCTGCTCCGCTTCGCGAAGGTACTCGTCGGACAGGCTCCTATCCATGCCCTATTCCCCGACGTATACGCGGCGTTTGTCGGCCGCCTCGGTGAGCCGGTAGCCCAGCCGCCAAATGATTTCCGTCAGCGTGGCGGCAGCCTCGGCCGCATGCTCCTCCGTCGCGAAGGCCTGGATCGCGTGAAGGGCCTCGTGTAATTCCGAGTCGAGCCGCGTCTTCCCGGCCTGGTCGGTGTCGATCGTGATCGTCCTGGCCGTGTAGTCGCACAGGCCGTGGTAGGACCGCATCGGGCGGTAGCGCCACTGCCACCGCTTGCCGGCGATCGTGAACGCCTGCGGATTCTGTCGCGGCTTCATGACGAGCGGACCTGCCCGGTGGACGTGATACGGAAGTTATGGACGCCGAACTCGCCGCCCTTGTGCACGTCCACCAGGGCGGCCCCCCAGTTCCAGCGGTTCACGCGGGCGTATTCCGGCGTGAGGTCGCACAGGCACCCGGCCGACCAGGTGAAGATCTCGTTGTGCCAGAGGTCGCTCTCGGCGTGTCCGCTCGAACGGTGCGAATGGCCGACCAGGACCGTCGACAGCGTGCGGAGGAAGGCCCCGCGGGCGACGTTGACCGGGGCGGCGAGGCCCTTCGGCAGCTCGTGCCCGTGGAGGACCGGCAGCTTCCCGACCATCACGGGCCGCTGGTCCTCGACCAGGTCGACGCCGTGCTTGTCCAGGTGGAGCCACGCGCCGAGGCTCATGCAAGGCTCGTCGGAGATCTCCGGGGCGTGTTGCCATAACCAGTGGGTCCACCGCTCCTCGTGGTTGCCGGCCTTGTAGATGATCGGGATCGACTTGAACTCTTGCCGCAGGAATCCGACGAACTGGCGGACGGCCTCGAGCTCGCCCTTGAAGTCCCTCTGCGCCGGGTCCTTCGTCCACCGCGAGACGGCGTAGAAGTCGGCGATGTCACCGTTCAATAGGAGCGCGTCGATCTTCGACTTGCGCAGGTACGAGACGGCTGCCTCGACCGCCACCTCGGAGTGATACGGGACGTGTACGTCGGACAGGATGCCCACGCGGCCCACGACTCCCAGGACGTGCGGCTCCCACTTCTCGGCCTTGGATGGCGGCAGCGAGTAGGTCACGCCGGCCTGGCGTGGTGGCCGCGGGGCGGCTGGGACCGTGCCGTGCTTCCCGTTTACGCCAAACTGCTTGCGGATTCTGCTCCGTGCCTGCTCGAGCGTGATCGCGTTCTTCGAGTCTTTGACGAGCCGCCGGGCCAGCGTCCTGGCGGGGGCGTCTGGGTGTTGCCGCACCAGGCGGCGGGCCATTTCCGTGATCGTGTCGGCGACTGGCATCCTTGCCCTCCGTTGATTCGTTCTCGCCCACCGTGGCGGGTCAGACAATGGCCGCGGCGGCCTGCCGCCTGGCGTTGGCGACAGCACGGCGTACTAGCAGACGGCCAGCGGCGTCTATAAACGGCAGGCCGCGTCTCCCGGCCTCATCGCGGAGCCAGCCGACGACGGTGGCCTCGTTCGCCTCGACCCATTCGCAGCCCTTGGCGTCCATCTCGCGGGCTCTGGCGTTGCAGGCGCAGTTAGGCGTAGCCGTGATGCCGATCTTCGCCAGGAGTTTTTTTAGTTCTGTGCCGGGGCCGCCGGCCGCGGCCTGGTCGACATGCCTCGCCAGCACAGTGCCGGGCCGCCTCGGATACGAGGCGTGCGTCTCGTCGATCGTCCACTTGTCGCCGTCCCGAGACACGACGCACGCCATCGCGGCGGCCAGTTCATAGCCACGCTGGCGACAGATCGCCTCTAGTTGGCTGCGGCTGGCGACGATCATGGCATGAAACTTACCTGTGGAGTTGCCGGCGTCATGCACGTCTGGTCACACGGGCACTCTCCAGCGGCCGGGTCGCCGCCGAAATGCGTGCCCGTTACTGGATCGTCGTACTCTGCGCACGGTGTGAGGTGTGGCGGCGCGAATGGCGGACCACTAAGCAGCACTGGCTCCTGACTGTCAATGGAGACAACTTCGGCATCCCCGACAGGGCACCCGTTTTCATCCATGTCGAATCGCAGGCAGAGCGTTGACTGTCGCGTGTAATGAGTTCTCCATTCAAGGGAGTCATAGCCTGGGGCGACTGCTTTCGTTCCGTATCCTGTGGGCAGCAAATAGCCGCCGTTCTCAACCCCGCAATTCCACGACGGGCTGAGCGCTGGCTGCAACGGCCCATCGTTTAGCAGCTCTTCGCCACCTTCGCGGTATACATAAACGCACTCTCTACAGGCTGCCTGGTATGTGATCGTCAGATGAATTTTCCCGCCGCACTTGCACGCCGGCTTCGCTACCGTTGCAGACGCCCCCGAGCTTATGTTTCCAGCGTCTTCTTCCGCTCTTGGCGTGAACTCGAAATAGCACGCGATCGTCGCATCTCCGCCATTGAACCGCCTCGTGTAGCCGCCTCCACGGCATTGCGCGCCGGAATTGCACGCCGTCGGAACTGACCCTTGCTGCCCGTCAATTCCGGCCGTGAACTCGGCCAGCGGCACAGCATTGGTGATCCCGTTCCAGGTGAAATAGAGCGTGT
Source organism: Pirellulales bacterium (assembly GCA_044336925.1). GTDB lineage: Bacteria > Planctomycetota > Planctomycetia > Pirellulales > UBA1268 > RGVT01. The sequence continues at coordinate 18,890 of JBIIOM010000009.1, forward strand.
CCGGCAACTGGCACGTCGTCGGCGTGTTGAGGTAGGCCGTGCCGCCGTCCGCGACCGTCAGCGCCGTTACCTTCCCGAAGTTAGCGCTCGCCGTGTCGTCCTCCACGGTGGCAGTGATGACGGCACCGCTACCCGTGCTCGGTGCCTCTTGGTTGACCGTCACCGTCACGTCGGCAACGTATGGTGGAGCGCTTGCATCCTCGCGGTAGTAGTTGCCGGCACCTCCCGCGCAGCCCTCGACAACCACCTCCGCGAGCTCGTCTGTCAGCGAGCCGCCATAGTTTCCGCCGTAGTTGACTGCCACGGCAGTGATAGCCCCGTCCTGGTCAACGCTGGAGACGGAGAACGAGCCAATGGCGGAAGTCTCCACACCATCCGCGTTTGACGAAAATGAGATTTCCACGATGTCGTCGACTGAATAGCCAGAGCCGCCGTCTGTGATCGTGAATCCGGTCACCGTGTAGACCGTCCGAATCGGCTGCCCGCAGAACGGCGGATTGACTGGCCCACCTCGGCTGGCCGGGAAGGTCGGTGGAGTCGCCACGGCAAACGTCGGCGACAGTGCCGCGCCGGTCCCGGTGCCATAGACGGTCGCGGTGGCGACAGGGGCGGCAACAGAGAAGTAGGCGTATGCCTTGGCCGCCTCGACCGTGGTGTCACCGGAAGCCGCGGAGAACGTCACGGCCACCCCGTCCGAGTAACCGCTGCCGCCGTTGGTGACGGAGACGCTTGCCACGCTCCAGTACGGGGCCGGCATACAACCGTCGCCGAGGTTCTCCGACTCCTCGGCGAGCGTGACAGAGAACGCCGCGCCGGTGCCGCCGGCGGCGCTGGCCGTTACGGTCGGCTGCACCCTGCCAAGGCGGGCGTAGCCGCTGCCTCCATTGGTGACGGTAGCCCCGGTGATCGGCCCGGCCATGCCCTCAATGTCGCACGGAGCCGCGGCCCGCGGGGCATCGACCGTCCCGGCCGCGCCGCTGCCGATGCAAGCGGAGAACTGCAGCCACACCAGGCCGCGGTCCTCGTCGCTGGCGATGGCTGGCGCGGAGCCTGGGGCCGTGCAGTCGCACGTAGGACCGCAGCAGCAGTCCTCCCCGCTGCCGAGCGTGCCGTCCTTCGATACGAGCTTTCCGTCATTTGTGACGATTGCCATAGTGCCTGCCGCTCACGCTGGGCCTGTTGGTGCCTCTGGGCAGTCCTCGATGTCGACCCACTTCAGGCATCCGTTGTCGTGCGTGAGGGCCTGCTTCTTGCTGGCCGAATAGCCGGAAATCGTCGTCATGTCTTGGCCGCCGATATGCGGCTTGTCGCAGTTTTCCGTTTCGTCCGAGCCAGGGGCGACGAGATACCAGGTTCCGTTAGCCGCCAGGGCGATCAAGCAAAAAACGCCAGACGCAACATCGAAAGACTTGTTGACGACATCCTCGATGGTAAGGCCGGTCGACTTAGACTCGTTTGGCGGAGTCCCGTCCTCCCACACCTCGAGCGTGGCGGTGGTGTTCTTGGCCCAGGCCGCCGTGGTCTTGCACAGCCGGAGCGGCTCGTCGTCTCCCGACTGCCGGAACGTGAGGGCCGACGTGTCGCGGTCGCCTCGCTCGAAGGCCTGGACGGCCCGGCTGATCCGCTTTGCCGCCCGCCGTGTAAAGCCGCCGCCGCGTGCCATTACTGTGTATTGGCCTGTGTTGGTGTGTAGATCTGGCCGAAGATCGAAAACGGCATCTTCTTGTAAACGCGAGCGCCGAAGCCGTTAGCGATGACGCTCGGCTTCGTGCCGGCCGGCAGGGCGACTCCGTTCGCCAGGGCAACAGGCCCTTTGACCGGCTTTTTATCCTGGCCGAGAATCGCCTTTCGCTTCGTCCCCGTGCTCGACGCGACGCCATCCTCTCCGCACCGCTCCGCGAAACCGATGTCCCACGGAAGTAGGTTCCAAGTGTCGCGGTAGGCGAACTCCCACGTTACCTCCCAATACACGCCCCAAGACGCCGATTGCAGTTGCGCGCTGCATCCCTGGCACTTCCACGTTCCGGCCGCCTTGCCGTGCCAGGTGTCGGAGTTGACGGCGTTCGTGTAGTCGACGGCCGTTGACATCCAGCCGGTATGGCTTAGGAAGTAGGTCGTGAGCGTGAGCCTGAACTCTGCCTGCTCCGCCTCCAGGCCCTCGAGCGGATCGCCTGCCGAGTTGCAGATCGTTTGCGTGGTCGTGTTGTCGTTGATGAATTCCGTGGTGACCGGTCCGCTTGTCACGCTCGACCCCGCCGACCATATCGGCTGTTTTAGAATCGGCTCGTTTCCTTCGCCGTTGCCAGGCGGCTCATTGCCGCCGCTGTCGACCGGTTGCGGGCCGTAGCTGATCCGCACGGTCCAGGTAAGGCCGATGTCGTCCGACCCTTGCACCGAGATCGACAGGGCCACTGCGGTGGGGTCGCCAGGGTATCCGTCGCCAAGCCCAACCCCGACGGCGCTCTCGACCTGTGTTAGCGTGGTGGCCGCCTGGTCGAACTGAACGAACCATTCGCGTTCGTAGGTGTTCGAGTCGTTTAGTTTCCGAGTCGACTGAAGGCCGCCGATTTTCTCGGTTACGCGCGTTGGCATCGTTTACGCTCCTGCCGCCGGGGCCAGGTCGAAGAGGTCCATACTTCCATCATCAACGGGCCGCGTGTTTTCCTCGATCCTTTCGAGGGCGGCGAGCTGGTCCTTCTCCGTTGTGGAGTTTTGTCCGCGCATCAGTCGGAACATTTCCGCGATCCCTTCGCGGCTGCGGCTGTCGAGGCCCTTTACGGCTTCGTCGAGCTTGACCTTGACCTCGACGTTTTCCTCGACTTCAAAGGGCCGGCTCGTGATCTCGTCGACCGTGTTGATCGAGTCCTCCGCCCGATCAATGCCTTCCTGGATCATCGACTCCCACGGGCCGGCGATCGCCTGGCCTGCCTGCTCGATCTGATTCGTGTCGCCGAAGATGGCGTCGTTAAAGTTGGTGGCGGCGGACGAGGCGCTGTCGCCAAGGCCGTCGCCGAGCGTGTCGTTGAACGCCTCGAGGCCGGCGAGGGCCGAGTCGAGGCCTGGCGTTTCACGCCCCATCGCGTCTGCGATGTTGACGGCCCCGCGGAGCAGGGCCTCGCCCACGCCCGTGAAGGCCGCCACGATGCTCCCGAACGCTACCTCCATGATGTCGATCACGCCGGCCAGGAACGAGAAGACCCGCTGACCGACGTTGAACACGGCGAGCCACTGGCCGCCAACCTGGGAGACGTAGGACCAGATCTGCTGCGAACTGGAGACGAACACGTCCGCGATCCTGGCGAAGTAGACGGCAGCGTCGAGGATCGCCCGGCCAATAAACTGGCCGATGTTGGCCCCGCCGATATTGCCGATCAGGTCCGTAAACGTGTTCGTTACGTTCTCGATGGCAGGGGCCAGGTAGGCCACGACCTGCTGAATTACGCCGCGGATGGCCGACTGTGCCCGCGTGAATGCGTCGTTCATCGCCTCGACGTTCTTCCCCTGGACGTTGGTCAGGGCCAGGCCGAACCGCTGGGCGTCCTGGGTGGCCTGGTTGATGGCATCGGCCCCGGAGTTGAACAGTGGGAGCAGCTCGGCACCGGCGCGGCCGAAGAGCCGGACGGCCGCCTCCGCCCTGGCGGCTGGCGTGGGCAGCTCCGCGATAGCGTTAGAGATCGCCTGGAACCGCTCGGCCGGGGACATTGCCTGGAGGTCCGCCACCGAGAGGCCGATGCCGTCGAACGCCGCCTGGGCCATCTTCGACCCGCCGGCCGCCCTGACGAGGGCCACGTCGGCCTTCGTACTGGCGGCGGTGATCTGCTCCATCGAGACGCCGGCCAGGTCGGCGGCGAGCGACAGGCTAGAAAACTCTTTGTACGTCATGCCGAGCCGCTCGGCCATCTTCGATGTCTTATCGATTACGTCGGCCTGCTCCTGGCCCATGCTGACGAAACTGCTCACGACGCGGCCGACACTCGTCGCGACCTGCGACATGAACTGGGCGACGTTGATAGCGACGAGCGTGCCCATCCCGCTCTTCAGGCTTGCAACGTCGCCCTCGAGCTTGCCGAGCGACGAGCCGACGGCGGAGACGCCGGACGTGAGTCCGGACGTGGAGGCCGTAAAGACGGCGGAGACTTTACCGATTGTTGCTGCCATCGCTCCTCGTCCTCTTTAGGGCAGCCAACTTCGCCAGCTCGGCCGCCATCTCTTCCTCGGTTTGTCTGGTCCTGTTGGGATCGAAGCCCGGCATAAATAACTCTTCCGCGTCCGTCGGCGGCTTCGCGCCCATCGAGGCCGCGACGGCCACGGAGAGGCGGGCCGTTCGCCGCCAGTCCTGGCCGAAGGGCTCGGCCCGATAAAACGCGATCCACCGTGAGAGCTGCGCGAGTGTGATCCGTGACGCGAGCGAGTTGTCCGTTTGCTCCACGTCCCAGATCCCGAGCTCGAGCGCCAGCCGGTAGAGGAACAGGCGTTCCCAGCCGGCCGGCGATCTCAGTTTTTTTCGAGTTCCTCGACCTCCGATTCTGTGATGGTGAGCATCCGCACGCCGCGCTCCCAAATACGATGGAGGGCGGCCGCGCTCTTCTCGCCGAGCCGCTCGACCTCGTCGGCCGACCGAAACAGGAGATTGCCGTCTTTGTCGCACAGGAGCAGGCTGGCGAGCTTGGCCCGCCAGATGGTCCGCGACTTCGTCGAGTTGTCGCGGCAGTAGACCTCCCACTCGTCGCGGGTGTTGGCCGTCGGCCAGCGGAGGTAAACGGTGTCGTTCCACTCGGGGACCGCGAACTCGAGCGGGGCCGAGATGTCTTTCAGTCCGAGGATGGAGTCTTTGCTAGTGAGGGGCATTTATAGATTCCCGGTTCCCGTGAGACGGAACGTGGCCGATCCGCGAATAAGCTCGCCGACCTGGGCCTCGATCTCCCACGTTTCTAGGAGGGCGTCGTAGGTGAATCCATGCCCTCCCATCGTCACGACAAGCTGGCCGCTAGCCCCGATGTCCTGGATGTCGAAATCGGGATTGCCCAGGAAAGACAGGGAAACACTCCCCGGGACGAGCGAGTCGCAGTAAACGTTCTTCAGCATCCGGTAACGACCGTCGGAGCCGACGAACCAATCGCCCCACCAGATATTGTCCTTTACCTCGGCCGAGGCGAGCTGCACGTTTACGCGCAGAACCTCACCGATTGCCGAGCCTCGCCAGGAGACGGTAGTCGGGTGCGAGCTGTCGGGCATAACGCCTCCGGTGGAGCGTTAGGCCGTCAGTCCAGCGCGGTTGCGACATAGGTCGCGTTGCACTTCATGAGCTCGCCGACCGCGTACTCGACATCCGATGCCGTGCACTTGCAGATGTAGCCCATGATGGCAACCGTCGAGCCCACCGTCTGCGGGCCGTCGCCCAGGTAGGAGCAGGTGATCGTTACGCTCTGGCCGTTGATGGAGCCTGCGCCAGCATCGAACAGTGGGGCCGTAGCGTAGACGCGGTACGAGCCGTCGGCCAGGTCGAGCGTCGATACGTCGCGCTTGTTGGCGGAGCTGTTGGGATCGGCCCCGCTCACCTGCACGCGGACGTTAGTCAGGCCTGCGGGCAGGCCGGAGAAATCACCGGAATGGGACGAGGTCGACATCTTCTAGCTCCTACTCTTGCCAGCGGACTGTGAGGCGATGCTCCACGCAATACGTCGGACGGTCGCGGCCCTCGAGGAAGACGGGCACGCCGTCCCGCTCGTCGGCCAGGTCTGTTGCGTCGATTGTGAGACCGTCGACTTCCCCGCTGAAGTTGTTGGTCGCCACGCGGACCTGGTCCGCCAGGGCCTTCACGTCGCCGAAGCCGTCGGCCCACACTTGGACCTGGAACGTGCCGACGGCCGACGACGGCTGGCCGCCGAACTGCCGCTCCCGCTGGGTGGAGTCCCTCCAGTAGACGACGAAAGGCGGCGTCGCCCCCTCCGGCACGACGAGCGGGTAGGCCGGGACGCTGGTCGCGTCCTCGATCGCCTCGCGGAGCCATGTCTCTGGAGCCGGCATGGTGCCTCCTATCCCTGGTATCCGGGGTTCATGCCGGCTTCGATCTCGGCGGCGGCCCGCTCGAGGGCGATCGCCATCTCTTGCGCGAGAACGTCGGCGGCTGGAGGCCCGACTTGCTGCATCGTCTTTTCCATCATCCGCTTCGGGATGATGCCGTGAGACGTGCCGAACTCCTGCCAGATGGCCTTCCTGCTCTCGGTGCCGTAGCGGTAACCGAGAATTCCGGTGACGTACCCGTTGGCGTTTCGGCCCTTGTACTTCGCGACCGCCGTCGCGGCCTTCCGCAGGGCGTTGGTAGTGCGCTTCTCGCCCTTGCGAGCCCGGCCGCGGCGGGTGTTCAGTGGCGGGGTGTTGGCGCGGAGGGCTGGCACGCCAGGCTTTAGCGCCCGTTTCATGGCAGCTTGTAGATGCTTTTTGGCAATGTGCCGCGGCAGCTCGGAAAACTTCCGCATTAGCGACTTGATGTGGTTCTGCCCGTCGCTCGACTCCGGCTCGCCGCTCGAAACCCAGGTAAGAGAAATCACGAGACTTGCTCCTCGCACTGGAGCTCGTGCTCTTCCCGGAACCCACGCTCGACGACGGACGAGATATAGAGCAGGCGGCCGCCGCGGCTGTCCCAGCGGAGCCGCATAGCCCCTGTGAGGCCGGGCGTGTACCTCATACGGACGACGTGCGAGACCGTGCCGCCCACTTGCTGCCGGCGGTTCTGCTCAAAGTAGGAGACCGGCTCGACGCTCGCGTAGCGGGTCGCGTATTCCTGCCAGGCCTGCACCGATTCGCCGAACTCGTTCCGCGTCTCGGTCGAGCTCTCGATCGTGACCTTCTCGCGGAGGTAGCCGGCTGGCAGCATTACCAGGCCCCCGATACGGACTCACTGGCGAGCAACGTCTCGAATCCCATCGGCAATTCGGTCGGGCTGTCGATGCTGGCCGCCTCCCGGTGGGCATAGAGATGGGCGACGTAGAGCAGGAGCGCCGACTTTAGTTGCGGGGCTACGGAGGCCTTGTCGGCCACGCCGGCCCAGTATTCGACGACAACCTTTTTCCCGTTGGGATTGTTGGCGAGCTCGATCTCCGCCGGCCGGGCGTCGAGGTCGATCTCGTAGTCGGCCTCGGCGACTGCCTCGCCGTCGACCGTGATCGTGAGCGGATGGGCCTCGTCGACCAGCACGGGCGGAGACGGCAGCTCGAGGAACATCGAGCCGGCGGGCCAGGTCGCCCGGTACTTCGTTGCTATGAGGGCCACGCCGAGCCGCTGCTCGATGAGCCTGCGGGCGGACGCGATGAGCGCCATAAGGTAGGCGTCGTCGTCCGTCTGGTCGTCCATTAGGCGGACCTGGGCCTTCACTTCCGCCAGGCTCACGGGCTCGATTGCCGGGCCTTCCAGGATGACAAGCGTTTTTGGTTTCATCCGTCCGGCTCCCTAGTTGCAGAGCGGCGGCCGGGGGGCATCCCTGCCCACCCGGCCGCCTGGTTCTGCGACGGCGTTAGGCTCAGGCGGCCTCGACGAGCTTCGCGACGAAGCTGGCGTCGTGGTTCGCGATGCCGACCCGCTGCGTTCCGCGGTAGACGACCGAGTCCTTCGCGAAGCCAGCGTGCTCGCTGGCCGCGACCTGGAGGCCGTTGGCCTTGTAGGCCACCGCGGTCGCCGAGGCGAAGTCGCCGTAGAGGGCGAGCGTGCCAGCCGGCAGGCCGAGGCATCGGTAGACCGGAGCGCCCATGACCACCGGGAGAACCCGGTCGCCGACGGTCGTCGACTGCGAGACGATGCTCGCCTTCATGATGTGCGCCCAGCCGGCCGAGCTCACCACCCAGGCGGTGTTGCTCGCGCGGCTGTCGATCTTCCCGACCAGCTCGGCCAGGTCGACGCCGTCGTTGTCGGCACCGGCCTCGACCGTGTTGCCCGCGGCGATCTCGGAGACGAGGCCGTCGATGCCCTTGCCAGCGTCGCCCTGGAGCCACACGGTGTCGATCTTCTTCGCGATCGCCAGGCCGAACCGATTCGACACGGTCTGGGCGAGGGCCACCACCGCGGCGGAGTCCTCGGCCAGCTCGTTCGAGATCTCGATCAGGCGGCCCATCTTGTGGAGGGCGATCTCGACCTTGTCAGTCGTCATGTCGTCACCAGTGATGGTGCCGAGCTCGTCGAACCACGAGGCCTCGATCTCACCGATCTTCGGCACGGTGATGGAGTTACTCGAGGTCTGGTACAGGCTCGCGACCTGGAGGCCGACCGAGGCGTACTGCAGCACGTCGATAAAACCACGGAAGAGCTCGGGGGAGACGAGCTCTTCGCCCGCACCCGCCGTGCCCGTGCCCATCGCCCGGGCCTCGGCCATGTTGCCGCGAGCCAAAGCTCGCAGGAACCGGCCAGCCTTTGCGGCGTCGTCCGTCGAGCCGTAGCCGGTCGGCGTGCGGCCGATGTGGATGGCCGGGGCCTTCCGCTTCTCCGCCTCGACCTCGGTCCGGCTGGTCGTGTCGACCAGGTGCGACCGAAGGCTCTCGACGGCCGCGTTGCGCTTGGCCTCGAGCTCGTTCTGACGCACCATCTCGGCGCTGATCTCGTTGGCCCGCGTGGTGGCCGCCTCGAGGTTCCCCTCGATCGTTGCCGCCTCGGCGTCATCGGCCGGGGTCATGGCACGGAGAGACTCGATCTCGGTCGCGACCTTCGCGGCCTCGTCTTGCAGTTTGCGGATGATCGTCGACACGATGGCGGACTCCTGTTTCGGGGTTGAAAACCTCCGACAAACTAGGGGCCGCTAGGTCGCCCGCTGAAGTGTCAGCGTACTACCGTAGGACATTTGCCATTCGGGCAGGCGGGCTTCGTGCCGCTCTTGCACTTGCACGAGCTCGGGCATGGGCAGGCCGTGCGGTGGCCGTCGCCGTGGACGATGTAGCCCTTCCCGCCGCAGTCGGTGCAGCACTCGCCCGGCTTCGGCTTCGGGGCCGGCGGCGTGGTGTCGACCGCCATCGAGGCCCGCGCCGCGGCGACGGCGGCCGCCGCCCGCGGGGCCTCGGCGTCGATCGCCTGCGGATCGGACGAGAGCCAGACCAGGAAGGCGACCACGGCGTCTCGCATTAGAGCGCCCCCGCGTGATTGAGCAGCGGGAACCCGTCGTCGCCGACCTCGGACCGGACAAGCCGCTGCTCGGCCTTCGCCTCCGGCGGCGGCTCCGCGATCAGCATGAACCACAAGGCGTTTTTCGCCGCCTTGGCGATGAACCGCAGCACCGGCCGCGATGGCTGCGGCTGCGGCCCGACCGGCGACTTCTCAGACGAGGAGAGCCACCAGCCGGCGAGCAGGCAGGCTAGGCAAACGTAGACGAGATGTTTCTTCGAGAGGGTCACCATATCGGCCTCGGGTCGAGAGGGGCGGGAAACGAGCGAGACAGGGATTCCGGCGGGAACGGCGCGAGCCACTCGCCGTGATGCAGGTCACGCCAGCCGAAGCCCTGGACGGAGCCGACGGCGAACGAGTCGAGGCCGGCGAGCATTTGGTCGACCGTTTCCCGCGATACCCAGAACGAGCCTTCCGGCTGGTCGTCGGGCCAGACAGGGCCGGCGTTCCACTTGCTCCAACTGTTCAAGGCGAGCAGGCCGTCACGCGGCGACCCGTTCTTTTTGTAGCGGACCGCGGCGAAGCAAAGACAGTGAGCCCAGCGCGTCGTGCTACGGCCTTCCGGAGAGGCCCATCCGCCGTCGTCGCGGCTGGACGAAAAGCCGCTCATCGAGCAGACGGCAATCGGGAACCCTGCCTCAATGGCGGCGGCCGCCTCGTCAAAGTTGCGGACTAGGGCGACGTGTTTGGCCGGATGCTTCTTCGCCACGGCGTCGAGCTTGCCGCCGTCGCCCTGGCCGCCGTTGCCGTAGTTGCCCCAGTTCTTCGCCCGCTGCGAGTCGTACTCGCGGAGGTCGTGGCCGCCGACCTCCTCGCGGAAGATGGTGCCCCAGTCTCGATACCAGCGGGCCGCGGCTGCGCCGTAGGAGCCATCGCTCCAGCCGCCGCCGCCCTCTGGTTTGTTGCGAGCCTCTACGCGGGACCCTCCATAGCAGCTCTCCGAACTGACGCGGAGCGGCGGCTCGGCCAGGCGGCCGGTCTCCCAGTCGACGCAAAGGGCGATATAGACGGCGTGCTCGCCCCATCCCATCGAGACACAGTCGCCGATCCCCTGCCGGATGCACTTCCACGGCTTCCCGTACCTGGCGGCGTGGGCCTTGTACATGGCCCGATACAGGAACGTATCGACGCCTTTCGCCTGGGCGATGGTCTCCGCCCCAGCGTCGCGGAAAAGGGGCTGCGGCAGCTCGGCGAGAAACTCGCGGACGCCTTCCGGGTCCGGCGTGTAGCCGAAGTCGGCCGTCATCCGCTGCCTGGGGCGGAGGCCGAGGTAGATCGCCGCGAGCACCAGGAGCCCGGCGGCCAGCCAGCGGAAAGCCTTGTCAGCGGGCAGCATCGGCGGCGGCCCTCGCGATCTCACGGTAGGCCGCGATCCACGCGGCCCGCTGCTCCGGTGACACCGGCCCGCCCGACTTGCCGAGCTTCTCGACGAGGTAGGCCTCGACGGCATCGCGGGCTCGCGGATGCTTCTCGCCCAGGCTCACGCCACGGCAGCGGAGTTGACGGGCTCGCGTGCGGAGCGTGTCAAAGTGGATGCCGGCCGTGTAGAAGGGCTCGGCCTGCATCGAGTCCCACTCGATCTCGCTGGCGATCTCTTCGCACAGGGCCGCCGTCGTCGCGGCGTCCTCCGAGGCCTCGGGGCCGACGAACTTCCCGCGGAGCTCGAGCTCGCCGCCGGGGGCGGGCGTCGGCTGCGGCGTCCGCTCGCCACGCCAGGCCGCCAGGCCCAGCACCAGGAGCACGCCAGCCAGCACGACGCGAATCATGGCTGGTCGCTCCCGGCCACCAGAGCGAGCGTCAGCGTGTCGATGGCCGCCCGCTGGTCGTCGCCAAGTTGCCGCGTCTGGAGCAGGCGAGCCCGCACGCGGGCCAGGTCGCCGATCGCCGACTGATAGGTCGGGGCCGCCGGCTTGCCTGGCTGGGCCACCAGGATCGACGCGCCGGCCTTCAGCATCCACGGCGAGAAGAGGAGAAGCAGGGCAGCACCAACGAGCAGGTAGGGAATCATGAGGCCCTCACGAGCGGAAGCAGCGTCTCGACGGCCCCGGATGCCAGGGCAAGCAGGAGCGAGCGGACGGCCGGCTTCACGAGGAGCCAGACCGGGAAGGCGTAGGCCGGGACCGCCTTGTCGGCGACCTGGTCGAAGAGCAAGGCCACAGCGGCCAGGACGGCCGCCTTCTTCTCTGGGCCTGGCAGCCTCGCCACGTCGACCCAGTCGATCGACAGGCGGAGGAGCGCGACGGCGAGCTCGCCGAACTCGGCCCAGGTGATCCCGTCGGCTGCGGCCACCTTGGCGGAGGCGATGAACGCCGTCACCTTCTCGGCCATCAATTCCGGCCACCCGGCGGCGGCGATCGGCGCGTCGGTGATGCTCATCGGCTCCGTCTCCAAATCTGGTCCGCCGGCACGACCCGCGACCGGCGGGCCTGGCAACAGACACACTCGAGGTACTGGACCTGTTGCGAGCCGGCTCGCCGTGACGAGTCGACCCGCATCCGGTCGCCGCATTTGCTGCACTTAGCGGGGGCGGGCATTGGCTCGCATCCTTGCGACGGCGGCCGCGGCGGCGGCCCGGGCTCCGACGAGCGTCGACACCTTCACGGCCCGCGGCTCCGCCGCTGCCGACGGAATCGTCTCTGGCGTGTCGTCGATCCAGATGTCG
>JBIIOM010000301.1:0-2963 GCA_044336925.1 Pirellulales bacterium
TGCCTGCGCTTGTCAGCAACGCCGGCGAGCGGGGTACAGGCAGCCCCTGGCCTTCCCGCATTCGGAGCTGGCCCTACTTCGCGTGAGACTCGAGCTCGCGGAGGTAGTCGCCGAAGCGCTCGGCACCGCCGTGCTCGACCGCCCGCTTCTGTGCGGCGATCGCCGCGGCGAGGTCTCCCTTCAGCGCCTGCAGGTGGGCGAGCGTGTCGAGGAAGTTGGCGTTGTTCGGCTCGAGCGCGATCGCCGCGTCGGCGGCGGCGATGGCTTCGGCCAGAAAGGCATCGGGGAGGGGCTTGCCGCCGGCCATGTCGAAGGTGAGCCAGGCGATCTCGTTGAGCGTGCCGGCATCCTGCCGGCTCTCGGCGGCGTAGACCTTCAGCGCCGCGGTCGCCGCGGCCGTTTTTCCCGCCTGTTGGTCGTCCATGATCCCGGCCACGCGGGCGCGGATCGGCTCGAGCGATTTGCGCTCGGCGATGAACGCCGCGCGATCCCAACCATCCTCGACCACGAGCCGGAGCGGCGACTCGAGATCGCTCGGGTGGCCGATCCACTCGACGAGGCCTTCCTTGCCGACGATGAATGCCGTCGGGATCGCCGTCTCGTCGACGGTTTCCATGTAGGCGGCGTGGACGGAGTTGTCGGGATCGGCCGAAAGGCAGAGCCGTTTCGCAGGGGCATCCGGCTGCTTCGCCGCCGCGGCGAGAAACGTCCGCACGTCGTCCGCATCCTCGTGGCTGACGCCGACGATGGTCACGCCGCGCGGGGCATACTGCGCCTGCAGATCGGCCAACAGTGGCAGCGCGGCGGTGCAATTGGGGCACCACGACGCCCAGAACACGAGCACCGTCACCTTGCCAGGCGCGAATGTCTTGAACGGTGTGACGCCCGTCGCGTCGGCGTTCAGCCAGTGGCCGATGTCGATCTCGGGCGCCTTGGTGCCGACGAGCCGGCTGTAGGTCGCCAGCGGGAAGAGGCTCTGGATGGCGGACGGCTTCGTCGCGTCGAGCGACGACGTGGTGGGCCTCCCCTCGGCGGCCGGCTGGCACGATGCGAAGAGCAAAAGCAGGGGCGCGAGGGGGGCAAGCAAGGGGCGGCGGGTCATCAGGCTCCTCCAGTACATGGGGAGGAGCCTAATTCGGCCGCGCGGCCGCCGCCAGTTTTCCGGGGATCCGCTTCGGGACGAAGCGGTCTACGGGGGAGGCGAGCGGGTCGGCGGAAGCGTGACGAGCTTTTGGACCGAGTCCGCGAGGGACAACGCGAGGAACCTTCTGCCGCCCGCAAGCCGGCAGGGATCCGCTTCGGGACGAAGCGGTCTACGGGGAGGCGAAGCGAGCCCGGGTCGGCTGAAGCTCGACGAGCGTCTGCAATTTCGACCTTCTGAGCTCAGCAGCTCCGCAGGTCGTCAGCGGAGAAATCGCAGCGCGAAGGAGACTTCTGCCGCCCGGGCGAGCGGCGGCAGGGGATCCGCTTCGGGACGACGCGGTCTACGGGGGGACGACGCGGTCTACTCGGCTTTGCCTTCGGTCGGACCGGTGGCGACCGGCTCGGCCGTCATCAGGCCCTTGAAGACGAGCTGCTTCTTCTCGGCGATCTCGACGCAATCCACCTGGATCGTGTCTTTGCCCTCGAACTCGCCCTTGAGAAGCTCCTCGCTGACCGGGTCCTCGATGTAGTTTTCGAGAGCGCGACGCAGCGGGCGGGCGCCGAAGTCGGTGTCGGAGCCCTTCTTGATGAGGAACTTCTTGGCCTCTTCGGTGAGCTCGAGCTTGAGACCGCGCTCGAGCAGCCGCTCGCGCACCTTCGCCAGCTCGATGTCGATCACCTTCTTGAGATCTTCCACCGTGAGGTGATGGAACACGATCACGTCATCGAGACGGTTGAGGAACTCGGGTCGGAAGACCTTCTCGATCCGCTCGTTGACGCGGCCCTTCATCCCCTCGTAGCTGGCGTCGTCGTCGGGCTTCTGGAAGCCGAAGGCGGCCTCGTTCTTGATCGCCTCGGCGCCCGCGTTGGTCGTCATGATGATGATCGTGTTGCGGAAGTCGACGTTGCGGCCGAACGAGTCGGTGAGCCGGCCCTCCTCCATCACCTGGAGGAGCATGTTGAAGACGTCTGGGTGGGCCTTCTCGATCTCGTCCAGCAATACCACGGCATAAGGGCGCCTTCTGATTTTCTCCGTGAGTTGCCCCCCCTCCTCGAAGCCCACGTAGCCCGGCGGCGCGCCGATGAGCCGGCTGACGTTGTGCTTCTCCATGTATTCGCTCATGTCGATCTGGATGAGCGCCTCGGCGTCGCCGAACATGAACTGCGCGAGGGCCTTGGCGAGCAGCGTCTTGCCGACGCCCGTCGGCCCGGCGAAGACGAACGAGCCGATCGGACGCTTCGGATCCTTGAGGCCTGAGCGGCTGCGGCGGACGGCCTTCGACACGCTCCTGATGGCCGCATCCTGGCCGATGACCTTCTTGTGGAGCTCGTTCTCCATGCCCATGAGCCGGGCCTGATCCTCGGTGGACATCCGCGTGAGCGGGATGCCCGTCATCTTGGAAACGACCTCGGCCACGACCTCCTCGTCGACCACGCCATCGGCCTCGCGGCTCTTGTCGCGCCAGTCGCGGGTCATCGTCTGCTTCTTCTTCTTGAGCTTGTCGGCCTGGTCGCGGAGCGCCGCCGCCTTCTCGAAATCCTGATTGGCGACCGCCTCTTCCTTCTCCTTGTTGAGCTTCTCGACCTCTTCGTCGATCTCCTTGAGATCCGGCGGCTTGGTCATCGCCTTGAGCCGCACGCGCGCGCCCGCCTCGTCGATCACGTCGATCGCCTTGTCGGGAAGGCAGCGGCCGGTGATGTAGCGGCTGGAGAGCTCGACGGCGGCCTCGAGGGCCTCGTTGGTGATCTGCACGCGGTGGTGCGACTCATAGCGGTCGCGGAGGCCCTTCAGGATCTCCACCGCCTCCGCCTTGCTCGCC
>JBIIOM010000085.1:0-10240 GCA_044336925.1 Pirellulales bacterium
GCCGGCCGGCACCGACCTGGGCGGCCTGCGGATCGTGCGGCTCGTCGGCGAGGGCGGGATGGGCCGCGTCTACGAGGCGGAGCAGGAGGCGCCGCGCCGGACGGTCGCGGTGAAATTCATGCGCGGCGGCCTCGTGTCGCCGGCGGCGATGCGGCGGTTCGAGCGCGAGGCCGACATGCTCGCGCGGCTGCGGCATCCGCACGTCGCGCAGATCCATGCCGTCGGCACGCTCGTCCGCGACGGGCTCGCGGCGCCTTACCTCGTCATGGAATTCATCCCCGACGGCCTGCCGATCACGCGGCATGCGGAGGCCCGCGGGCTCACGGTGCGCGAGCGGGTGAGCCTGTTTCGCCTCGTGTGCGCGGCGGTGGCCCACGGGCATTCGAGCGGCGTGATCCACCGCGACCTCAAGCCCGGCAACATCCTCGTGGGCGCCGACGGCCAGCCGAAGGTGATCGATTTCGGCATCGCGCACGCCGCGTCCGCCGGCGACGCGCTGCCCCGCACCGCCGCCGGCGAACTCCTCGGCACGCTCGACTCCATGAGCCCCGAGCAGCTCGGCGCCGTGCCCGGCGATGCCACCGCGGCGATCGATCCGCGCACCGATGTCTACGCGCTCGGTCTCGTGCTCCGCGACCTGCTCGCGGCCGAGCCGGAGGAGATGGTCGTGGGGCTGCTCGACGCGCCGCGGATCATCGCGACGCGGAGCGAGCGCGGCCGGGCGGCCGTCGCGCGGGCCTGCGGCCGCGATCGCGGCATCACGGCGGCCGACGCTCGCAGCCTCGGCGCGGTCGTCGGCAAATGCCTCGAGACGCTGCCGGCCGATCGGTATGAGTCGGCCGCGGAACTCGCCGCCGATCTCGACCGCTGGCTCGCCGACGAGCCGACGCGGGCGCGGCCCCCGGCCTGGCACGAATCGGCGCGGCGCTGGGCGCGGCGTCACCGCGCCGCGGCGCTCGCCGCCACGGGCATCGCGGCGGCGGCCGCGATGGCGCTCGTCGTGAGCGGCATCTTCTACGCCGATTCGGTCGCGCAGAGGCAGGCCGCCGAGGAGCAGCTTTACCTCGCGACCGTCGCCCGCGCGGCCGATGCCAGTGACCGAGACAACGTCGCCGATGCAGCGCGGCTGCTGGCCGACGCCCGCGGCCTCGCGCAATCCCGCGCCAGTGCGGATCGCTCCGCAAAAGAGCCGATCGAGCTGGCCTGCCTCGCGGCCATGCTCGACGATGCGGTGGACGTGCTCCCCGGGCATGCCGGCGGACTCGCGACCGTGGCCGTGTCGGCCGACGGCCGCTGGGGTGTGACGGGCGGCGCCGACGGCACCGCGCGGGTCTGGCGGCTCGGCGATCGCGGCCATGCGGCCGCCGTGTTGCGCGGGCACGAGAAGGCGATCTGGGGGATCGGCTTTTCTCCCGACGCGACGATGGTCGCCACGGGCGGGGCCGACAAGACGGTGCGGCTCTGGGAGTCGGCCACCGGCCGGCCGCTCGCCACGCTCCGCGGCCACACCGGCACGGTCTACTCGGTCGAGTTCACGCCCGATGGCCGCAGTGTCTTGAGCGGTTCGCGCGACAAGACGGTCCGGTTGTGGGACGTGGCCACCCGCCAGACGACGCGGGTCTTCGGCGGCCACGAAGGGACGGTCTATTCGGTGGCGGTCACGGGAGATGGCGCGCGGATGGCGACCGCGTCGCTCGACACGACCGTGCGGCTCTGGAGTCTGGCGACGGGTGAGGAGGAGAGGCGGCTCGAGGGGCACGAGGGGCGGGTCTTCTCGGTCGCCTTCTCGCGCGACGGCGCGCGGCTCGCCACCGCCTCGCAAGACGCCACCGCGCGGCTCTGGGACGCGGCCACCGGCGAACTGCTCGCGACGATCAAGCACCCCGTGCGCGTGAACGCCGTCACCTTCTCCGCCGACGGTCGGCTCGTCGCCACGGCGGCCGGCGACTCGCTCCTGCGGATCTGGCGCACGGAAGACGGCCGCGAGGTGCGGCGGCTGCGCGGCCACCAAGACTGGATCTGGGCCGTCGCATCGCTGCCGGAGCGGAACTGTTTCCTGACGGCATCCGCCGACGCGACGGCGCGAGTCTTCGACCTCGACGATGGCGAGCCCGTCATGCGGGCGCGCGATCACGTGGTCGCCGTCGCCTTCGATCGGGCGGGAAGCCGCCTGGCCGTGGGTTCGGCCGACGGCGGCCTTGCGATGTTCGACGCCGCCACCTGCCGCGTGCGGGCCGAGCAGGATCTGGCAGCGGGCCGCGTGAACGGCGTGTCGTTCTCGCCCGATGGCCGGCTCGTCGCCGCGGCCTGCGACCGGGCAGTGGTCCTGCTCGCCCACGATGCCGACCGCCTCGCGGAGGTGACGCGGCTCGAGGGAGACGACGCCCATGGCGGCCGCGTGCATGCAGCGGTGTTTGCCTCCGATGGCGGGCGGCTGCTCACGGCCTCGGCCGACAAGACGGCGCGGGTCTGGGACATCCGCACGCAGAGCGAAGTCGCGCGGTTTCGTCATCCCCGCCGCGTCTTCGGCGCCGCGTTTTCCAGCGACGGCATGCGGGTGGCGACCGCCTGCGAGGATGGGGTCGTGCGACTGTTCCCGTCCGGCGGTGGCGACGCCGTCGCGGAGTTCGTGGGGCATGGCAAGCAGGTCAACTGGCTCGCGTTTGCGCCCGACGGCTCGGCGCTGGCGACGGTCTCGTCGGATGCTACGGCGCGGATCTGGCCGCTGGACCGATCCGGTGCGGTGGAGGGCCGCGAGCCGCTGGTGCTGCGGGGCGCCGATGCGCAGCTTTGGAAGGTGGATTGGTCGCCCGACTCGAGCCGCCTGGCGGCGGCGTCGGCCGACGGTGGCGTGCATCTGTGGGATGCGGCCAGCGGCCGGCAGCTGACGGTGCTGCGCGGCCATGCCGACGAGGTCTGGGCCGTCGCGTTCGCGCCGGATGGCGCCACGCTCGCGAGCGGATCGTGGGACGAGACGGCGCGGCTGTGGGGGCTCGCGCCGGCGGTGCTGGCGCGGCGGCGGCAGTAGACCGCTTCGTAAAGTAGACCGCTTCGTCCCGAAGCGGATCTGGATCCGCTTGCGGAGCAAGCGGTCTACCTTCGAAGCGGTCTACCTTCGAAGCGGTCTGCCTTCGAAGCGGTCTGCCTTCGAAGCGGTCTGCCTTCGAAGCGGTCTGCCTTCGAAGCGGTCTACATTCGAAGCGGTCTGCCGGTGACAGGCTGAAGCCTGTCCTACTTTTTCTTGGCCGGCTTCCGGGACCGCTTCATCGGCGGCGGCGCCTTGAACGCGCGGCGGACGACGCCCGTCTCCTTCCAGGTCGACTTGAAGACGTCGTTGGCGCCGATGTCGCAGTCGGCGTGGGCGTCTTCCAACCGCGGGTCGGTGAAGCCCCACTTCTGCTTGAGCTCGAGCAGCTCGAACGACTTCTGCGCCGAGAGGTATTCGACGTTGCCGAGCTGCTTCGCGAGCATGAGGATCCGGCAGTAGGCGTCGATGATCTCGGTCCACCAGTAGGCCTTCTCCACCGTCTCGCCGAAGCTGACCGTGCCGTGGTTGGCGAGCAGCATCACGCTGCAATCCTTGACGAACGGCTTCACCGTGTCGGCGAACTTCTGATTGCCGGGCGTCTCGTAGACCGTGATCGGCGTGTCGCCGAGGAAGATCTCCACCTCGGGCAGCACGCACTGCGGGATCGGCTCGCGGGCGACGGCGAAGGCGGTGGCATGCGGCGGATGGCAGTGCACCACGCTCCGCACGTCGGGCCGCTCCTTCATGACCGTGAGGTGCAGCAGGATCTCGCTCGACCGGCGCCGCTTGCCGGAGATCTGGTTGCCCTCCATGTCGACGATGCAGAGGTCGGCGGGCGTCATGAAGCCCTTCGAGATCATCGTCGGCGTGCAGAGCACCTTGTTGGGGCCGAGCCGGTAGGAAATGTTGCCGTCGTTGCCGGCGGCGAACCCCTTGTTGTAGATGCGGCGGCCGATGTCGCAGATCTCTTCTTTCAGCTGGGCGAGCGAGGGGGTTGCGGGGGAACGCGACTTTTTGGCCATCAGAGAATGCTCCGGGGGAAAGGGGTTCTGGGCTGGTTTGTATCGGAACGGGGTGCGGGGCGTGAAGGGCTTTTCAGACGGAAGGAGGCAGCGGGGCGATGACGAGCGTGACGTCGGCGGCGGAGATCGCCGACCGCCAGTGCGGCGTGAGCCCTTCGTCCGAGACGAGCACGTCGATGCTGTCGAGGCCGGAGACGTGCGTCAGGCTCCTGCGGCCAAACTTGGAACTGTCGGCGACGACGATCACGCGGCCGGCGGCTGCGAGCATCGCCTGCTCCGTTTCGGCGAGCAGCAGGTGGGCGTTGAAGAGCCCCTCCTCGGCGATGCCGGCGGCCGAGAGGACGGTCGTGGTGACGTGCAGGCGGCCGAGCAATTCATTGGCATAGGGGCCAAGGCAGACGCCGGTGCGCGGCGAGACGTAGCCGCCGAGCAGCACGAGATCGGTGCGCGACTCCGACGCGAAGAGGTTGGCGACGGGCAGGCTGTTGGTGACGACCTGCAGCGAGCGGCCGACGAGCAACCGGGCCACTTCGTAGGTGGTCGTGCCGCCGTCGAGCAAGACGGTCTCGCCGTCGCCGATGGCCTCGGCAGCCTTTGCGGCGATCGCCCGCTTGGCGGCCCAGTTGGCCGGCTGTCGTTCGTCAAACTCGGCGATCCGCGGCATGCCGCCGGCGTAGAGCACGCCGCCGTGGGTTCGCTTCGCGCGGCCCTGTTCCTCGAGTGCGTCGAGATCGCGGCGCACGGTCGATTCCGAGACGCCCAGTTCGCGGACCAGTTCATCGAGCGCCGCAAACCCGCGGATGCGGATCAGATCGAGCAAGCGGCTGCGGCGTTCGCGGGTCTGCACGGTGTCGGGCTTCCTGCGAACACGATTATGATCGTTTGGTGACAGATTTCAATCGCGATTGACCGAAATCTGCCCAAGAATCATCGCGTTCTTCGAATGCCGGCGCCGCAGGATCATTCCTTCTCTTCGGCCGGCTCGAGCAGGCTGTCGAGTTTGCCGAGGCCGTCGTATTCCTTGCCTTCTTCTTCCTTGTCGTCTTTCTTGTCCCACACGGTGGCCTTGGCGGGCTTTGGCGCGGTTTCTTGGACTGCCGGATCATCGCCTGCCGACTTCACGACGGTCTTCACGGCCCGTTTTGCGCCAACGAGCGAACCGAAGAGGTCCGTGCGAGCCACATTTGGCCGGGCCACGCTCTGGGCGGCCCCCACGGGCGTGCGCTTGATGTCGGGCTTGCCCGACGGATCGGGCTCCGTCGCCGTCTCCGGAAGAATCGCGATGCCATCGAGGCTCACCGGCTGCTCGATCGCCTCCACGAGAAACACGAGGCTGGCGAGCGTGGGAACCATGGCCGCGTCGTTGTTGCCCTCGCCCATCCAATTCCCGTGATGCCTGTCGAGCATGACCTGATAGGGAATCGGGTCGGGGACGTTTTTCAGTTCACCCTCGCGGTTGAGGTGATGGTGCCACGCAAATGCAATGGCATCGATGACCGCGGAATCGACCGCCGTCGAGAATGTCGGGCTTCCGGTGCCCGACCACTGGCCGCTTTGGTCCTGCAGCGCGACGAGACGGTAGGCGATCTGCCGAAACAGGTCGTCCTTGTAGCGATCCTTGGCATCGGCATCGGCGAACAATCCGCGGAAACCGGGCACGATCCGATACAGCGACCCCGGCGGCCCCCACGGCAGCGCCTCGACCGCCGATTCCGATGACGGCAGCGACGGCAGTTCGCGCGATTTCTCGAGATCAGCGTGCGAAATACTGATCCCCATGTAGATGCCCTTCCAGGCGTCGGCGGCGGGATTCGCCGACTCCTTATACCACCGTGCGGCGATCTGCGCCGCGCGGTCATGGGCACGTTTCCGCGGCTCGCTCAACCCCTTTCCGAGCGAAGCATCCGCGGCCACCAGCGACTCGATCGCGTCTTGGGCCGCCACGCACGTGCGGGCGGTCTGAATGTCGAACTGTTGCGGCAGCTTGTCGTTATTCAAGAGCGGCGCTGGAAACCCGGTGTCTTTCAGCGCCTTGTTTTCCGTCGCGAATGCCAGCGCCGTCGCGCCGCCATCTTCGTCGATCGCGGCGGCAAGCCGCTTGGCCGCCGTCCTCAGCACGGCATCGGTCTTGAGTGGCGGGACCACCTTCTTGCCTTTGACTTCACCGCGTTGGGTTTCCCGCGGCAGAAGTCCGGCCTTCTTTCCCACCGCGATGGCGAATGCCGCGGCTTCGGTCGACTCGACGTCGCTGACCACCCACTGATAGGCGTTGAAGGGCAGGCCTGGGAGAGTGAGCGTTTCGCTGACATTAAAGGAGTACACGATGTCTTTGAGCCGGGTTCCCGCACGAAAGACGTCTCGTTGGGTTTTTTCGTAGATGCTGGCAAACGCTTTCATGTCTTTGCCCAAAGCGATGATCTTCTTCTGCTCGGCCGGCGTCGCGGTCTGCATCTTTTTCGGGATGACCTCATTCAGTTCGTGCAGGATCATCTGCCCGATGGTCATGAGCTTCCCGAAATACGTAAAGTTCACGCAGACGGGCCCCCACAGGCCCTCGAGATCGCCCTTCTCCTTGATCTGCCCGTCGATCAGTTTCGAGAGCAGCCGGCGGGCGAGCTTCTCATGCGGGGAATCGGGGCCCAACGCGGCAAAGCCGGCCGCCATCCAGGCGACGTCGAATGTGAGGTCGGGGAGGCCGATATCGTCCGTGGTTTGTTCGGCGAGGGCGGCGGCATGCGCAACCGTCGCCGGGTGCTCGCCGAGGCCAGCCTTCGCCAGCACGTAGAGCGCCATGCCGTTGAGGCCCGGGAGGTACGCTCTCCATACGGCGGGACCGTCTTTGGCATAAATCGGCACTTTCATCATCTCTGTGCCGTTGGGATCGGGGGTGAGGTGGCTGTGCGTCGTCGTGCCGATCTTTTTGTTCGAATTCACCTTTCGTTTGACCTTGTGAAAACGTCCGGTGCGCTTGCCGCTCTCGATGACCTCCTCGATCATTTCCACTTCGACTTGCTCATACACCGGATGCTCGGACTCCACCCGTTTGGCTTTGACCTCCTTGTAGCCATCGACCCGCACTCTCTGGAGCGGCGGGAAGGCGACGCTCCACGGGTTGTCCTCGGCCGTGATCCGCGCGATGAGCGTGGCGACGCCATTGGCCACCGATTGCTGCACTGCGGGGGCGAGATCCTCGGCCGAGATCAGATCGGCCGATGGTGCAGTCAGCAGTTCCTTCTCATCCGGCTTTGATTTGCCGTGCGCGGCCGGGCCAACCGGGCTGAGAACGAGCGTTAAGGCCAACGCAGAAGAGAAGCAACGGATGTCGGGACGGGAAATCATCGATCGACTCCTTGGCAAGGGCGTCACACCTTCGCAAACCCCATACTTCTATCGTAACGGTCTGCTGCAGGGCCGCAATATCAGCGGAGGCTGGCGCAACGAAGGGCATCGTTGGCGGGTAACGTTTGACCAAAAGCCCCTTGCGGAAGCGACGGGGATGACGCGTGCCACCTCTTAACCCACCCGCGTAATCCGTTCTTTTTTCGTCGGTCCGGGTACGATACGCGCCTTTCGGAGGCACCGAAGGGCCGCGCGCTCCTGCTTGCCCACTACAACGGCGCGACGGTCGCCGCGCTGCCCCGCGCCGCCGACGGCAGCCTCGCGGGCGATCCCGTGACCACGCGGCACGACGGCAAGGGGGCCGATCCCGGCCGGCAGGAAGCCCCCGCATCCGCATGCGATCGTTCCCGCGCCGGTGGTGCCGGGCGGGCCGTCATTCGCCTACGCAGCCGACCTCGGCGCCGATGCGATCTTCGCCTACCGGCTCGATGCGGCCACCGGCCGGCTCGTCGAGCGGCAGGTGATCTCGACGCTGCCGCCCGACCTCAAGGGCAAGACCTACACCGCCGACTCGAAGATCACGCCCGATGGCCGGTTTCTCTACGGCACCAATCGCGGCCACGACGGCATCGCGGGCTTTCGGATCGGGGCCGACGGCCTGCTCACGCTCGTCGAGATCGTACCGAGCCGCGGTCGCGGTCCGCAAAACCTGGCGATCACCCCGGACGGAAGCCTGCTCGTCTGTGCAAACATGCCGGGGGACAATCTCGCGGTCTTCCGTATCGACCGCGAGACCGGGAAACTCGCGGCCGTCGGCGAGCCGGCGACGGTCAAATCGCCGTCGTGCATCGCGATCGTGCCGTGAAGAGCCGCTGAGAACAGGCTGATAAAGTAGACCGCTTGCTCCGCAAGCGGATCCCGAACCGCTTGCGGAGCAAGCGGGTTACTTAAAGCGGTCTACGGAACATAGTCTGCCATGCAGATCGTCTTTCACTCGCTCGACGTGGAGGCTGGCCGGAGGATCGGCGCGGGGCGTTGCGCCCCGGTGGACGTGCGGCCGTTCGATCCAGAGGTCGATGCCGCGGCGGTGTTCGCGCTCGCCGACGCCTGCCGGGCCGGGGCCGGCCAAGACGAGGCGGCGTTTGCACCGGCGGGGATCGCCGCTGAACTGGTGAGCCGGCCGGGGCGGCGGGTGGATGCGTGGCTGGCCTGGCCGCAGGAGGAGCCCTCACAGCCGCTCGGCCTGGTGGCCGTCGTCGAGGCGGGGGATCGCGAGCCGCGGCGGTTTTCGATCGCGTGGCTCTTCGTCGATCCACAGGCCCGCCGGCGCGGCATCGCGACCGCGCTGGTGGCGCATGCCCTCGCCGCGGCGCACGCGCGGGGCGCGGCTCGCCTGGCGGCCGAGACGCACGGCGCCTGGCCTGCTGCATCCTCCTTTTGGCGGTCGATTGCGAGCCGACTAGACTGAGTTTTCAAGCGACCCAAACCACAAGGAAAAAGCAAAAAGGCTGCATGCATCCGCTCGCCCTGTTTCTCCTGCCGGTGTTTGTCTTTGGCTGCTGGCCCTGCGGTCTCGCCCGAGCCCAGGCGCCGAGTGCGGCCGCGGCGGCAGAGTCGCTCCGGCTGCCCGACGGCCTCGAGGCCAGCCTCTTCGCGGCCGAACCGCTGCTCTCGAGCCCGTCCGACATCGACGTCGATGCGCGGGGCAGGGTGTGGGTCTGCGAGGTGATCAACTACCGCGCAAAGAAGGACACCCGGAAGGAAGGGGATCGCATCCTCGTGCTCGAAGACACCGACGGCGACGGCGGCGTGCGGATCAACTTCGTGATGGAGTATGGCAACCACGGCTACGTCGACGAGCGCAGCGGCGCCGGCTACTAGGCGACGAGCGCGGCGCTCCTGGACGGCTCGGCCGGACGATGTCGTGAAGCTGGCGGCCGCGGAAGGCACGACGGAGCAACTGGCCTCGTTTGCCGCCGGCGCTGCGGTCGAATCGGGCTCGCGCGAGGCCGTCGTGGCGGCGATCGCCCCGGCGGATCCGGCGGCGCTGCGGCTCATCAACGCGCTCGGCATTCGGGGCTCGGCGGCGGCGATCGCGGTCGTCAAGCAGGTGCTCGCGGATGCGCAGGCCAAGCCCGAGCTCAAGCCGGCCGCGGTGCGGGCGCTTGCCCGGTCGCGGCAGGGCGCGCTCGACCTCGTGGCGATGGCGAAGAGGGACGAACTGGCCGGTCCGCTCCTGCAGGTGGCGGCGCTGGCCGTCGCCTCGACCAGCTGGCCCGACGTGAAGGCGGCGGCGAACGGCGTGCTGCCGATGCCCAAGGCGAAGGGGGGCGAGAAGCTGCCGCCGGTTGCGGAGCTCGTGACGCGTGCGGGCGACCCGGCCCGCGGCAAGCTCGTGTTTGCCGGCGCCGGTACCTGCGCGAAGTGCCACGTGGTCGGCGACGAGGGCAAGTCGGTCGGCCCCGCGCTTTCGGGCATCGGCGCGAAACTCTCCCGCCCGGCGCTCTACGAGGCGATCCTCGCGCCGTCGGCCGCGATCAGTCACAACTACGAGACCTACACGGCCGTTCTCGACGACGGCCGCAGCTTCACCGGCTTGCTCGTCTCGCAGTCGCCGGAGGAGGTCGTGATCCGCGGGCCGGACGGCATCGACACGACCGTCGCCGCCGGCGAGGTGGAGGAACTCGTCAAGCAGCCGGTATCGCTGATGCCGGCCGATCTCGCCGTCGCGCTCTCCGCGCAGGACCTCGTCGATCTCGTCGCCTGGCTCGAGACGCTGCGCCAGACGAATTGAAGTAGACCGATTGCAAGTAGACCGCTTGCTCCGCAAGCGGATTTGAAGATCCGCTTG
>JBIIOM010000302.1:0-2961 GCA_044336925.1 Pirellulales bacterium
TCAACGGCGTTGATCAGCCCCATTTCCTCGCGAAAAAACCGCACGCCATGTCAGACGAAACACCCACCGGTACCGCCGCCAAGCCCTCCGCCGTCGAACTGGCCAAGATCGCCAGCAACTACCTGGCCGGCGACATCGCCAAGGAGCTGGCCGACGGCGCTCCCGGCTTCGGCAAGCCCTCGGTCCAGCTGCTCAAGAACCACGGCACCTACCAGCAGGACGACCGCGAGGCCCGCAAGGCCGTCGATGGGAAGAAGAGCCAGCGCGATATCTCGTTCATGATCCGCACCTGCGTGCCGGGCGGAAAGCTCACGGCCGACCAGCTGCTCTCGGCAATCGACCTCGGCGACGAGGTGGGCAACGGCACGATCCGGCTCACGACGCGGCAGGCGATCCAGCACCACGGCGTCGTGAAGGGGGATCTCAGGCCCTTCATGCAGCGGATCCACGACATCCAGATGACCACGCTCGCCGCCTGTGGCGACGTCGAGCGCAACATCATGTGCTGCCCGGCGCCGATCCACGGGAATCCGGTCCGCGACGAGATGCAGGCGATGGTCGACAAGCTCGCCAAGCATCTCGCCCCGCGCACGCGGGCCTATTACGAGATCTGGCTCACCGATCCCGACACCGGCGAGAAGACGCTCGCGGGGGGCACCTCGGGCGAGAAGGACGTCGAGCCGGCCAGTTTGGTCGAGGTCGAGCCCATTTATGGCCGCACGTATCTTCCCAGAAAGTTCAAGACCGCCTTCGCGCTGCCTGAAGACAACTGCACCGACGTCTACGCCAACGACCTCGGCTTCCTCGTCGTCCACGAGAACGGCAAGATCCTCGGCTACAACGTCCTCGCCGGCGGCGGCATGGGCGTGACGCCGAGCGCTGCGAAGACATTTCCCGCGCTGGCGAAGCGGCTCGGCTTCGTGCCCCCGGAAGACGTGCTCGCGATCGCGGAAGCGATCGTGAAGGTGCAGCGCGACTTCGGCAACCGCTCCGACCGCAAGACGGCCCGGCTCAAGTACACGATCCACACGATGGGCCTCGAGGCCTTTCGCAAGAAGGTCGAGGAGTATTTCGGCAAGCCGCTCGCCCCCTGCCATCCCGCCGACGTCCACGGGTTCGACGACCATATCGGCTGGTTCGAGCAGGGCGACGGGAAGTTCTTTTACGGGCTCAACGTCGAGAACGGCCGCGTGCACGACACGGGCGACTTCCGCCTCAAGACGGCACTGCGGCGAATGCTGAGGGACATCAAGCCGGGCGTGCGGATCACGTCGCACCAGAGCCTGCTCTTCACCGACCTCGCGGTCACCGACCGCGATCGGATCGCTGAGATTCTCCATGCCCACGGTGTGAAGACCTCCGAGGAGATCTCGACCATCCGCCGCTGGAGCATGGCCTGCGTGGCGCTGCCCACCTGTGGCCTCGCCGTCGCCGAAAGCGAGCGAGTCCTGCCCGGACTCATCGACTCGCTCGAGCCGGAGGTGGCGAAGCTCGGCCTCTCGAACGACGCCTTCACGCTCCGCATGACCGGCTGCCCGAATGCCTGTGCCCGCCCCTATAACTCCGACATCGGCATCGTTGGCCGCACGCTCGGCAAATACACGATCTTTCTCGGCGGCCGCCTGCTCGGCGACCGACTCAACGTGCAATACAAGGACGTCGTGCCCTTCGAGGAGCTCTCGCAGGAACTCACGGCCGTGCTCGCCTGCTACAAGGCGGAGCGGAAGGCGGGGGAGACGCTCGGTGACTTCTGCCACCGCAAGGGCGTCGATGGCGTGCGGACGTGGGCCGATGAGTGGCTCGCGGGGGCGCGCGGGCACGGGGGGTAGTCCGCTTCGTCCCGAAGCGGAACTGAGATCCGCTTGCGGAGCAAGCGGACTACGTTGGCAGGCTGAAGCCTACCCTACTGCGCGAAGGCGGCGGGATCGGTGAGGACGAAGAGGTGGCCGTGGTCGGAGGTCACGATCACGGCCGTGTCGTCCCAGGCATCGCGGGCCTCGACCCACTCCACCACGGCGCGGAAGGCCGCGTCGCCGTCGCGCACGGCGCCGATGCAGTTGTCGATATTGTTGCCGTGGCAGGCCCAGTCGACGTCGCCCGCCTCCACGAGCAGCCAGAATCGGTCGCGGGTTTCGAGCACCGCCAGCGCGGCCCGCGTCATGTCGGCGAGCGTCGGATTCTCCGCGATGTCGGCGGGCGTGTAGCGGATCGGCCCGCCATACTTGAGTGCGAGCCCTTCGCGTTTCGCCCGCTCGCTCTCCGGCACGACCACCGGCGCGTGATCATGGTTGGCCGTGGAGAAGGGGAGATGCCCTTCGGCTGCGCCGAAGAAGCCGAAGAGCCGGAGCTTCCGCGCGATCGCGGCCTGTGCGGCCTCGGTCAGCACCGCGGCGCCGGGCCGACCCGGCGTGCGCTGCGCCACGACGTAGCGACCGCCTTCCGCCGCATCGATCGCCCGCAGGGTCGAGGCCGCCACATACTTGTTGCCCCGCTCGAAGTTTCGCCCCTGGCCGGCATCCTCGGCGGCATCGACGCCGAACCCACAGCCGACGACGACGTCGAGGCCCGGCAGCGGCGTACGGCGCGAGACCGACGGCTCGCCGAGTTGGTCGCGGGCGATGTCTTGATAGTCGTCGCGGCTGACGTTCGCCGCGTAGGCGCAGGCCGGCGTGGCATGCGACACGGGCACGCTCGTGACCACGCCCACGCCCCAGCCCTGCCGCTGGAGTGCGACGGCGATCGGCTCGATGGGTTGGCCTTCCGGATCGATGTTGATCGCGTCGTTGTAGGTCTTCCGGCCGGTGCAGAGCGACGTCGCCGACGCGGCCGAATCGGTAACGGCGTGAGGCCGGCTGCGGTGGCGGCCGATGAGATACGTGAGGTCGGCCCGGGTGTCCCACGGCGTTGCGCCGCCGAGCCCGGAGTCGTAGCCACCCCCTGTTTTGCCCCCCGGCGTGAGCA
>JBIIOM010000086.1:0-10214 GCA_044336925.1 Pirellulales bacterium
GGCGGCCGCCCGGCACGACGTCCTTCCGGGGGGTAAACTCTCTTCCAGGGAATGAATCCGCCCGCTTCGAACCCATGACGCCCACTCAGCATGCCGGTGCCGCCGACGGCGGCGCCGCCAACCTCCCGCCGCGCCGCCGTTTCCGCGAAACGGCGCTCGCCAGCGGTCTGCTCGACGCGGCGCAGGTCGACGCCGCCGAAACGCAGGCCCGGGCGGTGCTCGGCGAAGGGCCGCACGCTGCTGATCGCTGGGACAAGGCGGTTGCCGATGTGCTCGTGGGCCGCGGCCTGCTGACGACGTTTCAGGCCGGCCAGCTGCTCCTGGGCCGCAGCAAGCTTTCGCTCAACCAATACCGCATCCTCGACCAGGTGGGGCAGGGAGGGATGGGCCGCGTCTTCAAGGCGCAGCACGCGATGATGCGGCGGATCGTCGCCATCAAGGTGCTGACGAAAGACAAGGCCACGGCCGCCACGGAAGCGGCCTTCCTGCGGGAGATCGAACGGCTCGGCGACCTCGATCACGAAAACCTGCTGCGGGCCCTCGATGCCGGCCGTGACGGCAAGGTGTATTACCTCGTCACCGAATATGTCGAGGGGCTCGACCTGCGGCGGCAGGTGTTGCGGCACGGGCCGCTCGACGAATGGACTGCGGCCTCGGTGGTCGTGCAGGCGGCCCGCGGCCTCGCCTGCGCCCACGATCAGGGCATCGTGCACCGCGATGTGAAGCCCGGCAACCTGCTCGCCACGAAGGAGGGGCGGGTGAAGGTGCTCGATCTCGGCCTCGCGGGCTCCGCCTTCGACATGAAGTCGTCCGCATCGGCCCGCGTGATCGGCACGATGGACTACATGGCCCCGGAGCAGGTGCGGAATCCCGCGAACGCCCGCGCGCCGGCCGACATCTACGGCCTCGGCTGCGCGCTCTACTTCCTCCTCACCGGCCAGGTGCCCTTTCCCGGCGGCACGCGCGAAGAGAAGGCGCAGCGGCAGCTCTCGCAGGAGCCCGTGCCCCTGCGCCAACTCGCCCCGCAGGTGAGCCAGCCATTCGCGCGGGTCGTCGAGGCGATGATGCGGAAGAACCCGGGCGACCGCATCGCCTCGGCCCAGGAGCTGCTCGAGCGGCTCCGGCCGTGGACGCCCGAGCAGCCGCTGCCGATGCCGCGGCGGCGTTCTCCGCAGGTGACGCCGGGGGCGCAGCAGCCCGGTTCCCACGAGCAGACCAGTTCGCGCGATTCCACCCAGGGCCCCATGTCGCTGTCGGAAGAGACCGCCGGCGGCTCGAGCGCCGGAAGCACGGCATCGGTCGATTCGCTGGGCGAATTCATCCATCCTGAGCCGGTGGTGTTGCCCCGTGCGGGTGGCCGAACTGAAAGCGGCCGCTTCGACCGCGGCCGTGCCGCGTGGGCCGCGGGGCCGTCGCAGTGGCTGGCGATGGCGTTCGCCCGCCCGGCCTTGCTCCGCCAGGCGGGAGCGTCGGCGGCCGTGGCGATCGTGCTCAGCTGGGGCATCGGAACGCTCTGCCGGTGGCTCGGCATCGATTCCGGGGGGCTGCCCATGCTCGTCGGCAGCCTGTCATTCGCCGTCATCTTCGGCGTGCAGGCCTGGGCGGCCCGTTCGGCCCGCCGCGGCGGCGACTGACCGCAGCGCCCGCTCCGGAGCGCCGCTCGTTGACACGACCGCAATTCAGACCTACCAATGTGGCCAGTCAGCCTCTTCCCGCTCAGGCGGGAACGCTGCGGACGGGTAGCTCAGTTGGTAGAGCAACGGACTGAAAATCCGTGTGTCGCCGGTTCGATTCCGGCCCCGTCCACTGGATCGAACGTCAGGGGGCGGTGGTCTCCCGCGCGGCGGTGCCGAGCGGCTTGATCCACACGTTGCGAAACCGCGTCGGGCTGCCGTGGTCCTGCAGAAACAGCGGCCCTTCCCCCGTCTCGAGCAGCCGCCGCTCGATCGCCCGGAGATGCTCCGTCACGCCGTGCTTGTAGGGCGTGTAGGGGGACCTCGGCTCGGTGAAGGTGAGTTCGTTTTGCACGACCCGGCCGTTGAGCCAGGCCGTGACGCGGCCCGGCGCGACGATCGTGCCGGCCTTGTCGCGCCGCGGCGCGATGAAGCGGATGTCGTAGACCTGCCACTCGCCCGCGGGCCGCGCCGCATTCACGATCGGCTTGGCGAAGCGATAGAGGCTCCCCTCGTCCTGCTCGGTGACCGGATCCACGCCGAACGAGTCGTAGATCTGCATCTCGTAGTGGCCGTGGAGATAGAGGCCGCTATTCCCCTTGGCGTCGGGCGAGACCATGAACTCGGCGTGGATGTCGGCGTCCCGGAATGTTTCCTTCGAGATAATGTGATTGGCGTTCTGCTCCGATGGCGCGACCACGAGCGCGTTTTGCTCCCCGCGCCAGTCGATCGGTCCGCCCGTCATGCTCGTGAACGCGGCGGCCGCGGTGGCGGCGGCGTCGGCGCCGACGAGCACGACCGCACCGGCGGGCGGCGGCACCGGCAGCGGCGACTGCACCGGGGCGAACGCGGGATAGCCGTCGGCCTCCGGCGGCTTCCGGCCGAGAAGATGGCGGTCGGCATGATCGGCGAACCGCTCCCAGTCATAGGCGAGCAGTTCGTGGCGGCCGCTGCGGACGTGATAGCCGACCGTGGCGCCGATCGGCGTGTCGGGGGCCGGCCACGCGGCCGTGCCGAGGCCACGAAGGCCGAAGAGTTTCCAGGCGGGCTCGGCCGCCACCGCGGAGAGAAACTCGCCTCGCGGATCGGCCCAGCGATCGTCGATGGCGCTCGAGACGTAGAGCGGCCGCGGTGCCAGCAGCGCCAGAAGCGTGTGTTGATCACAGGGCAATTCCGTCTCGCGACCGGCGAACGTCGCGAACGCGGGGCAGAACCAGTGCGGGAAAGACGTGGTGATCCGCCGCACGCTCTCGCCGTAATTCCGTCGCGAGAGGGCCGCGCCGCCGCAGCCCGACTCGTTCGACACAACCATCGCAAACCGCTCGTCGAGCGCCCCGGCAAAAAGCGCCGTCTTCCCCAGCCGCGAGTGGCCCACGACGGCCACCTTGGTCTTGTCGATCTCGGGGAGCGTCACGAGCCAGTCGAGGATCCGCGACAGCTGCCAGGCCCAGGTGGCGATCGCCCCGGGCTCGTCGGGCGGCAGTTGACCGGCAACGGGCCGGCCGAGCGTAGCCAGGGCGCTCTCCTGGCGGCCGTCGGGCCGGTCGGGAAACGTGTCGCCGTAATAGGCCGTGGCCATGCAATAGCCGCGGCCAAGCATCGTCTCCACCGGCCATTTCTGGTTCCAGCTGCCGCGCGAGGCCTCGGTGGCGCGGTTGTCGGTGATCCCCGCCAGCGGGTCGTTGGCAACCCAGCCGTTCGCCAGGCGAATGCCGGGATCGGGATGCTGCGCCTGGTTGCCGCGGAAGTTGAGGCAGAGAAAGCAGGGAACGGCCCGTGCCCCACGCGGCAGGTAGAGGAGCACGTCGGTCGTCGGTGCGCGTTCGCCGGTGCCCAGCCGCAGCCGGGCCTGGAGTCGCGTGGCGGCCACGTCGCCGGGGAGCGTCACGTCGGCTCGCTCCACGTCGCCCACCATGCTCACCGCCACGGCCGGCAGTCGGCGGCCGTAGATAGTCGCCTCCACGAGCGAAAGCTGGTGTGGCCGCGCGGCCGCGTGCCACGCCTCGGGCGTGATTGCAGTCACGCCGTCGGGCCCGGCGAGCGGGTCGGGCAGCGTGAAGTGGCGGACATTTGCCTCGTCGTAGTTGAAGACTTCGTCGGCGGCATGGCCGGCTGGATGGACGGTGGCCATCAGTGCGAGCGCCGCGGCGGCTGTGCGAAAGACCTGTTGCATCGAAAGATACCCTCCTGAAACTGCCGCCCGATAGCTGCCGCCCGATAGCCCGATAGAAGGAACAGAAGGCATGCAGCAAAAAAATCGGGTGGCGTCCTGAGGACGCCACCCGATCATTTGAACCGATCGCGAGACGCGAGCTTAGCCCTGAACCATCGCCTTGAGGTTCTTGAGGGCACGCACGCGAACCTTCACGCTCGCGGGCTTGGCCGGACGATCCTGGAGCTCGCCGGTGAAGGGGTTCTTGACACCCTTCTGGGCCGGACGGGCCGGAACCTTGCGACGCTCGACCTTCACCAGGCCGGGGATCGAGAAGACGCCGATGCCCGAGCCCTTGAGGGCCTTCTGAATCTCGCTCGTGAGCGCTTCCATCACGGCGACCAC
The DNA here is from genome assembly GCA_044336925.1 of Pirellulales bacterium. Lineage (GTDB taxonomy): Bacteria > Planctomycetota > Planctomycetia > Pirellulales > UBA1268 > RGVT01. The sequence continues at coordinate 4,231 of JBIIOM010000086.1, forward strand.
GTCCTTCTTCTGCAGACCAGTCGTCTCAGAGATGCTCCGCATGATCTCCGTCTTCGTCAACGGCTTGCTGCCCGACTTCTTCGCCATCGCCAATACCTCCGAAAAATTGTGTGCGGCAGTACCCCCACCGCGATGTGGAGCCCGGCACGAACTGCCGAAAGCGTCGGTGATTAGAGGCTCTGGAAATGAAAATGCAACCCGAAAAGCCGATTTCTGGCCGAAAAAATGAGGGCTGTTGCGGAAGACCCGCTGTTTTAAGCCCGGCGGGCGTTTCCTTGCTGGCCGGAGGCAACGGGTCGTAAGATGAGTCGAGGCGGCGTGATACGGATGGTCGGAGGCGGCCGAAGACACCCGCCGGCGCTCGTTTCCATTAGCTCTATTCAGCCCCGACAGGACCCCGGGAACGCCCCCTGGCACCGGGTTCGTAATGGCACGGTTTACGCGCGGCGCCGACTTTTTTCGAAGACATCTTCCCGCCATCGGGCTCTTGGCCGCGATCGTGACGATGTCCTGCCCGGGCATCGTCCGCGCCGACGAAGAAGACGAAGAGGCGATCGAACCGCCGGCCGCCGGCAACGCAGCCGCGAACGACTCCGCCGAGGACGAGGTCGCCGAGAGCGGCGTCTCGCTGCCGACCGACCGGCTGCGGGAACGGCAGCTCGATCGCGGGCGACGGCTCGTCGCCGACAAGCGCTGGAGCGACGCGGCCACGTTGCTCGACGAGATCCTCGCCGCCGATCGCGACTTCTTCTTCCGCCCCGACCTGCAGAAGAACACCTGGCGGAGCATCAAGTCGGAGGCGTCGAGGCTCGTGGGCGAAATGCCGCCGGAGGGGCGCGAGGCTTACGCACTTCAATTTCGGGCCCGCGCGGAACGGCTGCTCGCGCAGGCGATCGCGCGAGGCGATGCCGATGGAGTGGTCGCCGTGGCCCGCCGCTGGCCGCACACGCCTGCCGGTCAGCAGGCGACGTTGCTCGCGGCGCTGGCGGCGCTCGACGACAATCAGCCGCTCGCGGCGGTTGCGTGGCTCGACCGGCTGACGGCGGCGACCGCGCGGGAATTCGAGCCGACGGTCTCGCTCATGCGGGCGAAGGCGTGGTGGCTCGCCGGCCAGCGTGACAAGGCCTTGGAGATGCTCGTGCAGGCCCGCGGTGCGGGCGCACGGGCGGTGCGCGTCGGCGGGCGCGACGTCTCGCTTTCGTTCCCACCCGGCAACGGCGACGACGGCGCGGCGGGATTCCTCGCATCGATCGCCGGCGACAACGCCTTGGCCGGTGCTGCCACCGGTTCCTCCTGGTGGCTCCACCGCGGCGACGCGTGCCGCAACGCGGTCTCGACCGCCACGCGGCCGCTCCTCGTGCCGCGATACCGCGTGCCGCTCACCCGTCACCCCGAGGAGGCGCGGCTGCTCGAAAGCCGCCGCAAGCAAAGTGCGGCCCAAGACGCCCCGCTCCTGCCCGCGGGGAAACCGCTGGCCGTGGGCGGGCTGATCGTGTTGCACACGCCGATGGGGCTCCTGGCGGTGGACTTCGATTCCGGCAAGAGAGTCTGGCTGCAGACCGGCGGTTCGGCGGGGCTGTGGGCCGACGGCCACGGTGCCACGGGCGGCGGAGACATGGGTGAAGACGCACTGCCGGCCGACGGCGCGGGTTCCGTGCAGAGCGTGTTTGGCGACGCCACCAGCGGCACGCTCTCGAGCAACGGCCGGTTCGTCTTCGCCGTGGAGTCGAGCGGTTCCGACGTCGCGCGGCCGGCCGCCGCCAACGGCATGCGCCGCATCATGGCGGGAGCGACGCGACAGGTCGGCAACCGCCTCTCCGCCTACGACGCCTCGGGGAAGGGAGCCTTGCGATGGCGGCTGCCCGCGGCCGGGCCGCGCGACGACGAGGCGGCCGGCGACGAGACCTGGTACATGGGTGCGCCGCTCGTGCTCGGAGACCAGCTTTTCGTGCTCGTCGAGGAGCGCGGCGAGATTCGCCTCGACGTGTTGGCCGCGGCCGACGGCGCGCTGCTCTGGTCGCAGCCGCTCGCCGAACTCGACGAGGAGCAGACGGCCGACGGGGTCCGCACCCAGCAGCGCCGCCTCTCGGGATTGTCTCCTTCGTTCGCGGAGGGCGTGCTCGTCTGCCCGACCGGTTCGGGCACCCTCGTGGCGGTGGATCTCGCGACCCGCACGCTGCTGTGGGCGTCGAACTATGCGGTGCCGACGGAGCAGGGGGCGCAGGTGATGCGGTTCGGCGTGCGGGTGCAGCTCGGCGGGCTCAACGGTGGCGTGGTCTTGAACGGTCAGCTCGGCAACGGCGCGACGGCCGCCGGCGGCTGGCGCGACGCCGCGCCCATTCTTGCGGCAGGCCGCGTGATCCTCGGCGCGGTCGAATCGGACAAACTCATCTGTCTCGACCTTCGGTCGGGCGGGACCGTGTGGGAAGTCCCGCGCGGACAGTCGCTCTACGTGGCCGGTGTCGTCGATGGCCGGGTGATCGTCGTGGGGCGTGACGGCGTCGAGGCCTTGTCGCTCGCCGATGGCAAGAAGGCCTGGGGCAAGACGATCGACCTCGGCGACGCAACCCCGAGCGGCTGCGGGGTCGTCACGGCCACCCGGCTCTTTCTGCCGACCGATGCGCCGGAGGTGGTCGAGATCGCGCTCGGCGATGGAAGCATCGTCGGCCGTTCGCCCGCCCGCAGCGGCGTCGTGCCCGGCAATCTGGTCGCGCATCGCGGTGAATTCATCTCGCAGGGGGTCGATTCGCTCGACGTCTTTCATCAGGCGGCGCCGCTCGAGGAAAGGATCGAGACCGCCCTGCGGCAAACGCCCGCCGATCCGTGGGCGCTTCTGTGGCGCGGGCAGATCGATCTCGATCGTGGCGATGTTGCCGGGGGATTGCGACGGATCCGGGAGGCGCGGGCGGCGAACCCCGATCGCATCAGCGCCGAGGTGGTGAGCGACGCGATCTTCTTCGCGATGTTCCGCGACTTCGCGGCCGCCGCGCCGATCTGGCGCGAGACGATCGCCGAGGGCGAGGCACTGCCGCGATCAGGGGAGATGCTCCGTCTGGCCGTCGATCGTTGCATGCAGGCCGGCGACCTCCCCGCCGCCTGGGCCGCGTGCCGCGAATGCCTCGGAGCGGCCGATGTCGCTCCCGACGGTGAAGGGATGGTCGAGGATGCGATCGACCCTGCTTTGGCGGTGTCGGGGCAGCGGTGGTTTCAGGGGCGGCTGTCGGCGATCCGCGGACGGGCAGCCCCGGAACTGCGCGCGGAGATCGACGCCTTCGTGACCGACCACGCGCGGCAGTTGCTCGAACCCGGCAAGGCCGATGCCCAGTCGCTCGAAACCTTCGTCGCCGCCTTCGGCGCTCAGCCGGCAACCCTCGAGGTGAAGCGGGCGCTCGTCGACGCGCTTGATCGGGAGGCGACCGCGGGCGAAGCCGGCCGCGCCGCCGCCATGCGGCGCGATCTCGTGCGGCTCGACTTGGCCCGAGACGGGCACGGGCTGCCCGAGCGTGCCGACGCCGAGCAGATCGCGGATGCTTCGGGCGATCTCGGCGCCGCATGGCCCGTCGGCAAGGTCGTCGCGCAGCGGAGCGGCAAGCCGGGGTCGAACGACGCGGCGGCGATCTCCCGCGTGATCCCGATCCCGGTCGACGTGCAGCCGGGGGCGGCGGTGCCCGACCTGCAGTTGGGCTACGAACTCAATTCGCAGATGCTCGTCGCCAGGGACGGCCTCGGCCGCAGGATCGGCCCGCCGTTCGCGTTCCGGTTCGGTGGTCTGTCCCACTTGTTTCAGGCCGTCGGCGCCGAGGCCACGATTGTCGGCCGCCTCGTGCTCGTCCGATCGGGGCCGTTGCTCGCCGCCTACAGCCTGCCCGTGACGGCCGGCGACGGAAACGCCGCGGAGTCGCTCCAGCGGCTGTGGGGGACATCCGACGGCACCGACCCGACGGCCTCGTTGCCAGGCATGGGCTTCGCGATCGGCCGCGAACGCCGACGGCTGAAGCGGAGTGGCAACGTGCCGCTCGGCATGGCTGTTTCGGAACCGGAAGAGATGCAACTGCCCGCGCGCGGCGCACTGGCCACGGTTCGCGGCGTGGCCGTCCTCTCCGGTCGGTCGCTCGAACTGCGCGATCCGGTGTCGGGCGACGTGATCTGGCGGCGGCATCGGCTGCCGGTCGACGGCGATCTGATCGGCGACGAGGATTTTCTCTGCGTCTGCCCGCGCGACGGCAAGGGGGCCGTGGTCGTGTCGATGATCGACGGCCGCGTGGAGCGCACCTGCGACCTGCCCCGCCACGAGCGGCGGCTGATGACGGCCGGCCGCGGGATCGTCGTGATCGAGCCGGTCGCGTCGCGGCGTTCGAACCCCGGCGGTGTTCATGCGCAGGTGAAGCTCGAGATCTTCGATCCGGCGACGCTCGCGCGGCGGCCGTTGGGGACGTTCGCGGGGGAGGCTCGGGCCGCTCCCGCCGGGGAGGGGCTCTTGGCCGTGGTCGAGCCGAACGGCCGGCTGACGCTCGTGGATGCCGGTCGCAGCGCCGCCGCGGGGGCGCGATTCAGCGTGAAGCTCGACGACATGCCAGCCGGCCTGCAGAACCTCCAGGTGATGCCCTGGGAGGATCGGTTGCTCGTGATCGTGGGCCGCCAGGAAACGGCGGAAGAGCAGCTGCGGTTCGGCAAGATGGGCTCGATGTTGGCGCCGCCGATCATGGTGCCCGGTGCGGAGCCGGCAGGAGTGGTGACCGGATCGGTGTGGGCCGTTTCGCGCGAGAGCGGAGAGATGCTCTGGCCGGTGCCTGCCACGATCGTCCGCCATGTTCTCGCCCGCCACCAGCCGGCCGCCCTGCCGCTCTTGCTCTTCGCCCGGACGATCATCCCGCCGCGTGAAGGGGAGCGGCACCGGCTCAGCCTGCTCTGCCTCGACAAGCGGACGGGGCATGCGGTGCACGTGGACGACAAGATCGCCATGCCGAACCAGATGCCGTTAGGATGCGAGGTGGTCGGCGACCCGGCCACCCACGAAATCACCGTTGGCTGCGGCGATCCTGTCAGGAATCGCGGCGCCGGCGGCGAGTCGGCGGCCCTGCGGCTCGTGTTCACCGGCGAACCAACGCCCCCCCAGCCCCCGTATCAGGCTTCCACGAAGCCCCCGGTCACCGGCGACCTCGCCACGGAACTGGAATACTGGCTGCGGAAGGCGCTCACCATGCCACTTCCCTTTTGACGGCGGCTCGCTCCCACCGATGACCATCCCGATGCTTCCGCTCCTCCGCTCCTCGCTCCTCCGCACCTTGCTGGCTGCGCTCCTGCTGGTGGCGTCGCTTTCGCCGGCCGTGGCGCCGGCGGCGAGCGAACAGAAGGTGGAGCGGGCCGTGGCCAAGGGGCTCGACTGGCTCGTGCGCCGGCAGTCGCGGCGGGGAAGTTGGTCGGCCAACGAAGGCCGCTATCCGACGGCGATGACGGCGCTGGCGGGCACGGCGATGCTGATGGAGGGCTCGACCACCACGCAGGGCCGCTATGCCGAGCCGATCCGCCAGGCGGTCGATTACCTGGTCAGCCGTTCGCGGGTCAACGGCCTGATCGGCGATCCCAAGACCGACGACCGCTACACCTACGGCCACGGCTTCTCCATGCTCTTCCTCTCGCAGGTGCTCGGGGAAGAGGAGGACGAGCGCCGCCGGGAGGAGCTCGTGAAAGTGCTCGCCAAGGCGGTCGAGTTTTCCGGGCGGGCCCAGACGGCCGACGGCGGCTGGGGGTACGTGAGCGCGAAGGACGGCAACAATTTCGACGAGGGCTCGACCACGATCACGCAGGTGCAGGGGCTGCGGGGCTGCCGCAACGCGGGCGTCCCGGTGCCGCGCGAGATCATCGACAAGGCGATCGCCTACATCCACAAGTGCACGCAGCCCGACGGCGGCGTGCAATACAGTTCCAAGGGGGGCGGCGGGAGGCCCGCGATTTCGGCCGCCGCGATCGCCTGCCTGTTCAAC
>JBIIOM010000303.1:0-2953 GCA_044336925.1 Pirellulales bacterium
AGCACGAGCGGCGTGCCCGATCGCCGGGCGTCGGCGAGCGCCTGTTCGATGCCGGCGAGCGCCGGCCCCAGCCCGGCCGAGGCATTGGCCTCCGCGGTGAGCCGCACCAGCACGAGCGACGACGCGCCGTCGGGCGTGAGCAGGTGGCCGGCAGTGAGCGGATGCTCGAGAGCGCGGCCGCGGGCGGCGGCGAGCTGCTCCGCATCGAGCGGCTCCGACGAATGGGGGATCACGGGCAGGAGGGCGCCCGCGGCCCCCTGGCGGCGCACGTCGAAGATCGATCGCACCTGCGCGACGCCCTGCACCCGGCTGAGTTCGTCGCAGAGCCGGCGGAGGTCGCCGAGCGGACGGGCTGCGAAGAGGTCGCCGGCGGGCGCGGTCGCGCGGACGATGCAATCGCGGTCGGGGGCGCCGAAGCGCTCGGCGAGCTCGTCGATGAGCGCGAATTCGGCGTCGTTGTCTCGCAGGAGCGACCGCAGGTCGTCGTCGAGCCGCAGCCGGGAGATGCCGAAGAGGGCCAGCGCCGTCAGGACGGCGGCGAGGACGAGGGCCGGGGCTCGCCAGCGGCCGGCAGCAGATGGCGTTCCTCGGGGTCGACGATCCAGCCCCGGCAATTGAACGCCCCGCACTGGCAGGGAATCGCCGCGTCGGCCGGCCAGCAATAGTCGATCGAAAGCTCCTCGCCGGGCTCGATGGTTCGGATCGTTTGTAGCCACAACCGGTCTTCCTGGGCGGGAACGTCTTCGTCGAACCAATAGAAAAGTTCGCAGTTGGGATCGCAACTGTGATTCACGAATCGCAGTGGTGCGGTCGGTTCGAGCACCCGGCCGCTCGGCAATTCCATGCAGTAACTGGGGTCGGCGGGATGCTCGTCGAGCACTTCCCCGAGGATCTCGCCGATCACGATGCCGGGCTTGAGCCGCCGAGCCGCAAACACGCCCTGGCCGACGTGAGTGGAGCCAACGTGGAGGAGCCGCCGCAGGCGGTCGCGATTGTTTTCGGCAACGGGGGTATGCTGGAAGCTCATGCTACGACGTCCCGGGAACGTGTATCCGCCGGGCACATCGTCCCATTCGGGCCCTTGCAGGCGAGGAACTCTACCGATCATGCTCCGCACGAGTCAACGCATCCTCGTCATCGTCGCGTGGCTTGCAATTGGCGGGTCGTCCGTGGCGGCGCGGGGCGACGAATCATCGGCCGCAGCGCCCGCCCCCCGCACGCTGCGGATCGCCTGCTTCAACGCCGAAAATCTGGCGGCCCCCGGCGAAGACACCAAGCTCACGCGATTCCGGTTCGAGCCGGCCCGCCGCCGCCACCTCGAACGGGTGGCCGCGGTGGTCGAGACGCTCGCGCCCGACATCATCGTGATGCCCGAGGTGATCTCGGCCGCCGGCGTGGAGGCCGTCGTCGCGCTCCTTCGCGAGAAGGGGCTCGCCGACTACCAGGGGCACCACGTCAACGGCCGCGACAATTTCTCCGGGTTCGACGTCGCGATCCTCTCCCGGATCGAGCCCGACCTCGTGGACGGCCGCCGGATCCACTTCTTCGCGCCTGGCCGCCAGGCCGATGGCGGCCCCGACGAGGCCTGGATGCAGCAGGACTATTCGTTCGAAGGGGAGCGCGGCCGCGAGCAGAAGAAGACGGCGGTGCTGCAGCGGCACGCGGTGGCGTATTTCACCGCGGGCGGCCGGAAGATCGCCGTCTGCGGCGTGCACTTGAAGAGCAATCCCTCCGAGATCTCGAGCAACGCCCAGCGGACGGCGGAGACGAAGATCGTGCGCGAGATCGTGAAGCGAAAGATCGTCGCCCTTGGCTACCTGCCGATCGTGCTCGGCGACATCAACGACTACGATCCCGACGTGCCGATGGCCGATTCCTTCCGCACGACGCGGACGACGGTCCTGCGCGACATCAAGGACTACGACAGCGCGACGCCGGGCGACGAACTCGTCAACGCGGCGACCTTCATGCCCCGGGTCGCCGACCGCTACACCTCGCACTGGGATTTCAACGAGAACGGCGCCGCCGACCGCGACGACGTCTTCACGATGATCGACCACATCCTCGTGCACCGCGACCTCGCCCCCGCGATCACGCGCGCCTTCATCTCCCACGCCATCGATCTCGACGTGTCGGATCACTTCCCGGTGGTCGTCGATTTCCGGCTGCCCTAGGCGGCCAGTAGACCGCATCCTCAAGTAGACCGCTTGCTCCGCAAGCGGCTCTGGATGCGCTTGCGGAGCAAGCGGTCTACTTCAAGCGGTCTGCTTCACGCGGCCATTTCAGCGCGGATTCGCTGGAGGAGCTTCTTCGTCGCGAGGATGCCCTCGGCCTCGGGGAGGGCCGTGCCCTCGTACTCGATGCCGATCCAGCCGCGGTAGCCCGCGCCCACCACGAGCCGCAGCATTTTTTCGTAGTCGGTGCGAACCTCGTTGCCCGCGTCGTCAAACTCGTGGCTCTTGGCGCTGACGCCCTTCGCGAAGGGCATCAGCTCCTCCACCCCACGGTAGCGGTCGTAGTCGTGGAAGTTGCCGAAATCGGGCAGCGTGCCGCAGTTCGGCTTGCCCACCTGCTTCATCACGCCCGCCAGCCACTCGCCGTTGCTCGAGAGCCCGCCGTGGTTTTCCACGATCACGTTCATCTGCATCTGCGAGGCGTAGTCGGAAAGCCGCGCGAGGCCGTCGGCGGCCAGCTTCTGCTGCTCCTCGAACGTGCCTTCGCTCGCCGCGTTGACGCGGACCGAATGGCAGCCGAGCCGCTTCGCGGCCTCGACCCAGGGGAAGTGGTTTTCGACCGCCTTCGTGCGGGCGGCGGAATCGGGGTCGCCGAGGTTGCCGAGGCCGTCGCACATGACGAGCACGTTCGTCACGCCCTCGTCGGAGGCCCGCTTGGCGAGTTCGGCGATGTAGTCGGCATCCCTCGCCTTGTCCTTGAAGAACTGGTTGACGTATTC
>JBIIOM010000010.1:0-30559 GCA_044336925.1 Pirellulales bacterium
GTCGCCGAGCATGCAGGAATCGCGCGAGACATGGTCGTGGAGCAACTGTTCGGCTGAGACGATCTGACCCTCGTGACCTCTTGACCCCCAGTCAAGAGGTCGCAGGTTCAAGTCCTGTCGCCCCGACGTTTGTTCCTTGATGAGTCTGCTCCAACCCGGAGTTGGACTCATCCGTGCGGTCGGTCCCGGTTCCCTCGCCTACGGAGGAGCCGGAGTCAGCCGACGGTGCCCGGCAACACGCCGGGGCTGAGTGAGAGTCGTTGGTGCCGCCGTGGCCGGCGGCGTCAGGGGCCGGACAATCGGCCCAACTCCGCCCGTGGATCTGCACGGGCAGATTGTCTTCGCCGAAAGCGATCACGCCGCGGCGGAGAGCGCGGATGGGGCGCTTGCCCCACATCCGTTCCTCGAACTCGAGGCCGATGAAGATGCCCAGCCGGAGGACCATGTCGCGGATCTTCTGGTTAGCGCTTTCGTCATTGGCTAGGGCCGACAGGTCGTCGATCGTCGCCATCAGGGCGTCGACCTGTTCCTCCAGGCTCAGGCTGGTCTTGGTGACGGGCTTGGGCGTGGCCAATTCAGCCACCTGTCGCGCGACGGCGGCCTTCTCAGCCATGAGGCTGTCAAACGTCTGGGCGATGGCCTCGTAGCGGGCTTGGTCCTTCTCGGTGGTCATTCGTAGCCGGGCGGTCGCGATGTTGTCCTCGAGTTCGGCCAGCTGTCGCCGCAGTTGCACGAGGGCGGCTGGCTCGTCTGGCTCGGCGTCATGCTCGGCCTCCGCGCGGGCCTTCGTCAGGAGCCGATCGCGGATAGCCTCACGGCCCCCGGCCTTGGTGACGAGCTCGACGAGCGCGTCGATGAGCATAGTCGTGACGGCCGTGGCCTCGACCCAGTTGTGGTTGCACTCGGTGTATCCGCTGTTGTAGTAGCGGCCGCAGGCGTACTTCAGTTTGTCCCCGATGGGGATGCCATGCATGACGCTGCCGCAGCCCTCGGTCAGATCGATGACCCTCGTCGAAAGCGGATAGCGATCGGGATTGTTGGCCTTCTGGCCATTCTTCCTGCGCACCTCGTCGATCGCCTTCTTCTTCGGCTGCAGGGCTCGCCACCGTTCCGGATCGAATTGCGCGTCGCCGCCGCTGGCGGCCCGCACCCGCACGTCTTCCGGATTCTCGAGAAGCTTCGGCTGGCCGTCGGGGCGGAGGTCGTGCTCTTCGAGTTCCCTCGGTCCGCCGACGCCGACGCGGCGGTAGCGGCCCTCGGATCGCCGCCCGTACTCCTTGATGCCAGCGATGATCGGGTTCGAGCAGAGGTCGCGAACCGTGTTCGGATGCCACTTGCCGGTCACGCGGTGAACCGAGCCGTGATCGCGACGGATTCGGCCAGCGTCGGGCGACGCTATCCCCATTTCATTCAGCCGGGCAGCGATCTTCTTGCAGCTGTCACCGGTGGCCCGCCATTCGAGGATCATGCGCCACACCCCGATCTTCACCTCGTCGCGAGGGAGGAAGCGGACGTGATGGCCGGCACGACGGATGTTTTCGCCGTCCTCGAGCCATTGCACGAAGGTGTCGTCGGGTCCCACGAGTGCCCGGCCGTGTCCGTAGGGAGCCCGGCCGCCTGTGCTCAGCCCGCGGGCTGCCATGCTCTGCTGGACAAAGACAATACGGTCGCCGAGACGAGGTGAGAATCTTCCGTGCTCTTGGTACTCAATCATGCTCCCGATGAGATAAGGAACCTCATTCTGCTTGAGTTCCTCGGGCGTGTAGGTCCTGTCGTGGGTGACAAGCGTGACGCCGTGCGAGATCAGTTCGCGCTCGATGTGCATCATCTCAAGCAAGTTCTGCGGGCGAGCGAGGCGATCACGCTTGAAGACATACACATGGGACACGGTCTTGTCGGTCGTCGCCTGCTTGAGGAACATGCGAAAACCGGGGCGGGTCAGATCGCCTCCGCTGATCGCGTCATCGAGAAAGATGTCGCGAAGATTGTGAAGCCGCGTCCGCTGCATTTCCTCGATGTCGGCATATGTGCCGCGGAAAGGAACGCCGGTCAACTCTGACGCATGCTTTGCCCAGTCAAACTGCTGCTTGAGAGAAGACTCTTGGCCATCGTCACTGCGCCGCTCGTACATGAGCCCGCGGTTCTTGGGGCGGCTCTTCATTGCTGGCCTCCGGCGGTTGGGGTATCCAGGATCCCGCGAACGTTCCAGAGGAAGTCCGCGAGCGCGTCGGCAAGGTCTGTGGAAGTTTCGGTGACGCGGACGTGGGCCTTCAGGCTCCGCCACGCTGACGTGACCGTATGGTGCTGCCACCACGTCATCATCCGCCCGAGCGTGTAGTCCATCGCCGCCGAGCGGATGTGCTCGGTGGGCGAGGTGGCGATCCGCCTCCGAAGGTCAATCATCAGCGTCGTGGGATGCACGACGTTGAGTTCCTGCGGCGTAACGAGCCCGATCTCGAACCATCGAGCCATCTGGGCGATGGTCATAAGCTCGAGCACGTAGGCTTCGTGAACGAGGTCGTGCAGCCGCTTGCGGCCGAACTTGTCATCGAATCCGAGCCGCTTCAGTTGGACCTCGGCGTCGGCTTCGATGGCCGCCTTGAAGTCGAGGTCGGCGGCGGTGGGGACAGAGGGCGGCTGTCGTTTCATATCCCGTTCCTTGAGACTCGTGGCTATCCGTATGGCTCGTCGCGAAGCCTCCATTTTCCAAAGTCGGGGGTGGCGAAGCAAGCAATTTCACCGAATTCTTTCTACTGAATTGTGTGCGCAGGAGATCTTCTGGGAACGTATGTGTGCAGGAAGTTGGTAAGGCCCGGCAGGCCGGCGATCGGCCTGCCGGGCGAGCGGTCACGAATCCGTTTTGTTGTCAAAATCTTTTGGGGCCTGGCGTTCGGCCAGGATCTGGCGAGCGATCAGTTCCGCGAGAAGTCCGCGAAAACGCTTGACTTTCTCCGGGAAAGACGATCCGTACGGTGGGTCGGCGTCGATGCGATCCCGCGGGGCGTTCTTATCGTGGTCATCGGGCAAACGGGGGCTGTCATGGGATCTGGACATGGTGTTGTGGGAGTGAATGAATGGAAAAGCCGGTGGCGTGCCCGGGAGCCGCGTCGGCCCCAGTCGGCACGCCACCGGTCAGGAAGCGGCAGTAACGATTGATGGATCAGGCAACTCGCCGGCGCCGCCGACAGCGGCTGCGGCGATGAAGCCGCGAGTCGTCATGGCCGTCCCAATCCAGACCGGCGACGGCCGCAAGATCGACGGCGTCGTTGTCGCCGGTGGCATCTGAAAGGGACGGGTCGCGACCGCCAGGGAGCGACTCGTCGCCATTGAAGACAACGATCTCGATCAGTTGGAAGCCATGGTTGCGGACCAGGCTTCGTGACTCGCCGAGGGCTTGGGCTACGGCTGCAATAAGGTCACGATCATTCTCTTCGTACAACATGGGCATATTCCTTACCCGGAGAATCCGGGGCAGAAGGGAAGCCACCGGCCGGAAGGGCCGGCGGCAGAGACTGAAGTACCGCGAGGGAACGTCCCGTCGCGGTGGATACCGGCTTTGTCACGAGCCGGCGAAACAGGAACAGGAACAACCAGCCGCTCGTCGGAGGTTGTCAGCGATCAGGAGCCGAGCAGCCGAACGTCACGAATGAAGCAGTCGAGCATCCGGGCCGATTGGCTCACGAGCATCGCCTTGACGATTGCTGGGCACTTCGCGAACGGTACGAACCGCGGGGCGAGATCCACGGGCTGACCGTAGGGAGCGTTCACATATTCCGTGTGTTCACCGGCGTCCCATAGCGCCGCACCGATGCCGCCTGGCATCACGATCGCGGCTTGGTAGATGATGAAGCGGTCGTCGCGGGCGCTCGACACGCCGGCATGCCGAACATAGATCGTCGGTCCCTCGACCTGAAACTCGGTGACGCCGAGCCTCGCCAGCGAATCGAGTTCCTGATTCATACCTGGGATCATCGCCTCGGCGCGGGCAAGCCCGGTTCGAAGCGTGGCAGCGAGCTGCGAAAGTTCCGCGGCCCGCTGCCGGAGAAGTTCTTCCATGGCAGATTCCTTGATGAAAGAGCGCGGCCGATAGAATGAGGCCGCTCAAGGAATATGCCGCGTATTGAAGGATTCTTTAGCCGTATGCCTACAGCAGCGAAGTGATCACCGTGCCGCCGTCGGTGAGCGGCACGGGGCGGGCGCCGTCGTAGAGCTCCTCGGCCGGATTCGTGCCGAGGGCGGAGTGGATTGTGGCGTGGAAGTCGGGGATCGAGATCGGGTCGGTCACGGGCGACATTCCCAGTTCATCACTCGTGCCGATCGCCTGGCCCGTCTTCAGGCCGCCGCCGGCGAGCACCATCGAGAAGCATTTCGCATGATGGCCGCGGCCACCGCCGCCGTCGAACTGGGCCGGCCGGCCAAACTCCGTCGCCACGGCGATCACGGTCTTGTCGAGCAGGTTCTTGGCCTCGAGGTCGGTGACGAGTGATGCAAGACCCTTGTCGAGTTCCTCGATCAGGAGGTGCTGCTTGACCTGGCCCTCGTTGTGGGTGTCCCAGCCGGTGCCGTTGACGAAGCCGAGGTTGTGCGAGACCTCGATGAACCGCACGCCCCCCTCCACGAGCCGCCGCGAGAGCAACAGCCGCTGGCCGAACTCGCCGCCATACGACTCGCGGAGCGCGGCAGGCTCCGCAGCCAGATCGAAGAGCCCCATGAACTGCGGCCCGGCCATCGCGAAGGCCTGACGGCTGGCCGTGTCGTAGTCAGCGACGAGCTTGGGCATGTCGGCCGGGTCGAGCCGGCCGGTCCGCATGGCATTGAGCAGGGCCTCGCGGCGGCGCTGCCGTGAGTCGGTGATCTCCGGCTGGCGGGCGAAGCCCGCGGGGCCGACGGAGGTGTCGGTGAGATACACGTAGCCGCACTTCGCGCTCAGGAACCCCGGGCCGCGGGTGACGTTGGGGATGCCGATGAGCACATAGCCCGGCACGCGGTCGTTGATCGGGCCGCGGGTGGCGAGCACCGCGGAGCCGATCGACGGGTAGACGATCGTGCCTGCGGTGGGCCGGCCGGTGTGCACCTGGTTGGTGGCGCGGGCGTGCTCGTCGATCACCTCGTGGTGCACCGTCCGCAGGATCGCGAACCGGTCGAGGATCGGGGCGCAGCGGTGGAGATGCTCGCAGACCTGCACGCCGGGGATCGCCGTGGGGATCGGGTCGTAGTAGCTGCCGGCCTTGCCGGCCTTCGCGTCGCCCTTGGCCTTCGGGTCCCAGGTGTCGATCTGGCTGGCGCCGCCGCCGAGCCAGATGAAAATGCAGTGCTCGGCCTTGCCAAGCGGGCCGGCCGCGGCCGGCCCGCTGGCGAAGGAAAGCCCCGGCGTGGCGACGGCGGCAGCCGCCGAGGAAGCGGAGGCGATGAAGTGGCGGCGGGTGAGGTGGCTCATGGCAGGAAGACGAACTCCGGAGTGTTGAACAGCGTCCACACGAGATCCTCGGCCCGCTCCCGCCAGTCGGACGTGAGCCGCGGGGTGGGCGGATCGCCGCGCTGGGCGATCACGGCAAGTTCCCGCTTCACGCGGTCGGCGTCCTCCGTGAGATGGTTCGACCACGACACGCCCGTGGGCCGCGGCTCGGGGGGAGGGATCGTGGCTGGATCGACGCTCACCCTCCGCGCGTCGTAACCCTCGCGGAGCAGGCCGACGGCGGTGGCCCGCTCGGCACCGGTGGGGCGGCGGCCGAGGATCCGCAGGAACACCTCATCCACGAAGCCATCGAGGGGACGATCCTCGAGGGCCAGCCGCGTGAACCCGCTCGACTCCGAGAACTGGCTGGCCCGCTTCACGACCACGCCGTTGGCCACGATCGCCGGCTGGAGCACGTCGGGATCGGTCTCGCGGTCGGTGAGCGGGCTCTGTCGCTCGGCCCGCCAGCCGAAGGCGGCCATGAGCGTGGTGTAGTGCTGCGCGAAGGGAAACGTGAGGCTCGGCCGGTCCCGCTCGTTGGCCGTCGTGGCGAACTGCCAGCCGGTCGTCGGCGCGGGGAGTCGCGCGTGCATGTCGCGCGGCTTCAGGCCCTCGACGTCGAAGGTAAGCTCCTCCACGTCGAAGGGCGTGCCGCTGGCGGCGTGCAGCGAATCGACCACCTGCTCCGCCGACATCCGCCGCGGTTCGCGGCCCGCGAACATCGACGTGGGCACGGGCCGGTCGAGGTCGAGGCGGCCGCGGCCGTAGGTGTGCGAGGCGAGGATCAGCCGGGCCACCGCCTTGAGCGAATAGTCGTTCGCCACGAGCTGACGGGCGAGCCAGTCGAGCAGGTCGGGGTGGCTCGGCGACTCGCTCTCCCAGTCGTCGGCATCGGCGACGAGGCCGCGACCGAGGTATCGCGCCCAGAGCCGGTTGATGACGACCCGCGCGAAGCGGTCGTTGTCGGGGGAGGTGATGAGGGCGGCGAGCTGTTCGCGGGTGTCGGCCGGCGAACGCAGCTGCACGGCCGGGCCGGCGTCGGCCACCACGTCGTCGAAGGGCCAGGCGGGCGGAACCTCCGTGCCCGGCTCGAGCGTTACCTGCACCGTCAGCCGGGCGAGCCGCTCGGCGCCGCCCGGGATGCTGCTCGTGAGCGGCACCTTCTGCGGGCCACGGGCGAGCATCGCCGCGAGGCTGAAGAGATCCTTTTGGACGAACCGGTGGTTGGGGGCGTCGTGGCAGCGGGCGCAGTTCATCTCCATCGCCAGAAACGCCCGGCCGAGCACATGGGCCTTGGCGGCGAAGGGCACGTCGTTCTCCGTGGCCAACGCGAAGCCGCCGGGGCCGCCGCCGTAGGTGCTCCCCTGCATCAGCACGGCCTCGGTGGCAAACCGATCGATCGGCTTGTCGTCGAGGAATGATTCGTGGATCCAGTACCGGAACGGCCCGGTGTTGTTGAGCGAGGGATTTGCCAGGTTGGGGTTTTCGGCGAGCACATCCTGCCAGTAGCCCACCCAGTGGTCAGCCCAGCGCGGGTCGGCAAGCATGGCATCGATCAGCCGCTCGCGGCGGTCGGGCCGCGTGTCGGCGAGAAAGGTCTCGATCTCGGCAGAGCGGGGGATGATCCCGCGGACGTCGAGCGAGAGCCGGCGGACGAAGTCGGTGTCGGACGCGAGGCCGGCCGGCGGAATGTCGGCGGCCAGGAGCCTGGCGTTGACGAAGCGGTCGATATCGTTGTGTATGGCCTGCGTGTGGGCGGTGGCGGCGGCGGGGATCTCGGGCACCACGACGGGCGGCCGCGCGGCGAGCCGCTCCTTGGCCGCGGCATGCCGCCGCGCCCAGAAGTCGGCCTGGCGGGCCACGGCCGCTCGGCGGCGCGATGCGTTTTCCGCAGTCAGGTCGGCCCGCATGCGCGTGGCGAGGGCGGTCCAGCCCGCCTCGGAAAGCGGCACCGCCTCGCCCGCTGGCGCGGCGATCACGGGCACCGCGTCGGACGGCCCGACGCTCACGGAAAAGTCTCCGGTTTCCGAGCGACGGTTGCTTCCGCCAACCAGGAAATCGACCCGCACGACGTGCCGCCGGCCGTCGCCGGCCACGTCCGCCACCGCCTGCTGGTCCCCGTGCGGCACGGGGATGATTCCGGCCGGCCCCGAGCGGTCAGGCACGTAGAGCTTCTCGTGGCCGTCAGTGGGGTTGTTCGGCACCGGGAGCGAGGCGATCCGCTTGCCGTCGAGAAACACGCGGGCCCCGCCGCGGGTGCGGATCGTGAGCCGCTGCGGCCCCGGCGGCAGCTCGATGCGGCCGGTCGCCCGCACGATGCAGGGATTCGAGCGGTCCTCGCGGACGCCTGCCTCCCCGTAGCGCAGCGGCAGATCGACAATCGCGAAGTGCGGCCGCGTGAACGACTCGCCCGGGCTGCTGCCGCCATACCAGCTGCCGTCGGGCATGCCCTCGAAAATCTCGTAGAGCACCGCGGTGTCTGGCACCTTCGCGATGGCCGTGCCGCCGTCGGCCAGGATCGATTCATCGACGTTCCAGCGGCTGCGGATCTCGTCGGCCGGCACAGTGCCGCGGTGGATCGCCACGTCGTCGATCAGCCCGAGGAACGTGGACGCCGCGTTACCGTTGATCGCCGAGCCGATCCAGATTTCGTCGTCATCCACCACGGGCGGCTTCGTGGTGGCGCCCCCCAGGTCCCACATGCCGCCGACGGGCTGGCCGTCGACGTAGCCGCGGATCGAGTCGGGCTCGCCGAAGGTGTAGCTGATGGCGACGTGGTGCCAGCCCGTGCAGGGCTCGAAGCCCTCGGCGGCGATCCAGCGGTGGGCGTCTTCGGAGCGGCCCGGGCGGTTGTGGGCGTTGCGGAAGTGGAAGCTCGGCCGCACGAGGCCGCCGGCCGACGAGAGCCGCAGCGACCAGTTCTGGTTCTCGGCCGCGACGCCGGGATTCCCGGTGCGGCCCTTGCCCACGATGTACACCTGCCGGGCATCCTGCAGGTCGAACGGATTGACCCAGGCCTCGAGCGTGATCGAGTCGCCGTTCGTGAAGTCGAAGGGGGAATCGGCTCCAGGGTCGGGCACACGGAGGAAGCCGCGGCCGCCGCCGAACCGCGCCGCGTGGTTGTCGACCGCGAAGCCGCGCTCCCGCGGTGGCCGCGGACCGGCCTCGCCGAAGACCACGTGCGTGCCGTCGATCTTCCGACCGTCGGCCGTGAACTCGGCCGCCGACTCGAAGGCAAACCGGGCGACCGTTGTGATCGTGGGAGCACCGGCCTCCGCCGCCGCCGGAGACACCACGGCGGCGAGCAGGAGACCGGCGAACCAGCGGAAGCGGAATGTGCGATCCATACCGATAACTATCGGCTCATTCAGCGGCTTGGGCTATTGTCGCTTCCGGCAGCGCGGGGCTGTGTATTCCACGGATCCCCGGGTGAAAAACCGGGGATCGTCCGTCAGCCGGTGAGCTTCGGGTGGGGCGTGCCCTCGTTGAGCGTGGGCCGCTCGGGGCGGCCGTTGTGGGTGTAGACCAGCCGCATGTGGTCGAGCCCCATCAGCTTGAGGATCGTGGCGTGCAGGTCGTGGACGTGCATCTTGTCTTCGACGGCCCGCAGGCCCGCCTCGTCGGTGGCGCCGATCACGGTGCCGCCGGGAACGCCGCCGCCGGCCATCCACATCGTGAAGCCCGTGGGATTGTGGTCGCGGCCGTTGCCCTGCTCGCTCATCGGCGTGCGGCCGAACTCGCCCCCCCAGACCACGAGCGTGCTGTCGAGCAGGCCGCGGCGACGGAGATCGGCCAGGAGCGCGGCCACGGGCTTGTCCACCTGCCGGCAAAGCTCGGCGTGGTTCTTCTCGATGCCCGAGTGGGCGTCCCACTTGTTGCCCGCGCCGTGGTAGATCTGCACGAACCGCACGCCCCGCTCCACGAGCCGCCGCGCCAGCAGGCAGGTGCGGCCGAAGGCGGCCGTCGGCTTCTCGTCGAGGCCGTAGAGCGACTTCGTCTCCTCGGTCTCCTGCGCGAGGTCGACCGCCTCGGGGGCCGTGGCCTGCATCCGGAAGGCGAGTTCGTAGTTGCGGATCCGGGCGTCGAGGTCGGTCTGCTCCGGCAGCGCCGCGGCGTATTCGCGGTTGAACCGGGCGAGCAGGTCGAGTTTCGCCTGCTGCCGCCCGGCGGTGATGCCCTGGGGCGTGCGCAGATTCGCGATCGGCGGCTCGCCGCCGGAGAGCTTCGTGCCCTGGTAGACCGCCGGCATGAAGCCCGCTCCCCAGTTGCGCGGGCCGTTCACCACCTGCGCGTCGCTGTCTTGCATCACGACGAAGGCCGGCAAGTCGTCGGCCTCGCTGCCGAGGCCGTAGGTGGCCCAGGCGCCGAGGCTTGGCCGACCGCCGAGCAGGCTGCCGGTGTTCATCTGGCAGATGCCGCCCGAATGGTTGATGCCGTCCGACACGCAGGAGCGGATCACGGCCAGTTCGTCCACCATCGTGGCCGTGTGCGGGAGCCAGTCGCTCACCCAGATGCCGCTCTTCCCGTGCTGCTTCCACACGCGCTGGTCGGCAAGCACCGGCGACCGCGCCTCGCCCATCGCCGTGATCACCGTGCCAAAACTCTCGGGCAGCGGCTTGCCGGCGAGGGCATGCAGCGCGGGCTTGGGATCGAAGAGGTCGATATGGCTCGGGCCCCCCTCCATGAAGAGGAAGATCACGCTCTTGGCCCTCGGAGTGTGGTGGGGCGGCAGCGCGGCGGCGTGGGCGGGCCGCAGCCCCTGCAAGAGTCCGGAGAGTGCGACTGCGCCGAAGCCCGCGCCCGACCGCGCGAGCCATTCCCGCCGGGAGGCGACCGCCGCGGTGTCATGAGGCGAGGGATCATTCCACATAGAGAAACTCACTCGTGTTGAAGAGCACGTGGCAGAGATCGACGAGGGCCTCGTAGCGGCGGAGATCCTTCACATCGGGCTGGGCAACGCCGCGGACGAGCGTGCGGCCCCGGCCAGACGAGTCGGCGGCGAAGCCCGGCGTCTCCTCGAACGTCCAGTGGCCGACGACGGCCTCGCCCGGGTCGCCGTCTTCCCAGAGGAGTTCGCTCTGCGTGGCCGACCGGTTCGAAAGTCGCACATCGTCGATCAGCCCATCCCACACGTGCGCGCCGGCCGCGCTTGCCTGGGCGGCTACCGTGTACCGCGGGTCGCGGCTGCCGATCGCGAACGCCCGCGGCGAGGCATGGCTCCCGACGAACGCGTGGGGCACCGTCTTCACGACGAGCGGGGCGTCGTTGTCGGAGAGATCCTTGACGTAGAACGTCACGCTTCGCTCCGGCTCGCCGCCGCTCGTCGCCACGCTCGCCGCCACGTAGTAGGGCCGCTGGAGCTGGAGGTGGATGTCGGACGGGATCACGACATACGGACTGCCCTGCTTGGAGGCGTCGCCGGCAAGCTGGAGGATGAGGTTCCGTGGCCTGTACTTCGACTTCTCGCTCGTGACGCCGAGCGACCAGCCCGGATCAGCAGGATCGCCAGTCCACTGCGACGCGATCGTGCGGACGGTGGCGTCGGCGAAGAGCGACTGCAGGATCACGTGGGCCTCGATCGTGAAGTCGCTCTCGGGCCAGTCCGCCCCCTCCGCCCGCAGCACGGCCGCAGGGTCGGCCGGATCGATCACGGCCGCGAGGCCCGCCCGCTGCGGCATCCGCTGGACGACGGCGATCGACTGCGTGGAGGCCGCATCGCCGAGCCGGCTCCGCTGGCCCGCGAGGAACTCCGCGGCCGCGGCCAGCCGCTCGGGGGTGGGTTCGCGGCCGGTCACGCGGCGGATCGCCTCGGCCGCGGCGAGCGCGTCGTCGGGCGGTGTGTCGCTCCGGCTTTCGAGAGCCTGCTCGATCGCGAGCGCGAGCGATCGGGCCCGGGCGAGCATCCATTCCCCGTTGACGAGATAGAGCGCCTGCAGGGCGGTCGTTGTGGCATTGCGCTTCGCGCAGCTGGCGTAGGCATCGGCCCCGTCGAACACGTCGCAGAGGTCGTCGCGGGTGTTGCGGATCACGGTCGTGTAGATCGCCCGCCGCGGCTTCGAGGGGGGTGTGCTCGGGCCGGCAGGCCGTGGGTCGAGGTCGCCCGCGATCGTGAGGGCCGCGTCTCGCACCTGCTCCGCGTCGAGCCGCCGCGGATTCTGCCGCCAGAGGAGTTTGTTTTCCGGATCGACCGCCGGCCCCAGCGATCCGCCCGCGTCGGCCGCCCGCGAACTGCGGCGGTAGGCCGCGCTTGTCACGACGAGCCGGTGGAGATGCTTCACGCTCCAGCCGCTGGCCACGAACTCCGCAGCCAGCCAGTCGAGCAATTCTGGATGCGTGGCCTGCTCGCCGAGCACGCCGAAATCGCTGGCCGTGCCCACGAGCCCGCGGCCAAAGTGCCACTGCCAGAGTCGGTTGACGAACACGCGGGGCGTGAGCGGGTTGTCCGGGGAGGTGAGCCAGGCGGCGAGCGCGGCCCGGCGGCCGGTGGAGAGGGGGGCGCCGGCATCGTCGCGCAGCGGCGCGGGCTCGAGAGGCTGGCCGCCGAGCACGGTGGGCACCCGCGGCTCGATCTCGCCGAGCGATTGCTTTCCGGGGATCGTGGTGGGGGGCGACGTGGGGCCCACGTCGGCCACCGTGAGCGCGGTGGGCACAGGCGACGGCAGCGAGCCGGCGGCCTTGAGCGCAGCGAGTTCCGCTTCGATGGCGTCGTATCGGGCCTGCTCGGCCTCGGGCAGCTTCTTGGGGTTGAACACGAGCTGGCGGCTCGCGAGCTGCGCGATCTGCTCCTCGTGGGGCGTGCGGTCGGCGCGGGGCTTGAAGATGAGCTCCTGCACGGCAGGCGGAAACCGCCTGAAGCCGCCCCAGGCCTCGGGGTCGCGGCAGGCCGCGCGGATCGCGGCCAGTTCCTGCTTGAGCTCGGCGGCGCGGTGCGCCGCAGCCGACGCCGTTTCGGCCGGCAGGGCAGGGGAGGCCGCCACGGGCCGGTCGTCCTGCCACACGAGCGGCGTGAAGAAGGCCTGGAGGGCGAAGTAGTCGCGCTGCAGGATCGGATCGTATTTGTGGTCGTGGCAGCGGGCACAGCCCATGCCCATGGCGAGAAACACGTCGGCCGTGACGTCGGTGACCTCGTTCAGGATCTCGCGCCGCTGGGTTTCGACGTCCACCTGGTTGTATTCGTAGGGCGTCTGTCGCAGGAAGCCGGTGGCCGCGGCCATGGCCGGATCGGCGGGGAAGAGTTCGTCGGCCGCGAGCTGCGCCTGAACGAACCGGTCGAACGGCATGTCGGCGTTGAAGGCCTCGATGCACCAGTCGCGATAGCGCCAGGCGGTGGAGCGGAAGGCGTCCTGCCGGAAGCCGTCACTCTCGGCATAGCGGGCGAGGTCGAGCCAGTGGCGGGCCTGCCGCTCGCCATACCGCGGGTCGGCGAGCAGACGGTCTACGAGCCGCTCGTAGGCATCGCCGCTCGGATCGGCCACGAACGACGCCACGTCGGCCGGCTCCGGCGGCACGCCGAGCAGATCGAAGAACAGCCGCCGCACGAGCGTCTCCCGATCGGCCTCGGCCACGGGCTCGATCCCCTGCTCGGCGAGCTTCGCGAGGATGAAGGCATCGACGGGCGAGCGGATCTCGGCGCGGAGCAGCCCATCGCGGAGCCCCTCGCCGGCGGGCCGCGGCGGCACGCCGGGCCGGCGCACGGGCTGGTAGGCCCAATACGAGCGGTCGGCATCGGTGATCACACTCTTCTGCTTCCGCTGCGGTGGGCCGAAGAGCGGCGCGGGCTCGACGTCTGCCTCGGGCAGGCCCTCGGCGAGCAGTTCGGCCGCGGGCTTCGTGCCGGGCCACCGGGCGCCGCGCCGCACCCATTCGGCGATCGCGTCGATCTCGGCGTCGGTGAGCTTCCCATGGGGAGGCATCTCCCAGCCGTCATGGCGGATCGCCATTACAAGGTTGCTCTCGTCGGGCTCACCCGGCACGACCGCCGCCCCCGACTCGCCGCCGCGGAGCATCCCCACGAGGCTGTCGAGCCGCAGCCCGGCTTTTTGTTTTGTGTCGCCGTGACAGGAGAGACAGCGATTGGCGAGCACGGGCCGCACGTGCTCCTCGAAGAAGGCGGCGTCGCCGCCGGCCGCGGCCGGCAGGAACGCATGGAGCCAGACCGCGATCCCGGCGGCGAGCAGGGCTGCCGCCCGGCGAAGGGGCGCGGCGGAGGCAGGTCGCGAATCCATGTGGATGCTCATCAGTCAACTATGGACGCCACCCGCAACCGGGGCTATTGACGTTTCCGACAATGCGCGGTCGAGAACCAGCAGGTATTATCGGATTTCCATGCATATCTTTCTCGCATGTTCGGTCGCAGTCGCCCTGGCGGCCCCTTGCTTCGCCGAGGTCGAGGTGCTCGTCGGAGATCCCGCCGGCCGCGTGGTGCGGGAGCCCGATCCCACGCGCGTCAATGAGCCCTTCGCCGTGGCGTTCGACGCCGCGGGGCGGATGTACGGCGTGGAATTCACCCGGGGCAACCGCCTATTCCGTGTGTCGGCTGAAGGCACGGTCGAGTTTGTGGCCGGCCGGTTTCACGTCTCGAGTCCGCGCGACGCGTTTCCGCCCGATCAAGCGACTGCCGCGGCCGACGTGCGGTTTCACGGGTTGCACGACGTGGCGGTTGGCCGCGACGGAACAGTGTTCGTGGCCGACACGTTCAATCACCAAATCCGCAGCTTCGATCCTACGGCGCGGTCGGTCGCGGTCGTCGCCGGCACGGGCCAGGGCGGCTTTGGGGGCGACGGCGGCCCGGCTGTGGCGGCCGCGTTTCGGCAGGCGTATTGCAGTTCGCTCGTGCCCGCGGGCGACGCGCTGCTCGTGGCCGACATCGGCAACCACCGGCTCAGGCGGGTGAGTCTGCACGACGGCACGGTGGCGACGGTCGCGGGCAACGGCACCGCCGGCAAGCCCGTTGACGGCGCCGCGGCGCTTGCCACGCCGCTCGCCGGTCCGCGGGCCGCCTGCATGACGGCAGACGGCACGATCTATCTCGCGCTCCGCGAGGGCAACGCGCTTGTCGAGATCAAGAATGGCACCGTCCGCACCGTCGTCAATGCGGCGGGCAAGGCTGGCTACGGCGGCGACGGCGGCCCGGCCCGCGAGGCGCTCCTGGCGGGACCGAAGTACGTGTCGCTCGACCGCACGGGCCGCGTGCTCATCGCCGACACGGAGAACCACTGCATCCGTCGCTACGATCCGACCACCGAGACGATCACCAGCATCGCCGGCGTGCCCACGAAAGCGGGCGCAACGGTCGGGGCCGATCTGTGCTCCACGCAGCTCGCGCGGCCGCACGGCTGCACGATCGCGCCCGATGGCCGGCTCGTGATCGCCGACAGCGACAACGACCGGATCTTGGCGGGTGGGATTCCTGAGTGAACGCAACTCGCGAGCGTTGATTCGCCTGGAAGCCCGTAGCGCAAGCGAGGGGAACCGCATTCCACTCAGATCGGGCTTCCGGCCACGCCGGTGGGCATTCTCCGTGGGGAAATCCGCCCGCTCCCTATGTGCGCAGCAGCCCCCGCTCGAAGCCGCGGGCCACGCACTGGGCGGTCGTGGCGGCGTCGAGCTTCACCTTGATCGCCGCCACGTGGGCCCGGGCTGTCCGCTCCGTGATTGCGAGCCGCCGGCCGATCTCCTGGAGCGCGAGCCCGTCGCGGAGGAGGCCGAGCACCTCGAGCTCCCGCTTGGAGAGCGGGCCGCCCTTCTCGGCCGCGGCCAGCCGCCGGGCGATGTCTTCCCCGAGCGGGCGACCGCCGGCATGCACCTCACGGATCGCCGCGAGCAATTCGTCGAACCGCACCATCTTCGTGATGTAGCCCGCGGCCCCCGCCTGGAGCGCGGCAACGACGTCGGCCTGATCCTCCGACGACGTGAGCATGAGGATCCGCGCGAAGGGGGCGGCCTGCATCAGCCGCCGCACCGCCTCGATGCCGTCGACGCCGAACATGCTCACGTCCATGAGCGTGACGTCGGGCTTGTGCCGCTGCCAGGCCGCCACGGCCGCCGCGCCGTCGCCCACCTGCTCCACGACGACGAATTCGGGCTCGTCGGCGAGCGTGTGCGCGAGACCGTCGCGAAACACGGGGTGGTCGTCGACGAGCAGGAGTCGGATGCGGGAGGGTTGGACCATGCCCACGACTATCGCTGACGGTTCGAAAAATCGCCAGAGGCGTCGCGGTGAAATCGCGGGCGGTTTCCCTCGCTCGCGCTACGGGCTTCCGGGCACCGGCGGGAGGCTGAGCGTGACCCGCGTGCCCGCGGCCGGCGTGCTCTCGATCGTGAGGTCGCCGCCGATGCGGCGGGCCCGCTCCTGCATGCCGCGGATGCCGAAGTGGCCGTCGGCCGCGGCCCGGGCGGCCACGTCGAAGCCCGCGCCGTCGTCGGCCACCTCAATCACGAGGCCGCCCGGGCCGGTGCCACGGAGCCTCACCACGACGCTTCGCGCGGCGGCGTGCCGGACGGCGTTGGCCACCGCCTCCCGGACGATCCGCACGATCTGGTGCCGTGCCTCGGGCGTGAGCCCCGCCCCCGGATCGGAGCCGTCGGCCGGGGGGTCGAATGCGATCGCCACGTCGGTGGGCGCGGCCACGAACTCGAGCTGCGCCTCGAGCGCCGCCGCCAGCGGTGCGTCGGCATGCATGGGGTCGCGCAGGTCCCAGAGAAACTCACGGGCCTCGGCCTGGAGCGTGCCAAGCAACCGCCGCTGCCGGTCGAGCACGCTCTTCGATCGCTCATCGGTGAGCCGGCCAGCCGCCGCATCGAGCCGCAGCGCCGCCGCCGCGAGCCCCTGGTTCACCGAGTCGTGAAACTCCCGTGCAATTCGCCGCCGCTCCTCTGCCACCGCCTCGGCCCGAAGACTGCCCTCGATCACGGTGAGTTGGCGGCGCACCTGCCGCCGCAGGAGCACGATCCACGCGGCGGCGAGCCCCACCGCGGCGGCGAGTGCGGTCACGCCCGCGGTGGCGGCGGCCAGCAGGCGGCGCGGTGTCCACCAGGGCGCGGGCCGCACAACTTCGACGGCCCCTGGGCCGTCGAGAAGTAATCTGTATGCACGGGGAAAGGCCCGGTAGTTTCGCCCCTCGACGGCCGACACGCGGCAGATGCCGGTGGCGCGCACGATCGCACCGACGGCGATCGCGAGCCGCTGGCCCACCGCAGGGTCGATCGTGTAGTCGATCTCGCCATGGCGGACGACGATCGCTGCATCGGGCCCGGTGGCCGTCACCGGGCCTTCGACCTGCACGAGTTCGGCGTCGAGCCGGTCGGGCATGCTCTGAAGGCGGGCGGGGGCCGGCCGCGGCTCGGGGGGCGGGCCGGAGCCGGTGATGCGGAGTCCGGCATCGGAGAGTTCGACGCTGTAGAGCCCCATCTCGGGAAACCCCACCGCCTCCACGATGTCGCCCGCCCGCACGCTCCGCTCGGGCGTGTGCACGCAGATGCTGCGGCTTCCCTCTCGAAGATAGACCGCATCGCCGACCACGCCGGCCACGGCCGTGCCGCCCACCCGCACGCGGCGGTCGCCGAGCGCCCGCGTGGCCAGCGCGTCGAGCGGTGTGATGGGAATGGCGAATGGGTCGGCCGGAGGCGGCTCGAGCACCTCCACGTCGGCCGGCCGCTTCACGCGAATGAATGGCTCGACCACCTGACGACGATCGTTGACGTTGCCCACCACGATTCCCGTCGCTCGTACCCGCGCATCCACGAGCCGCCGGGCCTGGGCCTCAGCCTCGGAGGCCGCCGCTTCGACCTCGATCCGGACAGACGTACCGGCGGTGTGGAGCACGAGCGCAAGCGCTGCGTCGCCCGCCGGCATCACCCTGCGGATCACGCCCTCGATCGTGATGCGACGGTAATGATGCCGGCCTGTCGGCAGGTCTTCGGGCTCGACAGGAGTGGCCGGAGGCGGGGCCCCGCGGCCCGTCACTTCGATCGTGTCGGGGCGGATTCCGCCGATGATCACGCCCTGTTGGGCAATGCCTTTGATGCGGACAACGTCGCCAGGCTGCACGATCGGGTTCGAACCGCCGAAGGCAAAGGTCACCCCCGTCTCGTCGGCCACGAAGATCGTCCGCGTCGGATCCTGATACGACACCGGGCCCTCGAAGGCGACTCTGGCCGGCGGCCGGTCGGCCGCCGGGGACTCGGCGGCGATCTCCGCGGCCGTACGCAGCACGCGCGGCGCGGCCGGCTCCGCGGCCGCCGCGTCGGGCGCCGCCAGTCGTACGGCCAGCACGGAGAGCACCACGATCCCACGCATTGGCAGTCACCTTCGGCCCGCGTTTCGCCGCGGTGAGAAGGAGAGTGTACTTCGCGAGGGAAGCCGGATTCCACTCAGCGTGCGCTTCGGGCTTTCCGGAAGTGGCGGCGGCGGGCGGCGTAACCCGCGGCAGCGATGCCGATGCCCGCGAGGGCCAGCGTTCCCGGCTCGGGCACGATCACGAGGTCGATGCCGTTCGCCCCGGAATTGATCTTTACCGAGATATCGCCCGCCTGAGGCTGTGTGCCCTGCCAGTTGCCGAGGTTGATCTGAAACAAGCCCGTCAGATCAGTGCCGGCCGTGTTGGAAAATCCGGTCGGAAGCAGGAAGTTTGCCGGGTCGTAGCTCGCGATCGCGAACGTATACGAGCCGCCGTCGTAGGGATTGACGAGCTGGCCAGCCACGTCACCCACACCGAGCGTGGTAAGGTCGAGCAGGAACCGACTGCCGGGCGCA
The DNA here is from genome assembly GCA_044336925.1 of Pirellulales bacterium. Classification (GTDB taxonomy): domain Bacteria; phylum Planctomycetota; class Planctomycetia; order Pirellulales; family UBA1268; genus RGVT01. Next base: position 18,210 of record JBIIOM010000010.1, read on the forward strand.
TCGGCCAGCGCCCCGAGGCTGAACGTGCCACTGGTTACGTTCACAAGATCCCAGTTGGGGCCCGGGGAGCCCGTGAGGGCGTTGAGTTCCCATTTGTACGTGCCGCCGGGAGCCCACGCGTGCAGGGTGGTGTAGGCCTGAATGCCGGGCGAGTTGCCCGGGGAAATGATCGCTCCGGTGCCGATCGTCACGCCGCCCGAGGCACTGATCGAGCCCGTGCCGGAGATCGTGCCCGCGGAGATCTGCAGTGGGGCGGTGAGGGCCGTGGACGAGTTGTAGTTCAGCTCGGCGGCCGCGTTGTTGACCAGCACCCGCTGCGACTGATTGATGCTGCCGCCACCGCTGACCCGCAGGGTGCCTGCATTGATCGTGGTTTCACCGAGGTAGGTGTTGGCGGCGGTGAGTTCGAGCGTGCCAGCACCGGTCTTGTAGAGCCCGCCGCCGTAGTTGCCGCTGAGCACGCCGGAGAGCCGGCCGTCGATGGCGGCCGAGCCGTTGGCCACGCGGACGAGCCGCTGCTGCGTGCCGAAGTTGAGGCCGTTTTGGAAGTCGATCGTGTTGTCGGAATTGACGTTACTGAGCACGAGGGCGTTGTCGTCGGGCACGAAGTCGGTGGCACCCCAGGTGAGCGTGTTGGTGTTGCCGCCGATCTGCACCGTCCGCTCGGCACCGAAGGCCGAAAAGCCGCCGTCGCCGGCCCAGCGGATCTGGCCGGCGGCGGTGCCGGTGGCCCCGGTGAAGTTGCCCGCCGCACCCAGTTCCAGCACGCCGCCGGTGGCTAGGACGGTGGGCCCCGCGCTGTACACCGTCGCCCCCTCGGCCCGCACCGCGCCGTCGTAGATGCCGAGCTGGGTGGTGCCGGAGCGGCTGGTCAACGCCAGCGTGCCGGCACCGCCCTTCATCGTCCCAGCTAGGGATGCGTGCAAGAAGTCGTTCAGTGTGACAAGGCCGGTTGAGTGCTGGTGAATAAAACGAAGGCCTGTAACCGTTCCACTGCTCATCGTGTAGTTGCCGGAGCCAGTGAACAGGAGTGCGGTCGCAAGAAAATTTTGGTTGCCCAGGTTCAGCGTTCCGCCCCCCGTCGTGTTCACGTCGAGCGTTTGGACGCCGCGGCCGCCGGCCGTCATGGTCAGGTTGCCAGACGTGCTGAAGTTACCGCTTCCGTTGCTGGTCGTGGCCGTAAGCGCGCTCGCGCCCGTATACCGCACGACGCTGCTGCCCGACAGCGTCGCGAAGCCGATGCCGGTGCTGTCACGCACCATGGCATAGCCAGCGGCTATGCCGGCGGAGACGAGCGAATTGGTGACCGCCGCACCCGCATTGAGCGTGGCCCCGGTGGGAAGGTCGAGCAAGAGGATGCCATTGTTCGCACCGAACAAAGTCCCCGAGCTGAGCGTGATGCCACTGCCGCCGTTGGGGTCGAGCACGATACGGTTCTGGCCGCCGCCGATCCCGTTTGTGCCGACCGCGCCTGAAAGGTTGGAAATACTAGCCACCGTTTGCGTCGTTGCGCCCGAGGACTTGGCCACGAGCCGCAGCGTGCCGCCGCCGTTTTGGTAGTTGAAGCCTGTGCCGCCACCGTTCGAAACCCCGAACTCAATGGCGCCGGACGACAGGGCACCGCCCTGCTGATAGTCCACCGTCAAGGTGCCGCCGTTGATGTTCGTCTGACCGGCATAGGTGTTCGAGCCCGTCAGCGTCCAGTTGCCGGCCCCGTTCTTCAGGAGGCGCGTCGTGCCGCTGTTGGCAATCACGCCGGAAAACGTGTTCGTCGCGTCGCTGATGCCGCCGAGCCAGAAGGTATTAGCACCGACGCTTGTCGATGCCAGGTTGCCACTCCAGGTGAGCGGCCCCACGCCTGAGGCCTGGAGCATGAACCCCGAACTTGTTCCTATGTCGATGCCGCGGTCGGTCGAGGCCGTGCCGCCGACGTAGCGGAGCCGGCCAAGTGCGCTCGCGCCGTTCACGACTCGGATCGTGCCGGCGCCGGCCGTCGTCGGGGCGCCGAGCGAACTCGCCCCACCGCCCACGTTGCCGATCGAATCGATGACGATTGTGCCGGCGGCGGCCGCGCCGTTGAAGCCGAATGGCCCATTATAGGAGTTTGAGCCCATGAAGAGCGTGCCGGTTCCGCTCTTGGAGATGAGCACACCCGAGTTGGTCGCCGTGATCGGCCCGTTCCAGACGAGTGGGGCGGCGCCGCTCACGCTGACGCCCTGCGTGCCGCTGGCTACGCCCGTGAGGTTGATCGCGGCCGACACGGTGTTGAAGCCGCTCGTGGCCGACGAGGTGAGAGCGGTTGCATTCGCCAGGTTGAACTGCTGGCTGGGGCTCGATGTGAGCGTGTAGCCGGAAGCAGCGGAGTTGAAGTTCAGCTGCTGGATCGAGACCGTGCTCGCGAGGTTGGGCTGGAAGACGGCGGCGTTGTTGAAGTTCGCGTTGGTCGTCGGGACGGCACCGCTCGACCAGTTCGCGCCGAGATTGAAGTTGGTGCCCGTGTTGCTCCAGGTCGGGCTCTGGGCGCGGGCCACGGGGGCGAAGACCACCACCGCGGCCAAGGCGATCAGCAGCCGAAACCAAGTGACGTGAGTGCGAGTGTTTGTATTCATGCTTGCCAACCCCCCCGGCAAAGTGAACAAAAGAATATGTAGCGGGATTTCGCTTGATTTCTTTCTTGGAGCGTCTCGAAGCGGTCAACCCGAACCCTTGCAATACTAAGACCGCCCGGCATGGCCCACAATTGACGGAAACGTCATGGGCGAAGATTTTTTTCTTGCCGCTTCCGTCAATGGCGGGCCGGCTGCTCAGGGCCTAACGTGCGGGAATTGACGCTTGTTACGGCTCTTTCCCCCTGCCCGTGCCGAGACCGAAGCCTGGCACGAGGCCCGCGCCGCCGGCCCGGCGGCCACGCCGCGAATCGGCGGCTGAGCGCCGACCCTATCGCCGCCGTCGGCGCGAGCAACCCGGCCCATGCCGGCCAGCTCATCAACAACATGGTCTCCATCTATATCCGGCCCGACGCGTTCGGCGATCGGGCGGCCTTCGACGCCGAGCACGGCCACCCCGACTGGAAGGAGATCCTTGACCACCTGCGGGCCCTCTCGCGGTCGACCACGGTGGGCCTCGTGCGGATTGCCGCGCTCGATGCGGCTCTCGTGAAGCGGGCGCTCGATCTCGGAGCCGACGGCGTGGTGGTGTCGTGGATCGAATCGGCGGCGCAGGTGCGCGAGGTGTGAAGGACCGCGTGCGGGCGGCGGGCAAGCACTGCGGCATCATGTCTCGCGGCGCCGACGACCTCCGCTGGCGGATCGAACAGGGCTTCGGCATGATCGGCCTCGCGAGCGACGCGGGGCTCGTGGCCGGCGGCACGGCCGACGCGCCGCTCCGTCGGCCGCCGGCCCACATGAAGCCCGACCGCGGCGAGGCGATGACCAAGCCCGGCGCGGGCCCACGTGGCGATGCCCACCTCCGCGCCCGTCCGGACGCCCTTGCCCGCCGCGGCCACGCCGCGATGCTCTGGGTCTACGCCGGGCCGATGCCCGAGCGGATCGTGGTGGACGAGCGCTGCTGCACCGCGGACGAAAGTCCATGGACGTAGACGCTCAATTCGGCACGGAAGCGAATACCTTGAAGCCCGTTGCGCAAGCGAGGGAATGCCCGGTTGCCATCAGGCCGGAGGATTTCCTGATCGATCACGGCAGCCGGGACTGCCATTTCGATGGTTCTCGCGCCGTATGCACGATGCAATAGACAGTCACCGTGCCACCAGAGATTTCATAGAACACAGCGTATGGAAACCGGCGGCGACATCGGCCGCTGCTTCCGGTGCGAAGCGTACCTCAACCGCCACGGTGCAGGTTCCGCAGTCGGGTAAAAAGGTGTCAGGACTCTTTTTGAATTTTGAACTTTGCCGCGGCCGGCCTTGTGATGGCGGTCGCGCCGCCGGCGGCCGGGCATCCGCGTCTACGACCCTGAGGGGAAGGAGATCGCGGAGATTCCCAACCGAGCTGCCGACGAACGTCGGCTTCGGCCGCTGACGGTTCCGGCCACGCCGCTCGTGCAGAAGCGACGCAAGGGCATGCCCGACGGCCTGAAGGTCGATCGCCTGGGCAACCTGTTCGCCACCGGCCCAGGCGGCGTGCTCGTCTTGTCCCCCGACGGAACCCACCTGGGCACGCTGCTCACCGGGCAGGCGACGGCCAACTGCGGATTCGGCGACGACGGCCGCACGCTCTACATTACCGCCGACTCGCATCTCTGCCGCGTGCGGCTCTCGACCGAGGGGCCGATCCCAGGCCGCTGATGACCGGCCGCTTCTGCCGTCACGGCCGGATCACGACGCCGAGCGCCTCGCCGAGACGTATCCAATCTTTGTAGCCCGATTCGATGACCCATCGGAGCACATCCATGTCGAGCTGGTCGTACTGGTGAATCGCCACGTTGCGAAAGCCGACCATGCCGTGGAGAGCTGCAGCGAGCGGCGGGTCGATGATGCCTGAACGCTGCAAAAGGGAAAATGCATCCGCCGTGCTCTGAGGAACCCCAAGATGGCGATCGGCCACGACGTGCATCGCCATGTCGATCGCAGCCTGGCAGCCTCGCTCGATGTTCAGCGTCAACGCATCGATGTGGGTGTAGTCGTCAAGCAGGGGGCAGGCCCTTGCCTCCTCGAGCATGCGACGCACGCAACGCTCGATGATCGCAGCCTTGTTGATCAGGATGTCGTCAGGCGGCATAGGTGCGAAGGACCTCCCGCCTCGCTTCTTGAAGCGAGGCGTACATCGACAGAGCGTACATTTCGAACGTCGCGGTAGCCGAATGGTTCCCGTCGAAGATGAGCCGGCCGCCGGTCACGGCTTCTTTCGCGTACACCAGATTGCGGGTCGTCAGGACGCCGAGATCCACCTCTCGTCCCGCGATGCGGCTCAACTCGGCGGCGAGGCTCAACCGGTCCACGAGCGGTAGCCCATCGGGTGCGACGGGCAGCACGGCGATGTCCACGTCGCTCTCGGGACGCAAGCGTCCTTCCGCGGCTGATCCAAGCAGGTAGGCCGCGGCGACATGGCGCTGGCCACTGAGGTGTGAAGCGATCGCCGCCAGCGTGGTTGTGTCGAGCGTCGAACCGTTCGTGTCCATGTTCAGCACCCAAGAATCAGCACTCGAGGCCGGCCCCGCGGGCCGCCGCCACGTATCGCACGATCACGACGGCGAGTCGCGCCGTCGACACCGACAGTTTACAGTGGGAAACGAGCAAAAAGGTGCCTGGACTCTTTTCTCTGCCGGGCGGCTCGAATCGCAAGCCAGGGAATCCGCGATCCACCACCGTGCGGATTTCGCATCACGTCACTCCAGAGAGGCTTTGGATCGCACGCCATCGACGAGCCGGTCGATGCCGAGCGGGTTTGCATTCTTGAGCGCGGCGGGCGGGATGCGTGTACGACGATTCGCGGATCGCCGCCCCCTTCGACGCTGACGGTTCCGTCAATTGCGGCCGGACGGCGGACGGTCTACATCTTACGTAGAAGGAGTGGCGGGGCGGACCCCGCCGGGGTTTCGACCAACGTGATTTCACCGCGGGGTGGTTCCATGCACGAGTCATGTGCACGTCAGCGCGGCCGCTTCGCGCCGGTCAATCGAGCCAGCGGGCTCACGCTCGTCGAGGTGCTGGTGGTGATCGCGATCATCGGCTTGCTCGTGGGGCTGCTGATCCCGGCGGTGAGCATGGCCCGCGAGGCCGCACGGCGGGCGTCTTGTGCGAACAACCTCAGGCAGTTCGGCATCGCCATCCAAAACTACGAGTCGCAGTTCAGCGCGTTTCCACCCGCGACCACCGGTGTGAACGGGATCACGTTCTTTCCGCTGATCACGAACTATATCGACGATGGCGCAGCGAGCACGTTCGGCGCCCGACTCGACCTGGCGTCGCCGGGGGTGGCCATCCCGCAACGGTTGTCGGTGGACGGCCTGACATGGACCAACTCGAACAGCAACTTCACGTTACTCGCCTCGATGCCGCAGTTCCCGTTCTTCACCTGCCCCACCCGTGGGTTTCGCGTGTCGAGGGGCGCCAACTTTGCCATCAATTGCGACTACGGGATCATCATCGCCGACACGATGATGAGCACGGTGGGAATGGCAGATGCTGCCTACTATATCCTCGGGACGCTCTGCCCGGGCGCGCCCACAGGCAGTTGCAATCCGAGGGAAACATCGAAGGCGGGCCGCGGGATTCTGAACATCGCGATCGGTCGGCGGATCACGGCTGCCGATTACGCCGCCCTGGCGGCAGCATGGCCGCCGCCGAGCTGGTCTGGCACCACAAATCTCGGGCCGAATCACTTTGCCAACATGCTCAGCCTCGCGCCCTCGGGTGATTCGTACAACATGAGCAACCCACCCAGTGGCACGCCGCCGGCGAGCGGCATCCTCCAGCGCCCCTATCAGGGCTGGTCGTCGCGAACCCGCGCGGCCTCCGTGCCCGACGGCCTGAGCATGACGGCGGTTCTCGCCGAGAAGCATCTGTCGGCGATGGAACTAGGCCGCGTTGACCGTGGCCGTTGGAACTTTCGAGCGCCGTTTGGCAGTGACCCGACGTTGGGGTGGGGGAACGACGAGGTCCCCCTATGGGGCCAAGGGAATAGCAACATGGTGGCACATGCGATGGCGTATCGTGGCATCGCGTTTGGCCCGGGCGATACAAGCACCCCGCATTTCCCTCTTCTCGGGCCCACGATGGGCTCGTGGCATCCCGGTAATGCCGTCAACGTGCTGATGGCTGACGGCGCCGTCCGCTCGATCGGCAGCGACATCGACACATTACACACACTGCCGATGCTCGGCGTGCGGAACGACACCGAGGTGCGTTCCGACGGCCGAGTGCTCGTAGAGCCATGGTAGCAAACTCGTCCATGTCACCTTTCTTTCAGCCATTCGGCTGCCGCCGTCTGCTCGGCTCCGCTTTCATGGCGAGCGTGATGGTGGTGCTGCTCGCCGGCTGCGGTCGCCGCGACCTCCACCGCGTTCAGGGCGTCGTGCGGTTTGCCGACGGACAGCCGCTGACCACGGGCCGCGTCGTGCTCGATTACGGGCCCCAAGCCGTGCACGGTGGCTGGGGCTACATCCACGGCGACGGCACATTCACGCTCGGCTCGTTCACCGAGAACGACGGCGTGCGGGCCGGCGCCGTCCGCGTGGCGATCATCAACGCGATTGCAACCGAACCGGGCCGCGATCCATCGGTCTTCAAAACAAAGCCGCTCATTCATTCCCGCTTCGAGAGCCCCGCGACGAGCGGCCTCTCGTTCGAGATTCCCCGCCAGACGAATTGGGAAATCGTCGTCGACCGCCCCTGAGGGAGCAGCGTGCTTCAGCCGCCCTGCGATGCGGCTGGTCTGCTCGACGACTTCGCCAAAGCCTGCGGCTGGAAGAACAACCCCAAGTCGATCAAGCTCCCGACGACGTAAGCCGAGAAGCCCGCAGCGCAAGCAAGGGAAACCGCGGGCCATTATCGTGCCGCCACCCGCATTCCATCAGCTCGCGCTACGGGCTTCTAGGACACTTAGCAGGCAGCGGGTAAGCCGGTTATTGACGGTTCCGTCAGTTGTGCGGAGCGGGGGGCGAGCCTAGCCTGAAGGTGTCGGGAGATCGGTGTTTTCGCACCTGTGATGCGCAGGAGTTTTGTCATGATCGCGATGATTCTCCCACCGCGAACGAGGGTCTTCCACAGCCTCTCGATGGCTGCATTCCTGGCAGTCGCGTGGAGCGGCTTTGCCATCGCCGGCGTGCCGGCGAATGTCGCCGCGATCGTCGAGGCCCGCTGTGCCGGCTGCCACGGGGGCGAGAAGCCCGAGGCAGGCGTGAAGCTCGATGGTGAGTGGACCGACGAGCGGCTCGTGTCGTTCGACGGCAACGCCTGGTTCCGCGCCCTGCACGAGATCGAGTCGGGCCGCATGCCGCCCGAGGAGGAGGAGCAGCCGACCGCGGCCGAGCGGAAGACGGTCGCCGCCTGGATCCGCGGCGACCTGGCCACGCTCGAACGAGCGCACCAGGAGCGGATCGGCCGCAGCCAATTGCGGCGGCTCTCCCGCGAGGAATACGCCAACACGGTCTTTGATATCTTTGGGTTTCGTCCGCCGGTGTCGGTCGACCTGCCCGAGGACGGCCGCGTGGACGGCTACCAGAAGGTGGCCCGCGCCCTGCCCCTCTCCGCCGCGAGCGTCGATGGCTATATGCGGCTTGCCGACCGGATCGTGGGCCGGCTGCTCAGGCTGCCGCCGGCGGAGCCGCCGCCGTTCAAGCGGTATAGGGCCGTGCCAGACAACACCTCGGGAGGACTTTACCTGAAACTCGACGACGAGACATTCGTCTCTTTCAATTCGCATCTCTCCTCGGGCCTGCTCGAAGTCAATGGCTGTCGCGAGCCCGGCCTCCACAAAATCCGGCTCTCGGTCTTCGGCTTCCAGACAGACAAGCCGCTGCCCTTCGGCATCTGGGCCGGCCATATCGGAGCCTATCCGCAGCTGGTGGAACTGGTCGCAGTCCTCGACGCGCCGCCCGGCAAGCCTGACGTCATCGAGACCGAGATCTATCTCGGCAGCGCCGACATGAACGACAAGGCCCCCGTTGGGGATGGCATTCGACTCGTGCCCTTCGGCCTCGGCGAGCCCGTGCCGAAGGGCGCCCAGGCGAAGACCGCCGCCGACAAGGGCCTGCCGGGCTTGGCCGTGCAGTGGATCGAGGTGCAGCCGCTGAACGCGCCGTCGATCGGCGACCGCTTCCTGACGGCCGATTTTCCGCCCGAGTTCGACAAGGAACTCAGGAAGATCCGCGCGGGCCGGCCGCATGGAGCCCCACCTGTTCCGGTCGCCAAACTCAAGTCGATCAAGCCCGATGAGTTCCTCGCGGTCATGGAGAAGACGATCCGGCGGGTCGCCCCGCGGTTCTTCCGCCGCGATCTCTCCGAGGATGAACTGGCCGCGACCATGGCCGTGATCAAGTCCGACGTCGAGGCCGGCCGCTGCGTGAGCGAGATCGTCGTCGATCAGGTCCGCAACCTGCTCACCTCGCCCGACTTCTTTTGCATCGTTGAGGAGCCGGGGCCGCTTTCCGACTTTGCGGTGGCCTCCCGGCTCTCCTACTTCCTCTGGAATTCGACCCCCGACGAGCAATTGCTCGATCTGGCACGAAAGGGAAAGCTCCACGATTCCGTCATCCTCCGCGAGCAGACCGATCGCATGCTCGCCGACCCGAAGGCGAAGCGGTTCTATAAAGATTTCGCCGCGCAGTGGCTGAGGCTCTCCGCCATCAGCGACACGACCCCCGATCCAAAACTCTTCCCCGAATACCACCTGCCGGAGAACGATCTGCTCAAGTGGTCGAGCGTGGCCGAGACCGAGAGCTTTTTGAAGCTTCTGGCCGACCAGAACGCGAGCGTGAAGGAACTCGTCGACTCGCGGCGGGTGCTCGCCAACGCCGTGCTCGCCCGCCACTATGGCCTCACCGGCGTCGACGGCGGCGGTCTCCGTGAACTGAAACTCCCGGACAACTCTCCCTTCGGCGGCGTCTGGACCCAGCCGGCGGTGATGAAGGCGACCGCCAACGGCACCAACACCTCGCCCGTGAAGCGGGGCGTGTTCGTGGCGGAGCGGCTGCTGGGCGTCCACATCCCGCCCCCGCCGCCGAACATCGAGCCAATCGCCACCGACACGAGCGGCGCCACATCGCTCAAGGAAAAGCTCGCTCTCCACGCCGGCAACGGCTCCTGCGCCGCCTGCCACGCCAAGTTCGACGGCTACGGGTTCGCGCTGGAAAGCTTCGATGTCACAGGCATGTTCCGGGAGTTTTATAGAACAGCCGCCGCCGACACGGTGACCTGGAAGGGGCCGGCCAACGGCTCCTGGGGAAAGCAGGTCAGCGCCGTCAGCACCGACTGGACCGGCGGCAACGTGCCCGGACCGTTCGACCCGGTGGCGATCTCGGGCACGTCGTCGGGCACGATCACCTATGACAATCCGCTCTCTTCCGACGCCAAGGAAGGACTCTTCGGCCTGGCCATCGGCAACGCAAAGCCGGGCGAGGTGACGAAGCTCGTCACCTCGGCCGACATGAAGTTCCGCGCCGTGGGACAGCATGAATACAAGCAGGTGGTCGTCGGCCCCGGCGGCCGCTGGGTGCACCGCGACGGCTCGGTCGAGATCAGCGACAACGTCCTCGTGGACGGCGGCGAACTGGGCGTGACGGGCGGCACCTTCAAGGCGGGCATGTGGCCGGCCTGGACCCCGCTCGACATCTCCCGCGGCGGCCGCGTGGAGATCACCGGAGGCACGTTCAGCGTGGCCGGATCCAACAAGCCGCAGCTGATCGGGAACGTCGGCACCGGGTCTTTTGCCACCAGCGGATCGAGCAAGGTCACGATTGGGGGCAGTGTGCGGATCGGCAACGGCGAGCTGGGCCGCGGCGAGGTCGTCCTCGACACGAGCGAGCCGATCGCCTCGGTGACCCAGTGGGACGTCCAGCACGGCCGGCTCGCGATCGGGAAAAATTCGGCCCGTGTCTTCTGCCCCACGGGCGCTCCCAAGCAGGGCGCCTATCGCGTCGGCATGGAAAAGGCTCCCGCGGTACTCGACAAGCTCGGCGATGCCGAACTCGGTGCCGATCCGCATGCGGACGGAAAGATTTTCCTCGAGGTTGGCCCCGCAGGCACCGTCAACTGGCACGGCGGCGGCATGCTCACCAACAAGCAGAACGACACGGTCGTGATCACCAATGCGGGCACATTCAGCTACCTCGACACCACCGGCGCCAACGTCCTTCACTTCGGCGGCCCCGCCTTCGTGAATGCCGAGGGCGGCCGGTTCCACTGGCAGGGCGCCGCCGGGCTCGATCTGCGAAACGCCCGCACCGAGGGGAGCAGTTCGCTGAAGAACGCGGGCCTGCTCGCCACCGGCCACGACGGGCAGGTGACCCTGCTTGGCGACCTGGCGCTTGAAAAGACGGGCACGCTGCGGGTCGGGCTCGGGGCGGAGGAGAAGACCGGCATCGCCGTCGGCGGCAAGGAAGGGGGCGCGATCACGCTCGACGGCCGGCTCGAAATCGCCCCGCTCGTGAACCCCGAGAAACCAGACATCAAGCTCGGCGGCCGCACGTTCACGATCCTCGCCCGTGCTCCGGGAAGCCCGCCGATCACGGGGAAGTTTGCGAGCCAAAGCGACGACATCGCCAAGATCGACTACTCCGACGACGCCGTCACGATCACGCTCGTGGAGAATCCCAAGACAAAGCCCGTCGCAGAACTAGCCGCACCTGAGCCGGCGGCATTCGCCGACGCCCCGCGGCTCGACACGGCCGGCCTGATCGCGCTCCAGAAGCGGCCGGCCAGCTGGGTCAAGGATCGCTCGACCTGGCGGAACCACCTGCCGGTCGAGTCGAACGGCTCCACGCCCGACGGCAAGGAGTTCACAGGCATCGCCGACCTGCGCAAGCGGCTCGCTGACGATCCCGGCCAACTGGCCTACGGTGTCGGCAGTCACCTGGTCACCTACGCCACCGGCATGCGGCCGCTCGGCGTCGATGGGCTCGCCATCGAGACGATCGCGGAGCAGACCAAGCCCGACGCCTACGGCCTCCGTTCCCTGCTCCACGCCGTCATCCAGAGCGACTTGTTCCGTAAGAAGTGAAATAATGTCGATACCACGATCAGTTGCTTGGAAGCCCGAAGCGCGATTGTCTGTCTTGAAACCCGGAGGATTGATTCCATGACTGCTTCCCGGCCGCACCCGGCTCCGTCCCGTCGGCAATTCCTCCGCGTCGGCTCGAGCCTGCTCGCCCTCCCGTGGCTCGAGAGCCTCGCCGGCGCGGCCGCCGCGACCGATCGTCCCCGGCGATTGGTCGCCATCTGCAACAACTTCGGCTTCTACGCCCCGTCGTTTTTCCCCACGGAAGCCGGCGAAAACTACAAGCCGAGCGAATACCTCGAGATTCTCAACGACCTGCGAAGCAAGTTCACCATCTTCTCCGGCATCTCGCATCCCGACATCGGCGGCGACCACGCCTCCGAAAGCTGCTTCCTCACGAGCGCCAAGCGGCCCACGTCGCCCGGCTTCCGCAACAGCGTGTCACTCGACTTCCTGGCAGCGCGGCACGTGGCCGGCGCGACCCGCTTCCCGCTCTTGAATCTTTCCACGGTCGATGGCGGCTCGCTCACCCGCACCTCGACGGGAGCCGAGGTTCCCGGGCTTTCATCCCCGTCCGATATCTTCACGAAGATGTTCGTGACGGGCACCCCGCAGCAGGTGCAGGCCGAGATCGACCGGCTCAAGCGGGGCCGCAGCGTGCTCGACCGGATGGAGGAG
>JBIIOM010000304.1:0-2942 GCA_044336925.1 Pirellulales bacterium
GCCGCGACGTGATCCTCGGCAAGCACATCGAAAAGATGCCGAACGACGCGATCATCTGCAACATCGGGCACTTCGATCTCGAGATCGACGTCGCCTGGCTCGACGGCACGAAGGGCATCAAGAAGGTGGAGATCAAGCCGCAGGTGGATCGCTACACCCTGCCCTCGGGCAACTCGGTGATCGTGCTGGCCGAAGGCCGGCTCGTGAACCTCGGCTGCGCCACGGGCCACCCGTCGTTCGTGATGAGCACGAGCTTCACCAACCAGGTGCTCGCCCAGATCGCCCTCTGGACCGAGACCGACAAGTACGACGTGGGCGTGCATCTCCTGCCCAAGAAGCTCGACGAGGAAGTGGCCCGCCTCCACCTCGACAAGCTCGGCGTGAAGCTGACCAAGCTCACGAAGGAGCAGGCCGAGTATCTGCACGTGCCGGTCGAAGGGCCGTTCAAGCCGGAATACTACCGCTACTAGTTCACGACCGCAGGGAGAATGGCGAGCGATCACACGGGGGCGTCGCGAAAGCGACGCCCCCGTTCTTTGTTTCCCGTGAAACTTGCCCCGTAGACCGCTTCGTCCCGAAGCGGATCCCCCCGAAATCCGCTTGCGGAGCAAGCGGTCTCCTATCGTCCCAAAAAGGTGTCAGGACTCTTTTCCGGCCAAGGGCTCTTTTTTGTCTTGCAGACCAGATGCCGGAAAAGAGTCCTGACACCTTTTTGGCAGCGTTTTTGCTACGATTCCGGCTTCGATTTCCTCACCCCGAAGCAAGGACAAGCATGCCCTCCGTCGCCCCGCTCCGCGGCCTCCGCTACGACCCCAAGCACGTCGGCGCCCTGTCGCAGGTGATCGCGCCCCCCTACGACGTCATCGACGCCGCCCTCCAGACGAAACTCTACGAGCGGCACCCGGCCAACGTGATCCGGATCGAGCTCAACCGCGAGGAGCCGGGCGACAGCGAGACCTCCAACAAATACACCCGGGCCGCCAGGTTTCTGAAGGAGTGGCGGGAGCAGGGGGTGGTCATGCAGGAGCCGGCGGCCGCCCTCTACGTGTACCACCAGGAGTTCGAGGTGGAGGGGCAGAAGCACGTCCGCCGCGGCGTGATGGCCCGCGTGCGCCTGGAGCGATTCGGCACCGGCAACATCCATCCCCACGAGGAGACGATGAGCGGTCCGAAGCAGGACCGGCTGCTCCTCACGCGGGCCTGCAAGGCAAACCTCAGCCAGGTCTTCGGCCTCTACCCTGACCCACAGGGGGAGGTGCAGGCCCTGCTCGACAAGGCCGTGGCCGGCCAGCCGCCGCTGGAGGCCACCGACCACCTGGGTGTGAAAAGCTGGATGTGGCCCCTGGCCGACGAGGCCGTGGCCGCGAAGGTGGCCGGCATGATGGGCCCGAAGCCCGTGTTCATCGCCGACGGCCACCACCGCTACGAGACCGCCTGCAACTACCGCGACGAGATCGCCGCGCACTACTCCGCCGAGCATGGCGGGGCGGCCCTGCCCTCGGACCACCCGGCGAATTTCGTGCTCATGATGCTCGTGGGGATGAGCGACCCCGGGCTCGTGGTGCTCCCCACCCACCGGCTCTTCGTGGAGCCGGCCGTGGCCACGGCGGCCGACCTGAAGGCCAAACTCGGCGACTGCTTCACCACCGAGGCCGCCGGCAAAGGGCCTGCCGCGGCTGACAGCGTATGGGAGACGATCGAGATGGAAGACGAGCAGGGCACGCTCGGCCTCTATACGGCCGGCGACCAGGCCTGGACGCTCGCCCGGATCACCCCTGCCGGCCGGGCCCGGATGAACCAGGTGGCCTCGGAGCACGGCCCCGCCTGGCGAAACCTCGGCGTGTCGATCCTCCACCGGCTCGTGATCGGCGAATTGCTCGGGGCCAAGCAGATCCCGACGCCAGGCTACGTGCACCTCGTCCGCGAGGTGGTGGACGGGCTGGGCACCGGCAAGTATCCGCTGGCCGCCCTCGTGATGCCCGCGAGCGTGGAAGACATCCGCAAGGTGAGCGAGACCGGCGAACGCATGCCGGCGAAGAGCACCTACTTCTACCCGAAGCTCGCCAGCGGGCTGGTCTTCAACCCGCTCGAGTAGCCGCGGAATTCCCGACGGAAGCCCGCAGCGCAAGCAAGGTCCATCCGCCCTCCACTCCGATCCACGTCGCCCCCACCAGCCCCGCGAAAAAGTCCCAACTCCCCTCGCTCGCGCGTCGGGCTTCCGTAAAAGATCCGCAAGCGGATCTCGGGCGGGATCCGCTTGCGGAGCAAGCGGTCTACGGGGACGAAGCGGTCTACATTCCGGGCAAGCCGGGGGGCTTGCGCAAACCGGGCGGTTTCACGTGAAACCGGGCTCATGCCGGACCGGTTGTTGCCGATATTCCGAGAGCACGCGTTGTGCGCACGAAAACGCTCGGAAGGATTCTGCGCTTGGGACGGATTCTGTGTGTGGCCAATCAGAAGGGTGGCGTCGGCAAGACGACCACCTCGGCGAACCTCGCGGCGGGGCTCGCCAAGGGGGGCCTGCGCACGTTGCTCGTCGACCTCGACCCGCAGTGCAACGCCACCACCGGCTTCGGCGTGGCGCCGGCCGCCACCCACCCGCTCGTGTCGGAGTCGCCGCTTTCGGAGTCGATCGTGGAAACCGCGATCGCCAATCTCTCCATCTTGCCTGGAAGCCGCAGCGTGCGCGATGTGGAACGGATCGCCGCCCAGGCCCGGAGCGGGTCGGCCGTGCTCGAAAGTCATCTCGCCCGCGGGCTCAATGCCTGGGACTATTGCCTGATCGACTGCCCGCCGAGCGTGGGAGAACTCACCCGCACCGCGCTCGCCGGCAGCACGGAAGTGCTCATGCCCATTCAATGCGAATACTTCGCGCTCGAAGGTCTCACCCAGATGATCGAGGCGATCCGCGATGTGATGGAGGAACGGCCCGGCCGGCTGCG
>JBIIOM010000305.1:0-2927 GCA_044336925.1 Pirellulales bacterium
CGCGGCTGACGGCGATCGAGCGGCTCCTGCGGAAACAGATTCCGGAGCGCACCGACCTTCCCGCCGATCTGCCGAAGGCCGATGACGCGGAGGACCGCGGTCCGCGGAGGCCGCCGGCACAGGCCGGCCGCCGCGGCGATCGGGGCCGCCGGAGCGAGTCGGGCAGACCGGCACGCAGCGAAAAGCCGGCGCGAGGCCGCCGCGGCAAGGGCAAGCCCCGCGGTGAAAAGCGAGCGGCAACCGCCGCACCAGCAGCCGCCCCAGCCGCTGGCGCAAAATCCCGCGGCCCGAAGAAATACCGCCGCGCGCTGTAGTAGACCGCTTGCTCCGCAAGCGGCTCCCGAGCGAGAGTTGCATTGCTTTCTCACGCGGCGGGTGGGAGTGGCGTTGGTTGGAGTGGACGACGGATGGACCTTGCTTGCGCTGCGGGCTTTCGTCGCGGAACAGGCGGAGCGTAGACTTCCCGATCATGAAGCCGCGCCGCCCCTCGAAGCGTTCCGCCCCAGCCGCCGCGCGGCCGCGGCACCAAGACAAATCGGAGGAGAAGTATCACGGCGTCCATGCCTGCGAGGCCCTCTTCGCGCGGCGGCCCCACGACGTCATCCGCGTCTACATGACGAAAGACCGCCAGCGGCGGTTCAAATCGCTCATCGAGCACTGCATCGCCACCCGCAAGGGTTTCCAGGTGGTCGAGTCGGAAAGCCTCGAGCGGCTCACCGGATCGGTGCATCACGAGGGCGTCGCGATCCTCGCCAGGCAGATCCGCCGCTGGAACCTCGCCGACCTGCTGCGCGCGATCGACACGCGGACGCTCTCCGGGGCGATGCTCTTCCTCGACGGCGTGCAGAACCCCCACAACCTCGGTTCGATCCTGCGGACGGCCGCTCACTTCGGCGTGGCCGCGATCCTCGGCCCGGAGAAGGCGCTGCCGCCGCTCTCGCCGGCCGCCGTGCGGGTCGCCGAAGGCGCGGCGGAGATCGTGCCCGTCTGCGATCTCGCCAGCCCCGCCGCCGACCTCGGCCGGCTCCGCAAGGCTGGCTACGAAATCGTCGTGACGTCGAGCCACCGGGGCGATCCGCTCTACGGCTCCGCGCTCGGGCAAAACGTCGTGATCGCGCTCGGCAGCGAGAGCGAGGGTGTCTCCCGGTCGATCGACGCGATCGCCGACCGGCGGCTGCAGATTCCCGGCACCGGCGCCGTGGAGAGCCTTAATGTTTCGGTCGCCTGCGGCATCCTGCTCGGCGAGGTCTGGCGATCCAGCGTCACACCCGTCAGCGGCCGACACGTAGGCACGTGAGCACCGAGTCATCGCGCACGTAGAGTCTGCCGGCCGCGAGCGCGGGCAGCGCCCGGATCGTGCCCGCGAGCGGCCGGGCCCGCGCGAGCACGTGCATGTCCTTCGCGTCGGCCCGCATGAGCACGAGTTCGCCGTCGGTCTTCGCCGCGATCAGTTTGCCATCGGCGGAGAGGAGCGTGCCGTAACCGAAGCCGCGTTCGACCCAGAGCACGCGGCCCGTCGCCGCATCGACGGCCTTGAGTTCTGCCGGCGGCACGTCGTCGCGACCGTCGATCGCCCCCAGGATTACCAGCGTGGCGCTCGGCGTGCAGTATTGCGAGGCGAGCGACTCCGTTCCCTCCCAGAGCGTCTGCGCGGCCTTGCCGTCGAACGAGGCATTCACGGAGCCGATGCCGTAGGCGGCCGTGACGAGCAGGCGTTTCTCGGCGGCTCCACCGGCGGCCATCACCAGCGGCGTCGCCGCATTCACCGTCGGGCCCCGCATGCCGAACGGAAATCGCCACTTCACGGCGCCAGTGGCGGCCTCGACGAGCAGGCACTGATAACGGGTGACGACGACCGCGTGCGGCACGCCCGCGATGTCGACCTCCACGGGCGACGAATAACTCGCCGGCTCGGCCGTGGCCTTCCAAGCGGTCGCGCCCGTGCCGAGATCGAAGGCGACGATCCCGGCCTCCTGCCGCGAGCCGCCGACGTTGACGAGCACGTTGCCACCCACGACGAGCGGCGTGCTGCCCGCGCCGAAATACCCCTCCGGCGCGTCGAATTCGCGGTGCGTGTCCCGCTGCCAGAGCCGCCTGCCGGTGGCGAGGTCGAGACAGCCGAGGATGCCCTGCGCGCCAAAGACAATCACACGTCCATCGTGAATCACCGGCGTGCAGAGGGGCCCGTCGCCACCGCCGACCTGCGGCGTGAAGGTGGTGGGATGGCCGTCGCTCCAGAGCGTCTTGCCGGTGGCCGCGTCGATCGCCTCGACGACTTCGGACTTGCCGACGCGATGAAAGAGCACGGCACGTCCGCTGGCCACGGCGATCCCTGCGTAGCCCGCCCCCACATCGCGTCGCCACTCGACCGGCGGCCCGTCGGCGGGCCAGGCTTCGGCGAGCCGCTCGTCGGCGGCCGCGATGCCATCGCGATTCGGGCCGAGCACCTGCGGCCAGTCGCCGGCGTGGGCCGGCGCAAGCCAGGCGGCCAGCAGCAGGCCAGCGATCGGCAACCGTGCAGCACGCATCGAAATGCTCCTCGACGAGACCGCTCAGCGGATGCAGTAGAGCGCGTCGGTGGATCGGATGAAGAGGGCGTCTTCCGTGACGGCGGGCGTGGCCCAGAAGATCTCGTCGCCGCTCCCGACCGCCGACTCCGCCAGCACCTTGAACTCGGGGCCGGCCTGGAGCACGACCACCGTGCCGCGCTCGTTGACGAGATAGATCCGATCGCCGATCACCAGCGGCGATGCCACGGCCGTGCTGCCTCCGGGCAGACGCTTGCGGTATTTCTCCTGCCCGGTTCGCTTGTCGAAGCAGACGGCGATCTTGTCGAGAAAGTAGAGGTGATCGCCCACGACGACGGGGGACGGCATCCCCGCGCCGCACTTCGTCTTCGACCAGAGCACCTTGCCCCCCTGCGTGGC
>JBIIOM010000087.1:0-10013 GCA_044336925.1 Pirellulales bacterium
TCATGCGGAACCTCCAAGACGATTATCCAGGGAAGGTGAGTGACGTCCAAATCGCGTTTCAATGCCTGCAATTGCCCGCGAAACGCCCCTCTCCCCAACGTCCGATAATGTCTCTTATGTCCGGTTTCGGCCATTTGCGTTTCGTGGCTGGATTCCAGTCCCAAACGCTTCTCCGCTCCCCTGCCCGTCAGGCAGTGGCGAGCGAAGCGTCGAGCCGTTAGGCCGGCTGCGAGCCGACGAGATTCGTGCGCGTTAGCGAAGCGGAAGCGGCGATTGGGTTCCCGCCGGAAACGCTTGTGGCGGCGCGGAGAATCGACTGCCGCTCGATCGGCCCGGCGCTGCGACTGGCGCTGCAACCGGCGCCGCGGCAGCCGGCGGCTGACCGCTCGGCACGAACCAGGCGGATCCGGCCGGCAGCGAGCCGCCGGCCTGTTGCACCCCCTGCCCCCCCTGCCCGGCACCCGCCCATGCCGCCGCCGATTGCACCCCCTCGAGCATCGCCTTCAGGGGTGACGGCTGGCCGGCCATGGGAGCCGGGGCAAATCCGCCTTGGGTCGCTCCCTGGCCACCAAAGGGCTGCTGAAACTGTTGTTCGAATTGCCGCACGAACGGCTCGACGGTGTCGTGCACTTCCTTCGGGAGATAGGTGTCGGCTCGCACGATCAGTTCGGCGACGAGCCTTCCGCTGCGGCTGCCGACGATCTGGTCGCGATAGCCGGGGGCGAGGGTGACGGCGAAGAACGTGATCACCACGCAGAGCAGTCCGCCTTTGGCCAGCCCGAGCAGCAGCCCCAATTGGTGGTCGAACGCCGAAAGGTGCACGGCGTTGATCGCCCCCGAGATCACCCGAAACACAAGCCACACGCCGATCGACGTGGCCGCGTAGAGGGCGAGCATCGCCGCAAACCGGTTCCAAGGCGCTTGCTGGCCAAAGACAGGCGCCAACTGGGCGCCAAATCGAAACGACACGTATGAGCTGGCCGCGATGCCGGCGATCCAGGCCAGCTGCCAGACCATGCCCTTGAAATAGCCGAGCAAGGCCGCGACAGCCAGGATTCCCAGCATGACGAGGTCATAGCCTTCGAGGTTCACAGATGCCTCCGAGCAGCAGCGTGGAAAACGGGGAGGGGAGTGTAAGCGCGGGGGGCGGTTTCCCGAAGACCAATCGCTGGAGTAAATGCGCCGGGGAAGACACCGAAAAGAACGCCACATTCAGCAAAATCGCCCCATAGTCGCTGGGTTATCCAAGCTTGCTATGTTGCCTTCATCGCTATTTAATTCCCTGAGCGCCTAGTCACCCCATTCGTTTTATTGTGATGTTTTATGGATGTGTTTTGGTGCGGTGAGTCCTCCTTCGCTGGCGACCTTTACGTTCCCGCGGTGCAGTGGGTGCCAAGTGGTCCGACTGTCGCTCATCCGCCGAACCTGCCGACAAAAAGAGTACGGCCGACTCTGCGCTGGCCCGGTTTCACGACCGGTCCAGGCAGTGACGCCGTGCACCGGAGGCCGAAATGGGTCTCCGGGGGCGGATCTCGTTCGGCCCGCAGGGGGGTTTCGCAGTGCCCGGATTCCGCGCGCATATCACCGGTTCGTCGCTCGTCGGCGCCGGCTATGCCGTTGCCGCCTGGTCGATCGGCGACATGCCGCCGATGACCTGCGCGCTGGCCGGGGGGCTCTGCGCGATGGCCGGCATGCTCCCCGATCTTGATAGCGGATCGGGCTCCTCGCTCAAGGAGAGCGTGGCCTTCGCGGCCGCACTCGTGCCGCTGCTCATGCTGCAGCGTCTCATGCAACTGGGGCTGCCCATGGAGGGCGTCATCCTCGTGGGGGCTTCCCTCTATCTGGCGCTGCGTTTCGGCATGACGTGGATGCTCGAGAATCATTCCTCGGAACGCGGGATGTACCACAGCCTTCCCGCGGCCCTCATCGCCGGGCTGGTCACGTTTCTCGCCTACAGCTCCGACGATCCCCTACGGCGCTACTTCCTCGCCAGCGCCGTGATCATCGGTTTCCTCACGCACCTCGTGCTCGACGAGATTTGGGCGGTGAAGGAAGGCAACTTCGGCCCGAAGCAGAAGAAGGCCTTCGGCACGGCGCTGAAGTTTCATGGCCCGGAGGCCTGGTCGAACCTGCTCACCTACGTGCTCGTCGTGGTGTTGGGGGGGCTCGCGGTGATCGATGCCTCCCGCTCCGAGCAAAAGCACGTGATCCGGCAGCAGATGGAGCAGGCCTACCGCTCAGCTCCGGGCATGCAGGCGCCGTGGCAATACCGGCGTTGACGTGCCCCGCCTGCCGACCCTTGCTCCGGGCCATCCGGTGCGGGATCATGGCGGTTTTTCCGACCCCGGCGAATCAGCGGCCATGCACCCCACGCTCGCGGCGATCACCCTTGGCTCAGCTGCCTTCGCAAGCCTCGTCGTCTATCTGCTCCTGATCGCCGCCGCCGCGTTTGCGGGGGGCTCGTCGATCGCGTTTCTGTCGCTCGGGCATCGGCGGATGCAGGTGCTGCTCTCGCTCACCGGCGGCATCATGCTCGGCGTCGGGCTGCTCCATCTGCTCCCGCACGCCTATGCGGAGCTGTCTCGGCAGATCGATCTGACGATGGCCTGGGTGCTGGCCGGCTTCTTTCTGATGTTTCTCCTCGAGCGGGCATTTCACGGTCACGCGCACCACTCTGCCGATGGTTCCCACGGGGCGCACGGCCACTCCGGCGACCATCACCACGACCATGACCACCATGGGCACGGCGTCCACCAGCCGCACGCGGCCCCGCGCTCGGGCCCGTGGGCCTGGTGCGGCGCATTCGCCGGGCTCGCCCTCCATAGCCTGGCCGACGGCGCGGCCCTGGCCGCCTCGATCGACGCCGACGCCAGCCACGGCGTCGGCCTGCTCGCCGGCTTCGCGACATTCCTCGCCGTGCTGCTGCACAAGCCATTCGACTCCGGCATCATCGCGACGTTGATGATCAATGCCGGCGTCTCCCCCGCCTGGCGGCGGATCGTGAATGCCGCCTATGCCGCGATCGTGCCACTCGGTGCCATGCTCTTTCTCGGCAGCCTGCAGCTGTATGGCGGCAGCCGCGGGCCGGTGGTGGGGGCGGCGCTCGCGTTGGCGGCCGGGGCGTTTCTCTGCATCGCGGCCGCCGACCTGCTGCCGGAAGTGGAGTTTCACAGCCACGACCGGCTGCTTCTCACCGCGGCGCTGACGCTCGGCATCACGATCGCTTGGGGCATCACCGTGATGGAGCGGTCATCCCACGCCCACGCCGTGCACGGCAGCGGCAGCCCGGCCGCGTCACACGCCCACGGCCAGTAGAGTGCATCTGGGTAGGACAGCCCTCATGAGATGGCTGAGCGCTCTTCCACGTCGAGGCCGCGGGCCTTTCGCACGGCCCGCACGTCGCCGAGCACGGATTCGATCAATTCATGCTGCCGCCGCATGTTGGGCAGCTGGGCCTGGAAGCACCAGGCGATCGCTGCAACGAGCGCGATCCCGCCGATCAGATGCGGGGTGACCCAGTCCTGTGTTCCCGGCCGCCCCGACGCCGGGTCGGCCGCGCCCCCGAGGGCCACGATCACGACGACCCCGAGCATGCCCAACAGGGCGAATGGAAACGCCGCCCGCTTCAGCCGGCGGCTCTGCTCGATGTAGGCGGCATCGAGGCCGTAGGTCTCCACGACCTCTCGGCACCAGCGGCCCGTCCCGATGAAGTAGGTCACTGCCATGCTGTTCACGAGCACCACGGTGAGCGCCGCGAGAACACCCGAAAGGCGGTGGACGGTGCCCCAGCGGAGCACCCGCTGATCGGTCTGGCCGTGGAGGTCGCCGAGCCACAGGCCCAGGCCGGCGGTGGCCACGAGCAGGGCCACGGCAAACAGGGCTGCGCGGGAAAAGACTTTTTCCATTGCTTGAAACACCAAAGAGAGCGTCGGCGGGATGCGGGAGCGACGCATCTTTTATAGGCTTGATCCCGCCGTCACGCCATGGTCGGCGCACCCACGCGAGCCCGACACCGATGCCGTCTGCCAGCCCCACTCTCGAGACGCTGCTCCTCACCTGCGGCGACCCAGCCGGCATCGGCCCGGAAGTCGTCCTCGCCGCCTGGCATGCCACCGAGGTCCACGCTCGAGCGCGGCTGCGCGTCGTTGCCGCGGCGGGCCTGATCGAAGACGTTCTCGCGACGGTGCCGTCGTTGCCGCGGTTGCGTGTGGCGACGGTGGCGATCGACGATCCACGGCCATCGACCCCCGACACCGTGCTCCTGGTGGAGCCGGATGCGCCGCGAGAGCAGGTGCCGCGAGGCATGATCACCGCCGCCGGCGGCCGCAGCGCCTTGGCCGCTCTCGAGACCGCCTTCATGGCCGTCCGGTCGGCAGCGGCTTCGGGAATCGTCACGGGGCCGCTGCACAAGGAGGCCCTCCACGCCGCCGGCCAGCACGTGCCCGGTCATACCGAATGGCTCGCGCGGGCCTGCGGCCTGCCCGATTCGGCGGCTTCGATGATGCTCTGGCTGCCCCCTGCCCCGGCGGCCCGCGTCGGTCCTGCGGGCCTCGGTGTGGTGCATGTCACGCTCCACGAATCGCTCGCCCAGGCGCTCGCGCACCTATCGACCGACAAAATCGTGCACGCGGGCGAACGGCTCGCCTCGCTGCTGACCGCGATGCTCGGCAGGCGGCCGCGGATCGCCGTGGCCGCGCTGAATCCTCACGGCGGCGAAGGCGGGCTCTTCGGCAACGAGGAACCGCGGTTGATCGCCCCGGCGGTGGAGCGGCTGGCCGCGGGCGGCCTCGATGTCGCCGGCCCGCTTCCTGCCGACACGCTCTTCCTCAAGGCCAGCCGCGGCGAATTCGACGGAGTCGTGGCGCTCTACCACGATCAGGGGCACATCCCGATCAAGTTGCTGGGCATGCATCGCGCGGTCAACATCACGCTCGGCCTGCCGCTGGTCCGCACGAGCGTCGCCCACGGCACCGCCTTCGACATCGTCGGCACGGGAACGGCCGACCCCACGAGCATGCTCGCCGCGATCGACGCCGCGGCCCGGCTCGTGGACGCCGGCTGGCGCGGCGCGGAGTGAAGTAGACCGCTTCCTCCGGAAGCGGAATCAGATCCGCTTGTGGAACAAGCGGTCTACTTGAGGAAGCGGTCTACGGTGTTCACGGCCGCAGCGATTGCAGCGATTTGGCGTAGTTCTCGCTCACGTCCATGAGCCCCTCGGTGGCAGGCTTGTAGACGAAGGCGGTGGCGTCGACCGGATCGCCGACCCTCACCTCGTAGAGCTCGAGCACGGCCACGACCTCCGGTGTGGTGGCCGCCACGGGCCGCCGCCCCGGGACAGCGAGCCATTCAATGCGAAAGGGAAAGAGCTCCCGCTTGCCGATCGACAGCCGCACGCTCCAAGGCATTCCCTCGGGCAGGTCGCCGGCCGTGATGCCGGCGGGCCCCTTCATCGCCTCGGACTTGATCGCCTCGGCCTTGTCGGGCAGGAGCGCCGCCAGGCGGTCGCGATCCCACTGACCTTCGATGATCCAGATCGGCACATCGTCGATCATCCCGGACGAGACCGCCTCGAACCGGAACCACTCGCGCACGAGCGCGAGCGATCGCTGCACGCCGCCAAGGTAAGGCGCGGCGGTGGCCTGTTCGGGAATTCCGAACGTCACCAGCCGTTCCCGGACGCGGCGGGTGTCGATCCTCGTCAGCCGGGGCGGCTGGAGGCCGAGCTTGCGATAGGACCAGAAATACAAACCGTCGTTCACCTCCAGCACGTCGAATTCTTCCGTGTCGGCCGTGAGCTTCGACTCGAATCGAAACCGTTGTTCGTCGCCGGTGCCCGACTGCAGGTAGCGGCCTCCGCCCTTCAGGACGACGTCTCCCACCCGCGCGAGTTGGCGGACGCGGGCCGACAACGAGTCGGCGCGACCGAGGCCCGTGAGCGCCGCCGCCACGATCCGCTCGGCATTCCCTTGCTCTTCCGCGCCATCCCGCTGCCGCTGGTAGACGCTGCCGGTCGGACCCGACAGCGGCCCCGATTGCTGCTCCGACTGCGACTTGGCCGGTGCGACGACCGCGACCGCGACAAGCAGTGATGCGATTGCCAGGAACGGCAGACGCCTTCGCGGCAGTCCGGCGAAACCTGGTGGTTTGGGGGAATGGCTGGGCATCGCGGTCAGGTCGACTTTGCGGATTTTGTCAAAGAAATCGGTGGCCGGGGGTCGAAAACTCAGAGGTCGACCGGATGACCGTGGCCTTGGGCCGCGGGTCAGGTGACGGGACGAGTGTACGGAATCGCTGGAAACGGTCCCAAGACGAAATACGAGCCTGCATCGCGATGGCGATTCGAAGGGCTCCGGAGGTATGCGATGGTGGTCAAACGGCGCTTGCAAGGATTCGTCGGCCTGTCGCTGGCGGCGACGCTCACGGGGTGCCACATCCCAGCGAACTCCCCGCTCACCGGGCTCGCCCAGATTCGTCCGGTCGCCACGCCGCACACCAACGTGTTGCCGCCGGCAGCGATGCTGCAACATCCCGGGCCGGGCGTGGAAGGCCCTGGCCCTGGCGTGATCATGCCGGCCTCCTACGAGGCAGCGCTGGCGGAAGCCGCGGGTGGGGCCGGCGCTGGCGGTGACGCTGCGGCGGCCGAGATGGCCGCCGGCCTCGGCGGCCCGACCTCACAGATCGGATTTCTCGGTCCCGACGGCATGCAGGTGCGGTGGGATGTCACCGAGTATGGCGGTTTCGATTCTTCGCCGCTGGTCACTCCCGGCCGCTACGACTTCCCCCAGGGGGGCATCTACCGGCTGAAGATCACCGACATCCCCGGCCACGAAGGGCTCGAACTCTATCCCTCGATCGAGGTCGCCCCGGTGGCGCCGCGCACGGCGGCATTCCTCGACCACAACGCGATCCCGTTCCAGCTCACGGAGGAGGATCTCGATCAGGTGACCAGCGGGAACTTCGTCACCAAGGTCGTCTACCTCCCCGATCCCGATTACCAGGAACTCGCGGTGGCGGGCGTGGAAACGCTCGTCAGCACGCGGCTCGATCCCGGCATCGATCCGGTGGTCGAAGCCGATCGACGCGGCTCGATCCTCGCGATCATCCGCATCGGCAACAAGGATCTCGAATCGGCCGGCTCTGGCGAGGGCGCGGCCCTCGCGGGCGGGGCTGGTGGTGGCGGCGATGGGAATGGCGGCGGCGGTGCCTGCCCGATCGGCGTCGCAGCGCCCCTGGGCATGCCCGTCGGCGGCGACCCGTCGCAGTTGCCCCCGGCATTCCTCGCCGGCGTGACCGCCCCGGAGTATGGCATGCCGATCACCGGCACGCCGATTGGTCTGCCCGGCCCGGCGCACATCCCGCTCGGCGTGCCCGCCGGCCTGCGGCGGCACACGATCACGAACCACACGAAGACGCACATTCCGCCGCCGTCGTCATCGCTCGGTCTGCACGTGCAGCAGTCCCCCGGCCTGAGCTATCCGAAACCGGCCCGTCACGCCTACGTCTCCGAGCGTTCCGATGTGCCGCACATCCACCTGAAGCAGCCGCCGGAGGATCGCAAGCGGTGGGTCGACAACGGCGGCCCCGATCCGGATGCCGCAGCGGCGGCCGCGATGGGCGGCCCCTGCCCGCCCGAGCCCGGCGATTACCTCCCCTGATCCGTCGCACCGCGACCGCCCCGAAGACTCTCCACCAGAACCACCAACGCCATGCCCCCGCACCGCACCACCGGACACACGACCGGAACCACGACGCGGGGCGCACGATCGAAAAAGGCCATCGACACAAAGACCATCCGGATAGGAACCGTGCTGCGGGCTGCCAGCGGGCTGCTGGCGACCGCCGTCCTCGCCCTGCCAGCCTCGTCGGGTTTTTCCCGCGAGGCCGTCGGGACGAGCGCGGTGGAACCATTCGCCGGCACCTCATTACCGGGAGCGATTGGCGCCCGCAGGCGCCTGCAGCCCGGCTCCTATCCGGATGGTCGTCCGCGATCCGAGGCCCTTCTGCCCGACTTCATCCAGCCGGTCGATATCCGCGGTCCGGCTGGCATGCGGATCGCGATCGAGACGGCCGATGGCTGGACGGCGCTCGAGCCAGGGCCGCTGCGCATGGGGCTCGTGGTCGGCCGAGCCTACCGCCTGCGGATCACCGGCGTGGGAATGGACGAGGGCCGGGAACTCTTCCCTTCCGTGCGGGTGCTCGCGAAGCTCGCCGTGCCGCCCGGGATGGCCTGGCGGTTTCCCGTCGAAATCGTGATCGACGAAGCCGATCTCTCCGCGGCCCTCGAGGGCTCGCTCGTGCGGCGGGTCGTCTATGCCGCCTGTGATCCGGAGCAGCCCGACCTGCTGCCCTCGAGCTGGTTCGACGTTCGCCCCGGTGACGACGCCTACACGGTCGCCTCGACCCTGGGCGACCCCGTGGCGGAAGTCATCATCGGCAATCGCGTGCCTGTGCCGGGGAGCCTTCCATGAGCCGTTCGCCTCGCCTGCGCTGGCTGCGCATTCTCGCGATCGCATCGAGCGCGATCATCCTCGCCTCGTGCAAATCGATCACGGCGCCGGCGCTGGTGCCATTGGCCGCGGTCGCGCCGGCCATGGTCGAGAATGTCGCGACCGCTCACGATGACTCGGCAGAAGAGCTCGATGCCGCAGCCACGGAGGACGCCGCCGCCGTCATGCAGGCGGGCCTCGAAGTCCCCTGCCCTCCCCTGCCCCGCCTGCCGCGGCATGGTCGCTGCACCAGTGGCCATTGCGCGACCGGCAGGTGCGGTCCCGCCAGCTGTGGCCCCGAAGCCTGCCCCCCTTTCGTCTGCCTGCCGCCGCCGGCCGTGCCGACCGTCGTCCCGTGCCTCGTGTGCGACGGCGGCGATCACGGCGTTCCGGCCAAACCCGTCGGCGATGCGGACCTCGCGAACCTCACCGCCGGCGACACGGTCGCCCGCTATCGGCCCGCCGATGCGGCCGATCACGAGGAGGCCTGTCTTGCGGTCTCCAACTGCGCCTGCGTGTATGCGCCCCGCTTCGCATCGGTCCGCGAGCTGATCCGGCCGCACGAAGAGGCAGTGCCCGTCGGCCCCAAGGGTCTCGCTGGCGATGCCCTCGCCGAAGCCGCGACCGACACCGTGCCGGTCTTGGGCCGCACGCTGCTGCTCGCCCCCGAGTCGGCCCGCAAGGCGCAGCCGATGCTGGCGATCGAGGAGCGGATTCCGGCGCTCGCCGTGGATCAGGGCGATCTGCCGGACGAGTCGGTCAATCTCGAAAACCCGGTCGAACGGGTCGCCGACGAGATGCCGCTGCCGGCGACGCTCGTGCAGACGCCGCGGATCAAGGTCGGCTTCGACGTGCCCTACGCCTGGACCTGTGTGACGGGCGCCCAGGTGACGGTGAACGGCGAGACCGCCAACGTGATCGCAGCTGACCAGGGAACGGCCACGCTCCGCCTCGAGGAGCCCGGCCGGTGCGAGCTCACCCTCTGCAAGCGGGCTGGCAGCGACACCGCGCGGCAGGGAGAGGAACTCGATTTCACGATCTTCCTGCTCAACTCCGGCGACCGGCCGCTCGACGACATCGTGCTCGTCGACGCGCTGCCGAAGCGACTGGAACTCATCCCGGACAGCCCCGCCTCCAACCTGCCGGCCGCGATCTCGACCGGCACGGGCGACGACGGCTCCGTCGTGGTCACGTGGAAGATCGAGCAGACGCTCCGCCCCGGCGAAGGCGGCTTCGTGCGGCTCCGCACGATCGTGCGGTAAGCACAAGTAGACCGCTTCGTCCCGAAGCGGATTCGAATCCGCTTGCGGAGCAAGCGGTCTACTTGCCGCAGGATCATCCCACAGGCGGGGCGCTCAGCCCGTAGAGCATCAGGTAGATGACCACGCCCGTCACCGACACGTAGAGCCAGATCGGCAGCGTGATCCTGCCCAGTCGCCGGTGGGCCTCCCAGCGTCCGCGAAACGCGAGCACGAACATCCAGATCGCCAGGATCGGCACCGTGACCGCGAGCAGGATGTGGGAGAT